>JBBRZT010000159.1:0-8793 GCA_038236395.1 Candidatus Acidiferrales bacterium
AAAGCGCATCATCCCCGTGCATGACGTGTTATCTGGTGGTTGCAGGGACGTCTTAACGGGTAGGCCTTGAGTTTTATCGCGGGAGCGCTCGCGGATTTTGCGCGAACACCCTGAAACAGAAGGAGCAGAATGCCAGATTATATGTTTTTGCTCGAAAGCCGGCTTTCGCCGGAACAACGCGCTGTCCTCACGCGCGTGCAGGAACTTTCCGCCGCCATGGGCTTCAATGTTTATCTAACCGGCGGAACGGTGCGCGATTTAGTCACCGGCGCGTCGCTGCGCGATCTGGACTTCACGGTGGAAGGGAATCCCGCGAAGATCGCGCGCGAGCTAGAAAAGGGCGGCGCGAAAGTTCTCGTCGAAGACGACAAGCTGCGCCATATCGAACTGCTTTTTGGCGGAGATGTGGAGGGCAGTATTTCCGCCGCGCGCGACGATCACTACGTTCGCCCCGGTACGCGTCCCGAGGTTCGCTGGTCGACCATTATGGAGGATCTGCGCCGTCGTGATTTTTCTCTGAACGCGGTCGCCATCTCCCTTAATCCGGCGTCACGCGGGCTCCTGCTCGATCCTACCAACGGCCTGTCGGATATCGAACGAGCTGAAGTACGCGCGCTGACCATTCATGCTTTCACCAACCAGCCTGTTCGGCTGCTTCGCGTGCTGCGCTTTGCCGCTCGCATGGGCTTCAAAATTGAGGCGCGCACCCAGGAATGGTTTGATCTGGCCGTCGAGAGGGAATTGCCCGGAACCATCACGACCGAAGACGCCGGCGCCGAGTTGCGGGCACTGGCCCGCGAAGAACGCCCCAGCGTCGTACTGAAAGCCTGGGAGGACCACGATCTCCTTGGAGCCGTCAGCCCGGTG
The DNA here is from genome assembly GCA_038236395.1 of Candidatus Acidiferrales bacterium. Taxonomy (GTDB): domain Bacteria; phylum Acidobacteriota; class Terriglobia; order Acidiferrales; family UBA7541; genus Acidiferrum. The sequence goes on from JBBRZT010000159.1 coordinate 868, forward strand.
CTGGCCAAGAAACGCCCGGGGTACGACTCCATTACTCGACTCTCCAACGTTCGCGAAGATCTTTTCACCGCCGGTCTGCGCCCCCGCCTCGCCGCTCCCATGCTGTTGGCCATCATCGGGCGCCTGAAGGACCGCGAGCAAAGCGCGGTGTTGTCCAAGGCCGGTTATCGTTCGGGGGAATCGCAGGAGATCCTGAATTTTGACAAGCTTGTTACCGGCGCGGCCAAGGAACTTGCAGGCAATAAAATGAACGCCCCCATCGATGCATTTAAGTTCCTGGAGAAGCTGCCGCTCGACCAGATTGCCTACATCATGGCCGAATCCGGCAATTCCGCGGCGGTTTCCAAAATCCGCGCGTATCTGAACAAATGGCGGCCGATACGTTCCGGACTTCCTCAGGTGATCACCGAATTGACCACACTGGGCATGCCCGCGGGCGCGAAGTTCGACGCCGTTGTGCAGCAGGTGTTTGCCATGCAGCTGACCGGACGCGGCAAGACCCCCGAAGAACGGGAAAAAATCCTGCGCAAGCTTTCCGGCATCAAGGAACCGCCAAAAAAGAAAGAGAAAGAAAAGAAGCCCAAAGGCGCGGAGAAATCGCAGGCTGCGTTGGCGGTTGGCAGTGCTGCGCGGGAAAAGCATGCCGCAGCCAAGGAAGAATCGAAAAAGGCCGGCAAAGCGGCGGCCGCTGCCGGAAAGAGTGCGGCGAAAGCTGCAAAGAAACACGCTGCGCCGGCGCGGGCTTCTTCTGCAAAAAAGAGCGGCCGCCGCAAATGAGTCGTTCCTGAGAATTCAACACAAATTGCTCGCCTGAGGAAATCTAGTTTGCGAGTCGCAATTATCGGCGCAGAGATTTAGAATCGAGGTTCATGGGCCAGCCTGAATTTGTTCATCTGCACGTACACACGGATTTTAGCCTGCTCGATGGAGCTTGCGAAACCGGAGAACTGCTCGACGAAGCTTCTCGCCAGAAGATGCCTGCGGTGGCCATCACCGACCATGGCAATCTTTTTGCCGCGGCCAATTTCTTCAACGAAGCCTCCAGCCGCGACGTCAAGCCCATCATCGGCTGCGAAGTCTACGTCGCCAAGGGCAGCCGCCATGAGCGCGGAGAAAAAACCAACGGCGCCAACGGTCAGGATCGCGGCGAAGGTGAGCCAGTTGGCCGCGGCAGCAATCACCTGGTGCTGCTTTGCGAATCGCTGGAAGGCTACCAGAATCTGATCAAGCTGGTTTCCGCCGGATTCCTGGAAGGTTTTTACTACAAGCCGCGCATCGACTACGACCTGCTCGCCAAACACAGCAAAGGCTTGATCGCTCTTTCCGCCTGCCTTCGCGGCGTGGTCACCGAAGCGGTGGTGGAAGAAAAATACGACCAGGCGCGCGAGAATGCCTACCGCCTTCGCGACGTCTTCGGCAAAGGAAATTTTTTTCTGGAGATTCAGGATCAAGGCCTGGAAATCGAAAAGACCGTGAACCCGCACCTGGTGCGCCTGTCGAAGGAATCCGGCATTCCATTAGTCGCCACCAATGACTGCCATTATCTGCACCACGACGACGCGCACTCCCAGGATGTCATGCTGTGCATCCAGACGGGCAAGACCATGGGCGATGCGCATCGTATGAAATTCGCCACCGACCAGTTTTATTTCAAGAGCGCTGCGGAAATGGCCCAGGTTTTTGGCGAACTGCCCGAAGCTTTGAGCCGCACCGTGGATATCGCCGCGCGCTGCAATGTAAAAATTGAGCGCGTCTCGAATCCTTTCCCGGAGTTCAAAGTTCCGGAGGGGTACACGCCGGGGAGCTACTTCGAAAGAGTGGTACGCGAAGGATTTGCGACGCGCGTTCCCGCTCTGGAGCGGCTCGCCAAGCAGGGCTTGCTGCGCAGCAATCTCGCCGAATACGAACGCCGGCTCACCTCTGAGATCCAAATGATCCAGAAGATGAGCTATGAGGGCTACTTCCTGATCGTTTGGGACTTTATTCATTATGCTCGCGCGCAGAACGTTCCGGTGGGCCCGGGGCGCGGCTCCGCCGCGGGCAGCCTGGTTAGCTACGCGTTACGCATCACCGACGTCGACCCTTTGCAGTACAACCTGATTTTCGAGCGCTTCCTGAATCCCGAGCGCGTATCCATGCCGGATATCGATATCGACTTCTGCATGCGCCGGCGCGGCGAAGTGATCGAGTACGTCACCCAGAAATACGGCCGTGAAAATGTCTCGCAGATCATCACCTTTGGAACCATGGCGGCCAAAGCTGCGGTGAAAGACGTCGGCCGCGCCATGGATATTCCCTACATGGAAGTGGATCGCCTCGCGAAGCTGATTCCCACCACACTGGGGATTGAACTGAAAGATGCGTTGGAGCAATCTCCGATGCTGAAAGCGGCTATCAATGCCGATGAGCGCCTGAAAGATTTGATGGCCGTGGCGCTTCGACTGGAGGGTCTGGCACGCCACGCCGGCACGCACGCTGCCGGTGTGGTTATTTCGGCGCGTCCGCTCACCGACATCGTGCCGATTTACAAGACCAATCGCGACGAAATCACCACGCAATACGACATGAATGATCTCGAGCGTATCGGCCTGCTTAAGATGGATTTTCTCGGGCTGACCACCCTCACTGTGCTGCACGACACCGTACAAATGATCGAGCAGAATCGCGGCGTCAAAGTCGACATCGATAACCTTGGGCTGGATGACGCCGACACCTACAAACTTTTCGCGCGTGGCGACACCACCGCCATTTTCCAGTTTGAATCGCACGGTATGCGCGACATTCTGCGCCGATACCAGCCCACGCGCATCGAGGACCTTACCGCGCTCAATGCTTTGTACCGTCCCGGACCCATTCAGGGCGGCATGATCGACGACTTCATCAACCGCAAGCAGGGCAAGACCAAAGTCAGCTACGAACTCCCGCAGCTCCAGGACATTCTCGAAGAAACCTACGGCGTCATCCTCTACCAGGAACAGGTGATGCAGATTGCCAATCGCCTGGCGACTTTTTCGCTCGGTGAAGCCGACATTCTCCGGCGCGCTATGGGCAAAAAGAAGAAAGAGGAGATGGCTTCGCAGCGCGCCAAGTTCATGGCCGGCTGCCTCGCCAACAAGATAGCCGAGAAAAAAGCCGAGCGCGTTTTTAACCTGATGGAAGAATTTGCGGGATACGGCTTCAATAAATCGCATTCCTGCGCCTATGCGCTGCTAGCTTATCAAACCGCGTATTTCAAGGTTCACTACCCCGTGGAATTCATGGCCGCGCTGCTGACCTCCGACGCCGGGAACATCGACAAGACGGTGAAGTACATCAACGAAGCGCGCGGCATGAGCATCTCTATCCTTCCGCCCGACGTAAACGAAAGCGATCTGTACTTTACGCCGGTAAATGAGGCCATCCGCTTCGGTCTGGCGGCCATAAAAAACGTCGGAGAAAACACCGCCAAGGCAATTCGCGAATCGCGCCTGGCGCAGGGAGAATTTCGCTCCCTCTATGCCTTCTGCGAGCGCATCGAACCGCGCTTTCTCAACAAGCGCGTATTCGAAAGTCTGATCAAGTCCGGCGCCATGGATTCGCTTGGTCCACGCGAAGGCATGCTCGCTTCCGTTGACGACGCGGTGAACGCCTTGCAGCGCGTGGCCCGCTCGCGCGAATCCGGCCAACACGGATTATTCGGCGGCGCTTCAGCTCCCGCTCCCATTCTGTTTGAGCTGCGCGACGCCGTGCCCTGGAGCGAAGAAGAGCGCCTGACCGGTGAATACGCGGTGCTGGGCTTCTACGTTTCCGGGCATCCCCTGGCGCGCTACGCTTCGCGCCTGCAGGAATTGAAAGCGTTGACTCTCGACCAGGTAGAAGGCCAGCGCAACGGCAAAGACATCACCGTCGCCGCGCTCATCGTCGGCATTCGGCCGATGCGCAGCCGGAAAGGCGCGCGCTGGGGCATCTTCACTTTGCAGGACATGACCGGCGTGCAGGAACTGCTGGTTTTCCCCGAAGCCTACACACGCATGGAAGCCATGCTGAAGCCCGGCGTGCCTCTGCTGCTCAAAGCTCGCGTGCAGATCGAAGAGGCCGGAACGCGTTTGTCTTTGCAGGAGGCGCGACGCCTGGAAGAGATTGCCGAGCGCCCCGCCGTCCAGGAATTTCGCGTACGCTTGGAAGTCCAGTCCATGAGTCAGGAGGCTCTTGATCGCCTCGAGACGTTGTTTACCAATTTCCCCGGCAACTGCGCGGTGGTCTTCGAGCTGCGCTCGCCGGACGGTTCCGTCGCGCTGCTGCAAGCCCAGCAGCGGGTGCGTTCCAACCCTGAGCTGGTTGAAGCTGTCCGCCAGATTTGTGGCAGTCGCGCCATAGAAATGGCGGCCACGGCATGACCGCCAAAAACGGCAAGGACAAAGACAAGAACAAATCCAAGCACGGCCCGAATGACCGCCAGAAAGAAATCGAGCGCCTGGAAAAAGACGTCGAAGACCTGCGTCAGTTGGCCGGCAACAAAGCAGCCGACGCTGAATTCCAGCGCGTCAGCCTGGAGGTTGCCGAGCTGCGCCGCGAGTTCTACGCGCACCTGGGCCCCTGGCAGCGCGCACAGATTGCGCGCCACCAGAATCGGCCATACACTCTCGACATTATCGGCATGCTTTTCACCGACTTCATCGAGCTGCACGGCGACCGCAATTTTGGCGACGATAAAGCGTTGGTTACCGGCTTGGCGAAATTTCATGGCCGTCCCGTCGCCGTGATCGGCCACCAGAAGGGCCGCGACACCAAACAGCGCGTGCAGCGAAATTTTGGCCAGCCCAAGCCTGAAGGCTATCGCAAAGCGTTGCGCATCATGCAGCTGGCCGCCAAATTCGGCAGGCCCATCTTGACCTTCATCGATACGCCCGGCGCTTATCCCGGCATAGACGCTGAAGAACGCGGCCAGGCCGAGGCCATCGCCCGTAATCTTCGCGAAATGTCGCGCCTGCCGGTCCCCATTATTGTCACCATTACCGGGGAAGGCGGTTCGGGCGGGGCCTTGGCCGTGGCGATCGGCGATCGTGTGAACATTTTCGAAAACAGCTTTTATTCGGTAATTTCTCCCGAAGGCTGCGCCGCCATCATGTGGCGCGATTCCACCCAGGCAGAGACCGCGGCCATCGCGCTGAAGATCACCGCCAAGGACCTCAAGGAATTCGGCATCATCGATGAAATCATCCCGGAGCCCGAAGGCGGCGCGCACACCGACCCAGAGGCCGCCGGCCGTTTGCTCGACGAAGTGCTCGAGCGCCAACTGCTCATGCTCATGGAGCAGCCCCAGAAAGAACTGCTCGCCACGCGCTACGAAAAATTCCGCAAGATGGGCCAGTTCTTCGATCTAGGCAATTGAAACCCAGCTTCCGCACCTCATACAGGTAGCATTTTCGCAACTCTTCCAATACCTCTGGTTGTTGCCTTTTCGGGGCAGGTCTACTCTGAAGGTGTGTTCGGCTCGTTCGAAATTCTCGGGCCCGCGCGGAGGCAGCTGCGTCAATGTCCGACCCGTTTCGGCCCTACGAAAAGCTCGTCCAGATCACCGTCATGGGAAAGAAATTCCAGGTCCCGGAACGGAATTCGCTCCTGCGCTGCTTCCAGTTCATCAGTCCTGAGACCATCCCTTACGGCCGCTTCTGCTGGAATCAGGATTGCCAGTATTGCCGCGTTACCTGCCAACTCCCCGACGACGACGAACCCCGCGAAATGTTGAGCTGCAAATTTATCGTCATGGCCGGTATGGACATCAGTGAACTGAGCCAGGAATTGAAGTGGTGCCTGCGCGCCAAGCTGCCCTCGGATTCTCCCGTCTCCTCGTAACCTCGCTCCCAGTTTGCCCTCGCTATCCCGCTGCATTACATTGCTAAACAGCGATGCCCGACTCCTCATTGATTTTGTGCGACGGCTGCGGCCAGCCCGCTTCGCCGGAACATATTGCGCGCCGATTGCAGCGGCTCGAATCGACCACGCGCTACCGCCCGATTCATCTTCACACGCTCTTGCTTGGCGCGGTTTCTCCCGCTAAAGATGCGGAATTTTTCTATTCGCCCGGTGAAGCACATTCCGGCGAAGCGGCCCATCTCTTTGCTGCCGCGGGCATCGCTCCTGAAAATAAAAACACGGACGCGATGCATTCCGAATTTCAGCGCCGTGGTCTTTTCGTAACGCACGTTCTGGAATGTCCGCTGGACGCCGCCTCCGGCGCCGCCACGCCCGAATCCGCTGTCGCTGAGCGCCTCGCCGCACTCTTCACTAGGATTCGCCGCTCGCTCAAGCCCAAACGCATAGCATTCATTTCCGGCTCTCTGACTCCGCTGATCTCGAAGTTTGACAGTGCGCAGCTAGGCTGCGAACTCGTCGTGAATCAAGGCCACGCATTCGCCCTGGATAGTTCAGACCTCGCCGCCCTCTCCGTTACCGTCACCCGCCTGCGTGAATCTCTCGCCGTGCCGGCAGCCCGCTGAACACCGCGCCCGCGGGCCTTAGCTCCAAAGGCCAGGTACATTTTTGCCCTTTTGAAGAGTAAACCCATATTTTTAGCTGTGATAGAATCGTCCTGGTTCGGGACGGCGTGGTTCGGAGTGGGCCTGTGCGCAAACAAGCGAAATTCGGGATCGGCATCGGCGTGATTGTGATTTCACTCGGCTTCCTCGCCTGGCTCGGCTACGGCGAAAGTAAAACCTATTACCACACCATCGCGGAACTTCAGACCCTTCACGGCGCTTCCTTGAATCGACGCATGCGCGTTGGTGGCACCGTCGAACCGGGCAGCATCCATCGCCTACCCGGACGCGTGGAATTCGTCCTGCAGGGGGAGGGGAAGTCGCTTCCCGTAAGTTATGGCGGCACCGAGCCGTTGCCGGACACGTTCGTCGATAAGGCTCAGGCGTTGGTCGAAGGCCGACCTGCTCCCGACGGCCGTTTTGTCGCCGATCACGTGCAGGCCAAATGCGCATCGAAGTATGAATCCGCGCCCGGCGGCACCGTTGCGCCGGCGGCGTCTACTGGAGCGTCGACCAGCACGATGTAAGACTCCCGGCCTTTCGGCATGGGAGGAAGTGGGGACTTCGTGGATGTATTCGGATCTTTCGCGCTCCTGCTGGCTTTTGTCTGTGCGCTATATGCGTTCGTCGGCGGAATCGCCGCGATTCGCACCCGCCACCCGCTGCTGGTAAAGAGCGCGCGGCAGGCCGGTCTGGCCACCTGCGGCCTGATCTTCCTCGCGACCCTCAGTCTCGAATATCTTTTCTTCAGCGACAATTTTTCCAGTGCCTACGTCGTAGCCCACAGCAATCGCAATCTCTCCGCGTTTTATAAAGTAGCCGCGCTATGGTCCGGTCAGGAAGGCTCTTTGCTTTTCTGGAGCTTCCTGTTGGCGGTATATGTCTTTTCCGTATTGATGGTTTATCGCCACAAAAATGGCGAGCTGATGCCTTACGTCGGCGTGGTTCTCGCCGGAGTACAGATTTTCTTCCTCACCTTGAATAACTTCGTGGCTAGCCCTTTCAAGGCCCTCGGTATTCCCGGAGCGCATGGCGCCATGGATTTGATTTCGCGCGCCGATGGCAACGGGCTGAATCCTCTGCTGCAATATCCGGAAATGGTGATTCATCCGCCCAATCTTTATTCCGGCTACACTGGCTTCACGATTCCGTTCGCGTTCGCTCTCGGCGCTCTGCTGGCGCGATATCCCGGCGAAAAATGGATTCACCTCACCCGCAAGTGGACCATGATCGCCTGGGGCTTTCAGACCGCCGGAATTCTGCTCGGCGCGCACTGGGCCTACGCGGTACTCGGTTGGGGTGGATACTGGGCTTGGGACCCGGTCGAAAACGCCTCGCTGCTGCCGTGGCTCACCGGCACGGCCTTTCTCCATTCCGTGATGATGCAGGAAAAGCGCGGCATGATGAA
>JBBRZT010000160.1:0-8704 GCA_038236395.1 Candidatus Acidiferrales bacterium
ATGCCGCGCTGGCCGTCGGAATCTTGCGCGGCATCCACAAAACCGGCCAGTCGCCCGGCAAGGTGCTGTCCGTGCTCAACCAGCGGCTCACCAGCCGCGGCGGCTTGCGCCGTCACGCCGCGATTCTGTACGGTCTCTTCAATCCCGACACTTCAGAAATGACTTTGGCCAGTGCCGGCATGCCCGGCCCGCTGCATTTCTCTGCAACCGGCTGCCGCAGCATCGAGCTTTCCGGTATACCACCGGGCTTGTTTCCCGGCTCTGAATACGATGCCGTGTCCATCACACTAGAGCCCGGCGATTCCATCGTCTCTTGTTCCGATGGCATTACCGAAGCCCAGAACGCCCGCTACGAAGACTTCGGGATCGAGCGCCTGATAAATATCTGTAACGAAGGCAATCACCTGCCTCCTGCGGAATTGCTGGCCCGCATCTTTTCCTCCGTTCACAACTTCACCCAGGCCATTCGCCAGCACGACGACATGGCCGCCGCCATGTTCCAATTGCAACGCTCCCAGTAGCGACTGCGCAACTTCCAGCCAATTTCAATTGACACTTCGAGCTCTCTGCGTGACAACGGTAGCTAACACTTTTCCGAAGGAGCGCCCTTTCATGCAAACAAAGTCCCGGTCCCCGCAGTTCTTTGTTCTGACGCTGCTTCTTTCGTTGTGCATCTCCGTTCCCGCCGACATTTTTGCGGCGCCGCAAACTGCCAACACGCGCGCCGGTGAAGTGGCTCGCGTCATTCCCGCCGTCAGCATTGCGCGCGGCTCGAAAACCATCACGGCTTCCACCAAATCGGTGGTGGACTGGCAGGATCTGGTGAACACCCAGGTCAACGGCCGCGCGCGCATCGCGCTGGATGACGGCTCGGTGTTGAACGTCGGCTCCGAATCTTCCATGCACGTGGTCAAACACGATGCCGGAACACAGCAGACCCAGCTGGAGCTGAGCTACGGAAAACTCCGCAGCCAGGCGCAAAAAATCGCCAAGCCCGACGGCAAGTTTGAAGTACACACTCCCGCGGGAGTCGCCGGCGTTGTAGGGACCGATTTTTACGTGGACTATAGCAACGACACCATGAACGTGATCGTCTTTGAGGGCTTCGTTCGCGTTTGCAACCTCGCCGGCGTTTGCGTCGAGGTCAAAGCGGGACAAACCACCAGCGTGCGCAATTCCAGTTCCGGCTCCACTCCGCCGCTCAATCCCGCGCAGGCCACGCTTGATGTTCTCACCCAGGCGGTCCAGAGCACCGACGTGGGCGGCCCAACCGGCGGCCCCATTCAGACCGCTCATCACATCGGCAAAGGCACCGCCATCACCTTGGGAGTTATCGCCGCCATCCCCATCGTCATCGTCCCGGTGGTCACTCGCGGCAGCAGCAAGACCACTCCAGGCAAGCCGATCTGTAACCCGCAGACCGACCCTAGTTGCGGCTAATCGGCTAAGCTCGTCGACGCGGTTGTCGGGCTCCGCCGCCTTCCATGTTCGCCCAAATTATGGATAGATCACCCACTCCCGCTGTGTGCAACGGTATAGGCCCCCAGCCCATCCAATAGCTTGTGGCCGAGGCTCTCCACGTTTGTGCCGTCCCGTGGCGCTCGGGTACACTGATTAATCCTTATTCCCGTCTAATCGCTTGTGAGGCTCCCTTTGATCTTATGTATGCGTAGTCGATGGATTCACGTTCTTTGTGTGCTAACCATCCTCGGTTCCGGCGCGTCCGCAGTGCTCGCCGGACCTCCCGATGCTCCCGCGAAGCGATCCACTATTGTGGCGGCGTTGCAATCCGAGCTGGACCGCTCCTTCAAAGCTTTGAAAGCGCAGGACCCGCCCGCCTACTTCATCGGCTACACCGTTACCGACACGCAGCGCGCCGATGTCTCTGGTTCGAACGGCGCGTTGCTCACCAGCACCGAAGGCCGCAACCGCTGGCTGGAAGTTTCCGTGCGCACCGGCAGCTACACACTGGACGATACCCACAAGGTCGGCGAGCGCCAGCAGGCCAACGGCGGCCCCGGCACTCCCGTTCCCACCGACGATGACGCTGAAGTCCTTCACCGCGCCATTTGGCTGGAAACCAACAAGCAATATGCCGCGTCCGCCCAGGCACTTATAAAAATTAAAACCGGTAAGGAAGTGAAGGTCGAAACCGCCGAAGGCAAGGCCCCGGACTTTTCTCGCGAGGAGCCGCACATCCACATCGGCCAGCAGGTTTCCATTTCCGTCGACCGCAAACCTTGGGAAGAAAAAGTACGCGCCTACACGAAGGCGTTTCGCGATTCGCAGGCAATTATCAACTCCATAGTCACTTTCAGCGGCCAGGGGCAAAACGCCTACCAGGTCAACACCGAAGGCACTCAACTTCAATTCGGTCAGATACGTTACCGCCTGGAATTGTTTATTCAGGGCAAGGCTCCGGACGGCATGGACATCAACCGCTACTACAATTTTGATTGGGTAAATCCCAGCGACGCTCCGGATGACAAAGCGGTGTACGCCGCCGAAGCCACCATGCGCAAGGAGCTGGAAGGCCTGGTCGCCGCTCCCATCAATGATCCGACCGTTGGCCCTGCTTTGCTCACTGGCCGCGCCGCCGCGGTTTTCTTCCACGAAGTGTTTGGACACCGCGACGAAGGCCACCGCCAGAAAGATGTCACCGAAGGCCAGACCTTCTCCAACAAGGTCGGCCAACAAATCCTGCCCAGCTTTTTGAGCATCGTGGACGACACCACCAAAAAGAGACTGGGCTCGCAGGAATTGCTCGGCTACTACCAGTTCGATGACGAAGGTGTTCCGGCGCAGCGCGTCTCTCTGGTGGATCACGGCGTCCTGAAAAATTTCGAAATGTCCCGTTCGCCGCTGGCTGACTTTCCGCATTCGAACGGGCACGGCAGGCGCCAGCTGGGCGCCACGCCCGTCTCGCGCCAGGGCAACCTGATCGTGGAGAGCAGCAAAACTGTTACCGACGCGGAGCTTCGCGTCAAACTCATCGAACTGATCAAGGCCCAGAACAAGCCCTACGGCCTGCTGATTGATGACATCGCCGGCGGCTTCACCTTCACCGGTCGCGGCCAGCCGCAGGCCTTTCAGGTTTTACCTTTAGTGGTCTACAAAGTATTCGCAGACGGCCGTCCCGATGAGCTGGTGCGCGGGGTGGACATCGTCGGCACGCCTCTCGCTGCGCTTACAAAAATCGTCGCCACCGGCGACACCACCGAAGTGTTCAACGGATACTGCGGCGCCGAATCGGGCTCCGTCCCCGTTTCCGCTGCGTCGCCGGCGATTCTGACCTCTGAGCTGGAAGTTCAAAAAAAGGAAAGCTCCACCGACCGTCCGCCTATTTTGCCCGCGCCGGCGCACGATCCCGCTGGCACACAGGCAAAGACCGGCGGCCAGCGATGAAAATCTCCAATATTTTTTCCGGATTTATTCTTGCGGCGACGATGCTGGCCGCAACGTCCAATTGCCGCGCCGCCGGCCAGGATACAAAAGATCCCAAGGATAACGATCAAACTCTGCGCGCCATGCGCGACGAAATGGCCCGCGCCAAAACTCGACTCGAATTGAAAATCCCCGGCACCGATCAACCGGTCCGCCCCTACTACGTCGAATATCGTTTGCTCGATCTGGATTTCCGCGAAATCAGCGGAGAATTCGGCGCATTGCTCAACTCCAACCACGCGCGTAGCCGCTTCATGGATGTGGAGGCCCGCGTCGGAAGCTACAAGCTGGACAGCTCCAATTTCATCAGCGACGACGGCTTCCGCGGCTTCATCGGTTCCACCGGTTCCGTTGGCATCGATCGCGACTACGATTCACTGCGCCAGGATCTGTGGATCGCCACCGATCAAGCGTTCAAGGAAGCAGTCGAAACTTATTCGCGAAAGCAGGCTTATCTCAGCAGCCTCGCGCGCCAGTCGGACATCAACGATTTCTCCAAGACTGAGCCCGTTCACCAGATCGAGCCCCTGGTCATGGCCGACTGGAGCAATCGCGATTGGGAAAAAGAAGTCCGCGAAACTTCCGGTGCGCTGCGGGCCTTTCCGCAAATTTACGAAGGCCGCGTCACCTATTACCTGGTCTTCGCCACCGAATATCTGGTCACCAGCGAAGGCACCGAGATTCGCACCAATCGCAGTTTCGCCGCCATCGAATCCGGCATGAACGCGCTCGCCGACGACGGCATGCCCATCAACAATTTTTACGCCACTTATGCGGTGCGTCCCGCGGATTTACCCGCGCCCGACGCGGTTCGCAAGAGCCTGAACGTCACCGGCAGCGAGTTGATGGCCCTACGTTCCGCGCCCGCCGCGCAGGACTATACCGGCCCGGTGCTCTTCGAGGCCCGCGCCGCGGCTCCGCTGCTGGCGCAGATTCTTGGTCCCGCGGTCAACGGCGCGCGTCCGCCCGTTTCGTTTACGCCGGTGATGGAGCAGCTCCTTAGCGGCCTCGGCGGAAAAAGCGATTGGATCACCCGCATCGGCGCGCGGGTGTTGCCCACTTCCGTCACCGTCGTTGACGACCCCGGCGCGAAGGAATTTCACGGCGTTCCACTGTTCGGCGCCTATGGCGTGGATGACGAAGGCGTCCGCGCGCAAAAGATTACGCTGGTGGAAAATGGCGTCCTCAAAAATGAGTTAATGTCCCGCCGTCCCGGCCCCGACTTCGATCAGTCCAACGGCCACGGGCGCGCCGCATTTTTGAGCGACGCCCGCCCGACCATGAGCAATGTCTTTTTTACTTCGAAAGAAACCATGTCTCCGGCTGACCTGAAAAAGAAATTCCTCGACAGTTGCCGCGAGCAGAAACTCGCCTACTGCCTGGTCGTGCGCGAAATGGACAACCCCACCATCAGCTTGCTGCACCAGGATGATTTTCAGGCCTTGCTCGCCAGCTACGGCGGCGGCGCGGGAACTGGCGACCGCCTTCCGCTGATCGTCTACCGCGTGTACCCAGAAGATGGCCGCGAAGAAATTATCCGCGGAGCCCGCGTCATCGGACTGAATTCCCGCGCCATTCGCAACATCGCGGGCATCGGCAACGACGACTTCGCCTACAACTACATGCAGAGCCAGATGAACGGTTTTGCCGGCACCGCGCTGGGCGCTTTCGGCTCCGCCCAGAATGGTTTGCCTGCGTCCATCGTCGCGCCCTCGCTCCTTTTCGAGGAAGTGGAAGTTCGCGGCGCGCGCGGCGAACCCAAGCGACTCCCGCTGATTCCCGCGCCGGTGATGACTGCAACGAAATAAATTGTATGAAAGACTTTACCAGGCGCGGTTTTATTTATGCGGCGGCCACACTTGCCGGCTATGGGGTGCTCGTAGGAGTGGAGCGCGTTTGCTCCTCCGCGTTTGCCGACGGCATTGAGACCAGCGACGATACCGGCCCGGTGAAAATCGTGAAATTCAAAGACGATGGCACCGCGTTGGGCGCGTCTTCGATTCCCAAAGTTCGCAAGACTCCCGCCGAATGGAAAGCGCAACTCACCGCTCTGCAATTTGACGTAACCCGCCGCGCCGCCACCGAATGGGCCTTCACCGGCGCTCTCGATCAGGAACACCGCGCCGGACTCTATCGCTGCATCGACTGCGATAACGCTCTCTTCGATTCCAGTACCAAGTTCGATTCCGGCACCGGCTGGCCCAGTTTCTTTCAGCCTATCGCCAAAGAAAATGTCGCCCAGAAAAAAGACATCTCGCTGGGAACCGTCCGCAACGAAGTGAAGTGCGCTTTGTGCGACGCCCACCTCGGCCACGTTTTCACCGACGGCCCACGTCCCACCGGCCTGCGCTATTGCATGAATTCCGCCTCGCTCCATTTCATCCCGCGCAACTCGTAGTCACGATGCCGCTAGGCAATCCCTGTACGCACGCCGCAACCTGCCCCGCATAACCGCCCGAAGTTAAGATAATCTAAACTCACGTGCCAGCCCTGCGCCAAACTCTGGAAATCCGCGAAAAGAAGCGCGCCGCGCTGCTCAGCGTGGGCTCTGCCGTCGTGCTGCTGTCCCTCAAATCTTTTCTGGTATTTCGCACTGGCAGTCTTGGCGTTTTGTCCGAGGCGCTGCATTCCGGCCTCGATTTGCTCGCCGCAGTAATCACCTTCCTCTCCGTGCGCATGTCCGACCAGCCTGCTGACGAAGGCCATCCCTACGGCCACGGCAAATTTGAGAATTTTTCCGCCTTCGTGGAAACCGCGCTGCTCATCATCACCGCGGTCTTCATCATTTATGAAGGCTTCGATCGCCTCTTCTTCCATCACGTGCATATCCAGCCCAGTATCATCGCCGTGGTCATCCTGTTCGTGGCACTCTCCATTGATGTCACCCGCGCGAAAGCCCTCGGCCATGTCGCCCGCAAATATCACAGTGAAGCCATCGAAGCCGACGCGCTACACTTTTCAACCGACGTGTGGAGCACCATGGTGGTCATCGCCGGCATCGGCCTGGTGTGGGCCGGCGAAACGTGGAACCTGCCTTGGCTCATCTACGCTGACTCCCTCGCCGCCTTGGTTGTCGCCGGAGTAATTTTGTGGGTGGGCTCGCAACTCGGTAAACGCACCCTCGACGCTCTCGTCGATGCCGCGCCCGAGGGCCTTCGGCGGGAAATTGCCCGCGCTGTCGGCCGCATGGAAGGCGTGCTGGACGTAGACCGCGTCCGCGTGCGCCGCGCCGGCAATCGACATTTTGTCGACGCCACAGTCAGTGTCGCGCGCACCGCCAGCCTCGAACAAGTCCACGAGCTCAGCGACGCCATCGAAAAACGCATCGGCGAAATTGTGCCATCCGACGTGATGGTTCACGCCGAACCGCGCGCTCCTCAAGGTGAGCACCTGTTCGAATCCATTCGCGCCGTCGCGCAGCGCCTCGGTCTGGCCATCCACGATTTAACCGCGCTGCAACAGGGCGGCAGGCTTTTTATCGAGCTGCATCTGGAAGTCGACGAAAATCTCAGCCTGCGCGACGCTCATCGCCAGGCCACTAAGCTCGAAGATGGAATTCGTAAGTTGCGCGATGCCCCCACCGAAGTGAACATTCACATCGAGCCCCTCGGGACGCACATCGCCACGCCCGACGCCGGACTCGGCGAAATGAAACAATTGGCCAGCGCGGTCGAGCAGTTCTTAAACTCTTTGCCCTCGGAATACGACGAGCTGGTGAATTGTCACGACGTTCTCGCTCGCCAGGTCGAGCATCGCATCCTGGTTTCCTGCCACTGCACCATGAAAAGCGCGCTGCCCATCAACAAAATTCATGATGTGACCGGCGCACTGGTGGATCGCGTCAAGGAAAAATTCCCCCAGATTCATCGCGTCACCATTCACCCGGAGCCGTTTGAGGACCGCTAGGGAGTTGTGAACGGCTCGGCGCTCAACTCTGCCCGCGCCACCGCCGTCCTGACCGCGCCCTTCCCGGCAAAAACCTGCGCCGCCAGCGCGAATAGCGCCGGAAAACAAACCAGCACATAACGCGGCTCCGGCGTTTCCAGCGTCGACAAAAACGCGGTGCGCACCACGATATATCCAATCAGCAGCGCCACCGCCACTCGCGCGCCCGGCTGGCGCCACAAACGCTGCGCGCCCCACGCCGCCAGCAAGAGATATATAACAACCAGCGTCACGAACCCGATCGTCACTGCCTGGTCGATCGGATCGTCTTCCCACGCCTCCGCCAGTGGAAACGCTTTCCCCGATAGCGGCAGCAATTCAATTCGCGGCGTCAGCCACATCGTGAACGCTCGCCCTGCCGGCATCCACAAATAACTCCGCAACGGATGCCGCGCCGTGCGCTCCCTCGCCAGCTGCGCGAATCCCGCATCCTCTTCCGCGGTCAGCGCCAGGTCCGCGTTGTAAGGCTCCAGCAGCATCGCCACTCGATCTCTTTCTTCCTGCGTGTCGAATGCCCGCGCCGGTATGTCTTCCAGGTGGATCGCCTCTTCGTTCAACTTCCATGACACAGCGTAACAATCACGGCTTCGAAACAGCCAGGTTTTCTCCCAGGCGATAAAGCCGGTCGGCGCCACTTCGTCCGGTAACATCGCGTTCTTCGGGCTCAAAAACTGCACTTCGTGAAGGGTCACGGCGTTGCGTATGGCCCACGGCGCAAGCGCCACTGCGCATCCGCCGCACATAAACGCGAACGTGCGAAACATCCTTGTCCATTGACGCCCACGCAGCAGATACCAGCCAAGCACCGCTAACGCCACCACCAGCAGTAACGGCGTTTCCGGCCTGAACAATGTGCCGAGTCCCGTGGCAAATCCCGCCAACGCGCCAAACCACTCCGCCTTGACAGCTAAAGTTAGGTCGACTCCATCCACGCAAAACGTCGAGCCGCGAAACCGCAAAAGTTGCAGCGCCATCAGCAACAGCGCCAGCGCGGTAAAAAGTGTTGCCCACGTTTCGGTCAAAAGCACCGCGGTATAGTTCGCCGTAAAGGGGCAAAGGGCCGCGAGCCACAGCGCCGCCGCAAAAACTCGTCGCGGCCGCACGCTTTCGAACGCCAAAAAAACCAGTGTGGCCGCCAGCGACGCAGTCACCACGCAGGTCAGCAAATCGACAAAAACTTGCTCACTCATGACCCACAATCGCGCTTCAGGCCCCGTTTTCCCCGCCAGCCAATAAATCGCCGCCAGAAATGCCGGATACCCCGGCATGCGTATGTCTATCGGCAACAGCGCGCCGCCCACATCCATCGCATAGG
>JBBRZT010000161.1:0-8686 GCA_038236395.1 Candidatus Acidiferrales bacterium
AGCACTTCCGACATGGTTATCGCGCACTAGAACAGTGCCGGATGTTTCCACGCCTCTTGCCTTCTCCCGAATAAAAGCTAACCTTTTGGCAGAATATAGTTTTGTTTTGCCTTTGCGCGAAACGAGATTTCGTACAAGCTGAATGTACAGATCAACAGAATTTTAACCGTTGATCGAAGGCTGTGCAGTGCCCTTTCCAATGCTCATCCACTACTTAAAACGAGTGTTCTCGTTTCCGGCGATGCTGGGAGGAGTACTCGTTGCAGGAGTTTTTTGGGCCAAGCACGGCTTCGACGTGGATACCGACTTCTGGTGGCACCTTAAGGTCGGCGAAGATATTTTGGCCATGCACCGTTGGCCGACTACAGATACTTATTCGTTCAGCGCCCCCGGGCAACCCTGGCTGGCCGCGGAGTGGTTGGGCGATGTTTTGTTTGCTGGCGTTGAACGCATCGGGGGCCTGCGCGCGCTGGATGTGCTGTTGGTGGTGATGAGCGCGGCGATCATTCTGGCGCTTTACGGGTTGTGTTCGTTGCGCTCCGGCAATTCGAAAGCAAGTTTCGTGGCCGTTGTAGTGCTCACCGTTCTATCTCTCCCGGTTTTCAACTTTAGGCCGCAGATGCTGGGTTTTCTTTTTATCGTGCTGACACTGATTGCGCTTGAACGCTTTCGCCAAGGTCGGCCAGCGTCCCTGTGGTTTCTGCCGGTACTCTTTCTGATCTGGGTGAACACGCACGGCTCGTGGACTATCGGGCTGTTGGTCATCTTGGTTTATTGGTCAAGCGGCTTGAAGCAATTGCGAATTGGTGGCGTCGAGACGATCGCCTGGACTACTGCGCAGCGCGAGCGACTCTTGCTGATTGTTCTTCTCTGCGTCGCGGTGCTGTCGATCACGCCATACGGCACCAAGTTGGCTTTTTTTCCGTTCCAATTTGTCAATTCACTGCCTGTAAACCTGACGAGTATCAACGAATGGCAGCCCATGCCGTTTAATCTCTTCGGCGCCAAATTATTTCTGGCATTGATATTTGGCTGGTTTGTCGCCCAACTCGTTTATAGATCGAAGTGGCGACTGGAAGAACTAGCCCTATTCTTTTTCGGCACCACGATGGCATGTCTGCACGTGAGATTCCTTCTGGTCTTCGTGCCATTTTTCGCCCCTTTGTTTGCCACCCTGCTTGCTCGGTGGATCCCCGGGTACGAGCGAGAGAAAGATCAACATTGGATCAACGCAGGGCTGATGACGGCCACGCTGGCGGCAATGATTCACTATTTCCCGCCCACTACCGAAATTGAAAAAAATATTGCGACGATGTACCCTTCCGGCGCCGTGGCGTTCATGCACGCGCATTCTCTTCCAGGACCATTATTTAATTCCTACGGATTCGGCGGCTACCTGGAATGGGCGGGCGGTGGCCGCACCAAAGTATTCATCGATGGCCGTGGAGAACTCTATGAGCCAGGCGGAGTTTTCGCGGATTACATGCATATTAGTTTGCTAAAGCCGGGCGCCCTTGCTGTGCTGCACAGCTATCAGGTGAAAGCATGCTTGCTGGACCGCGACCAACCATTAGCCGTATTTCTCGCAGCGCTGCCCGAATGGCAAACTGTTTATTCGGATAAAGTCAGTGTGGTGCTGGCCCGCAAGAACGCCACCAGTGAGATATCTACCCAGGTCGCGGGAATAGCCAA
Source organism: Candidatus Acidiferrales bacterium (assembly GCA_038236395.1). Lineage (GTDB taxonomy): Bacteria > Acidobacteriota > Terriglobia > Acidiferrales > UBA7541 > Acidiferrum. Next base: position 1,693 of record JBBRZT010000161.1, read on the forward strand.
CAACAAACAGGCGGTTCATCTGCGATGAGCCGTCAGATTTCAATGCGAAACAGTTCGACAGCCGCTGCGGGTCCAGTGGTTATAAATGGTGAGGAGAGAATCATTTCCGACGGAGAAGCTTCGACGGTATTGGAACCCCGAGTCAAAATCCCGCTGTTCCAACACATATTTTCGTTTCCGGCGATGTTGGGCGGTCTGCTGGTGTGCGGTGTTTTTGTAGCGCTTCGCGATTTTGAAGTGGACCCCGATCTTTGGTGGCATATCAAAGTCGGAGAAAGCATCCTTGCGACACATCGCTGGCCCACCACGGACCCCTACTCGTTTACAGCAGCGGGGCAGCCTTGGCTGGCGTACGAATGGCTTGGGGATATCCTGATAGCAGGGACCGCACGAGTAGGCGGTCTGCGCGGGTTACAGGCCTTACTGATCGTGTTGGGCGCCGCAATCATGCTGGCGTTGTATGGCTACGCGACTTTGCGATCACGGAATTCGAAGGCCGGATTTCTGACCGCCACGGTGCTGCTGGTCCTGGCCGTCGCAAATTTTAATTTGCGGCCGCAGATGTTCGGGTACCTGTTCCTGATTCTTACCTTGATCGCTCTCGAGCGATTCCGGCAGGGCAAGCCGGCCGCGTTGTGGTTTCTCCCTCCTCTTTTTCTGATTTGGATCAATACGCACGGTTCCTGGGAAATTGGATTGGGGATCATTCTCGTTTATTGGGCATGTGGACTGAAAGAATTTCGTCTGGGCGATATCGAGGCGCACGCGTGGAAACCTGAGGAGCGCGTGCGATTGTCTCTGGTGTTCACGCTATGCCTGGCAGTCATTCCCATCACCCCGTACGGAACCAGGCTGGCGGCTTATCCGTTTGATGTAGCGTCTTCGTTGCCGCTAAATCTTGCGAATATCCAGGAATGGATGCCAATGCCGTTAAGTCTATTTGGCCCGAAAGTGTTTTTAGTACTGGTGCTGGGTACGATAGCTTTGCAAATTATTTTCCAGTTTAAGTGGCGAATGGAAGATGTGGTTCTTTTTGTCGCTGTCGGATTGCTGGCTTTCGTTCACCGGCGATTTTTATTGGTTTTTGTGCCAATTTTCGCGCCGGTACTGGCGGGCATATTCGCGCGCTGGTTACCGAGATACCAGAGAGAAAAAGATCCCTATGCCCTGAATGCAGTGCTGATGACGCTGATGATCGCGTCAATGCTTCACTATTTTCCATCTCGACTAAAAATCGAGGACCACGTCGCTGAGCGTTTCCCAGTGGGGGCGGTCCACTATCTGAAGGAGCATCCCATCGCCGGACCGATGTTCAATTCGTACGGGTATGGCGGTTATCTGGTGTATTCACGTGGTGATGAGCATAAAGTATTTATTGATGGGCGTGGTGAGCTTTACGAGCACGGTGGCGTATTGGCTGATTATTTGCATATAAGCAAAATCAAACCTGGGCTGCTCTCGGTAATGCGAAATTATGGTATTGAGGCTTGTCTCCTCGGTCGAAAAGACCCATTGGCGGTATTCCTTGGAGCGCAAGCGGGTTGGAAGCAAGTCTACGCCGACCAAGCGAGTGTAATTTTTGTTCGCAGCGATGGATACGACGGTTCTTCACTTTCCCGTTAAGTGAGGCGGCAACAAATATGATTCGTCAATTTCAGCGGCCGATCCTCCTCTCCGTCATCGTCCCCTGTTTGAACGAACAAGAGGTTTTGCGCGGAACCCATAGCCGCTTATCGTCCGTGCTGGCGGAAATTCCGGTAAATTTCGAAATTATATATGTGGACGACGGCAGCACTGACGGTACCGCAGATGTTCTGAGAGAGTTGCAAAACTTGGACCGGCATATTCGCGTGGTGCGTTTTTCACGCAACTTTGGCCACCAGATGGCTATTACCGCAGGCATCGAACACGCCGCAGGTGACGCGGTGGTCATCATTGATGCCGATCTGCAAGATCCGCCAGAAAATATTGCTACATTTTTTCGTAGATGGCAGGAAGGCTATGACGTTGTCTATGGAGTGCGAACTGAGCGCGATGGCGAAACTGCGTTCAAGCTGTGGACGGCGAAGATTTTCTACCGCTTCATGACTCGTCTGTCGGAAACACAAATCCCGCTGGATACCGGCGATTTCCGGCTGATGGATCGACGGGTTATAAATGCGCTTCTTGGCATGCCGGAGCGCGACCGTTTTGTGCGCGGAATGGTCAGCTGGCTTGGATTTTCCCAAGTCGCGGTGCCCTATCGCCGGGAAGCGCGCGTCGCCGGTGTCACCAAGTTTTCCTTTTTCAAAATGCTGCGTTTCGCGATGGATGGGATCTTTTCTTTTTCCATCGTGCCGTTGCGGGTAGCCACGTGGACGGGTTTTGTCACCTCATTCCTGGCAATCCTCGGGATCGTGTTGGTTTCTATGGAGCGTTTCCTCGGGGTCGAGGGTTTAGTCAGAGGCTGGACCAGCACCATGTTCGCGGTGCTTTTCATCGGCGGGGTGCAGTTGATCTGTATGGGGATCATAGGTGAATACATAGGTCGCATATATGGCGAATCGAAACACCGCCCGCTGTATGTAGTGAGAGAAATTCTGGGATTTGAGGGCCAAAAGCGTGAGACCAACCCGCCTTCACTGTTCATAGCCGGGAAAAACCAAGGCTGATCCTGTGGAAAAAGATCTGACTTGCCATGCTGCTGATGCACCGGAAACTGCTTTGCACAGCAGGGAAGCGGCGTTTCACGACACGTGGGCCTGTGAAACAAAGATAGACGACATACTGGTTCGCGAGTGTTTTGAAGCGCCCACGGCGATGGAGAACCAGTTCATCCTGCAGCGCATGGGTGATCTGCACGGTAAGAAACTGCTGGATATCGGCGCGGGACTGGGCGAATCGTCGGTGTACTTTGCACTGCGGGGCGCCGAGGTTACCACCGTGGATATCTCTCCTCAGATGGTAGAGACGGCGCTGAAGCTCGCCGCTCAGTTTGGTATCAAGCTGCAGGGCCTCGTGTCGGGAGGGGAATCTCTGGACCTTCCCAAGGCGGAATACGACATTATCTACATCGCGAACACCATCCACCACGTGCAGGATCGAGCCTTGCTATTTTCCCAAATGCATCAGGCTTTGAAGCCGGGCGGAAAATTCTTTTCGTATGACCCATTAGCGTACAACCCGGCCATAAATGTTTACAGGCGCATGGCCACCGAGGTTAGGACGCCCGATGAATCGCCATTGACCGCTGCGGATATTCGTCTGGCAAAGAAATATTTCCTCAACGTAGGACATCGGGAGTTTTGGATCTCGTCGCTTCTGCTCTTTGTGAAGTATTACGCCAAGGATCGCGTCAATCCCAACAAAGATCGCTATTGGAAGAGAATTTTGCGCGAGACGCCAAAATCCCTGGGATGGTGGATGCCGCTAAGAACGATGGATAAGTTGCTGACGCGAATACCGCTGGTGCGCTGGCTGGCCTGGAACATGGTGATGTGGGGCGAAAAGGGCGCGGAATAAATGGTTTCTTCCACCGAGACAGAACTTGCAAAAAGCGGAGACTCGGCCCTTCCACGAGCACGGGAGGTCGTTCCCTGGTGGCGTTCGTTGCGACTCGCGATTTCTTTTCCAGCGCTAATGGCCGTGCTGCTGATTGCTGTTGCGCTAATCGGTGCGGAACCTCGACTCATCGACCCAGACACCTGGTGGCACGTCGCGGTGGGCGAGCAGATTGTGAAAACACATACCTGGCCGACATCTGACACATATTCCTTTACTGCCCGCGGGGCCCACTGGATTGCTTATGAATGGCTGGGCGATGTTTTTCTAGCGCTCCCATCCCGAGCCGCCGGGTTGGTAGGTCTGGCATGGTTCCAAAAAGCTATAGTGGTGGTATTCACCCTGTTGCTCTATTTGTATGCGTACCTGGTTTCGGGAAATTCCAAGGCTGCGTGTATTGCCTCCGGTATTGTTCTACCGATTGCGCCGATTGCATTCACACTGCGGCCGCAGATGTTCGGATTCATTTTTTTACTCCTCACTCTGATTTGCCTTCAACGCTTTCGCCAGGGACATGAAAAGGCGCTGTGGTGGCTTCCTCCGATTTTTATGCTTTGGGCCAATACCCACGGAACATTCATGTTTGGTTTTCTTGCCATGGGTATCTACTGGGTAACCGGATTTCTCAATTTTAAGATTGGCGGTCTGACTGCCGAACGCCTGCCTGTAGATAAGCGCATAAAACTGCTTCTGGTTTCTCTCTTGTGCCTCTTCGCTATTCTCATTACTCCTTACGGTTCGCAAATCGCCACCAACCCTCTGGAGATCGCCACCGCACAGCCAATGATGGTCGCCAATATTGAAGAATGGCGTCCGCTGTCCCTGGCGGATGCGCTCGGAAAGTATGTGCTGCTACTGGCGCTGGTGTTGTTCCTGGCGCAGGTGATTTTGAACATCACCTACAAGCTCGATGAGATGGTGATGCTGCTATTCGCTGTGTACGCCACGTGCGCGCACGTTCGCTTCGCGATGATACTGGTTGTATTTGTCGCTCCTATTGTGGCGGTAATTCTGGCCCGCTGGATTCCTCCGTACGATCCCGCCGAAGACAAATATTTGTTGAATGCAGCCATCATCGCGCTAGTGATACTTGCGGTCATTAAATTCCGGCCCTCCGAGCAGGCCATCAAAGCGGTTGTGGCCTCGGAATACCCGGTGCACGCTGTCGAGTACCTGCGAGTGCATTCGCAGCCGGGCGGCATTTTTAACGAATACACTTGGGGCGGATACCTCATATCGGAACTCGGCGAGGCGCGACCGGTCTTTATTGATGGCCGGGCGGACATGTACGTTTACAGCGGCGTCTTTCCAGATTTCATCGTGGCCACAGCGGGCCAACCCCAGGCTCTGCGTATTTTGGACAGGCACGATGTTCGTTCGTGTTTGCTGGATCGCAAGTCGGCGTTGGCCGCTCTACTGGCTCAGTCACCTGAATGGAAGCAGGTTTATTCCGATGATTTGAGCGTCATCTATGTTAGATCGATGAAACGCGGCGCGAGTTAATCTCTGGATTTGCACCGACGTATCCTGCATAAATGTCGTAAGAGAAAACGCGCAGCCTTTAGACAATCGCTGTCCGTGGAATGAATCATTTGACCGAAACAGTTAGCACGGAAGTTGTTCAGACCGAAGCCGTCCGAACGCGAGCCCCGGGTGCGTGGCGGCGCGCGTTTCTCATGTCGATTTCTTTCCCCGCTTTGATGGCCGTGCTGTTGATTGTGATCGCATTAATTGGAGCTGAACCCAGGCTCATCGACCCTGATACCTGGTGGCACGTGACCGTAGGTGAGCAGATTCTCAGGACGCACACGTGGCCGACCGCAGATGCCTATTCGTTTACAGCACGGGGTGCTCATTGGATTGCTTATGAATGGCTCGGCGATGTATTTCTGGCCCTGCCCGCGCGCAGCGGACTAGTGGGAATGGCCTGGCTGCAGAAGATCGTTGTAATCGCTTTGACTCTTCTCCTTTATCTGTATTCGTACCTTGTTTCCGGGAATTCCAAAGCTGCGTGCATTGCTTCCGCCGTGGTGTTGCCGCTCGCGCCCATGGCCTTTACTTTGCGACCGCAAATGTTTGGATACATCTTTTTATTGCTCACCATGATTTGCCTGCAGAGATTTCGTGCCGGGCATGAAAGGGCGCTGTGGTCCCTCCCGCCTTTATTCGTGATCTGGGCCAACACCCACGGCTCATTTGTCTTTGGCCTGGCGGTAATAGGTCTCTCCTGGATCACCAGCCTGTTCACCTTTCGCGTTGGCGGGCTTAGCGGGCAACAACTTCCACAACAAAAACGCGTCAGGCTGTTGCTGGCTTTCTTGTTTTGCGTTCTGGCCTTGCTGATAACCCCCTATGGTTCACAAATTGCCGCCAATCCTTTCGAAATGGCCCTGGCCCAGCCGACAAACATTGCCAGCATCCAGGAATGGCAACCGCTCACTTTGGCCAACCCGGTGGGCACCTACATCCTGGTATTTGCATTGGCGCTATTCGTGGCACAGGTCATCTTGCGGATTGATTACAAAATCGAGGAAATTACGTTACTGATATTCGCGCTGTACGCTTCGTGCGCGCATCTGCGATTCGCGATGATTTTTGTCCTATTTGCCGCCTCGGTGGTGGCCGCAATTCTGGCGCGCTGGGTGCCACCGTATGATCCTTCCAAGGACAAATACCTACTGAATGCCGCGATCATAGCGCTGGTCATTATAGCGGTCATAAAATTTCGACCTTCACCGTATCAACTGGAGAGGGTGGTGGCTGCCGACTATCCGGTGCACGCGGTTGACTATCTGCAGGCACATCCGCAAACCGGCAGAATGTTCAACGAATACGGTTTTGGAGGGTACCTCATCTGGCGGTTTCCGGCCGAACCGGTATTTATCGACGGTCGCGCGGATCTCTATGAATATGCCGGCGTGCTCCCAGACTATATGGTGGCCTCTGCCGGGCAAGCCACGGCCACGGCGGTGCTGGCGCGCCACGATATCAGATGGTGTCTATTGAATCGCTCCTCGTCGCTGGCGGCACTGCTGGCGGAATCGCCAGGATGGGCGCAGATATACTCGGACGATTTGAGTGTGATTTTCGTTAAGTCTGGGAAGGCCAGGCTTTGATTCCGGACGTCCGGCGGCGAACCACAAAGCATGCGTGGGTAGTATGGACTGTTTTCATTCTGATACTTGGCGCGTATGTGGCCAACGTCGTGCATCTGCATCCCACGAACTTTTTTGGGGCCACCGAAGACGATTCCATTTATTTCAGCTCCGCAAAGGCTCTGGCGCAAGGTCAGGGCTATGTTTTGCCCAGCATTCCGGGCACACCACCGGCCACCAAGTATCCGATTCTTTATCCCCTGATTTTATCAATCATTTGGACACTGAATCCGGCCTTCCCGGCGAATCTATCCTGGGCTATCGCGTTAACAGTGGCTTTCGGGCTCGTGTACCTCACG
>JBBRZT010000162.1:0-8617 GCA_038236395.1 Candidatus Acidiferrales bacterium
ACGCGCGTGCTCACCATCGGCGCAACCGGCACGGCCCGCGAGAAAGGTTTGTACGACGCCGCGAGCGAATACGCATTCGCCGATTTAAAAGGTGATCTCGACACTATCGGAGCCCTCGCCGGAGGCCTGCGCTGGGAAGAAACCGCCACCGAGTGGTTGAATCCCGCCCGTCGCGGCGCGCTTTTCCTCAACGCCGAGCAGCTCGGCGTCGCAGGCCAGCTTTCCCGCCGCATCGCCGAGCGGCTCAAACTCCGCCAGGACGTTTTTCTAGCGGAATTGAATCTCGGCGCGTTCTATTGCTCTTACTACGGCGTCAAAAATTCACGCCGCTACCAGCCCATCCCGCGCTTTCCCGCCGTCGAGCGCGATTTCTCGCTGTTACTCTCGGACGCCACGCACTTTTCCGACGTCGCCAAATCCATCTCGTCCCTGGATATTCCCGAAATCGCGTCCATCGAAGCCGCCGACCTCTTCCGCGGCAAGAATGTGCCCGCCGGAAAGTATTCTCTGCTCGTAAAACTTTCGCTCCAAAGCCGCGAAGGCACCCTCACCGACGCGCAAATCAACGACATCACCTCGCGCATCGTCTCCGCACTCGAAAAACAGCTCGACGCCCAGTTGCGCACCGCTTAACTTTTCCTCAACCCTTCGCGCGTCTTCAGTGCCAACCTTCGATGTCTGTGTTATCTTGGCCCGAGTCACCGTAACGGCGGCGGTGTGACGCAAATGTCTGTCAAAGCGCAAATTTTCGGCCAGACTTACACCATCGGTGGGGAACTGCTCGACGACTACGTCCTGAAATTGGCGGCCTACGTGGATGAAAAAATGCGCGAAGTTGCCGACGCCACCTCCACGGTGGACACCCAGAAAATCGCGGTGCTGGCTGCCCTGTCCATCGCCGACGACCTCCACAGCGCGCAGCGAGAGCGCGGCTACCGCGAAGACGTGTTGCGAGAACAAGCCGAGCGCTGCCTCACCCTGGTCGAACGCGCCCTCAAACAATCGGCCTGACGTTTCGAACTCCCGCCAACTCTACTGCGACCACGAAGTCGGCGTCCGGTCCCACCGGTGCTTCCGCAACTCCGCATGCAGCGTTCCTTGCAACGCTCCGCGATCGCTCGCCGCGAGGTTCGTCGCCACGTGCGTGCGCTTGCGCATCCCTGGAATAATCGTGCTGACATCCGGATTGTTCAAAATAAATCGCAGCGCCATCTCCGGCATGCTCATGCCGTCGCGCAGCAGCGGCTTCAGCGCATCCGCGTGCTCCACGCTCTTGTTAAGATTCTCCTTCACAAAATACGTATTGCGCCAATCGCCTTTTGGCCAGGTACTCTCCCGCGTCAGCGTCCCCGTAAGTGTCCCTTCGTCAAACGGCACGCGCGCAATCACCGCCACATTTTTCTCCCTGCACGCTGGAAACAATTCATCTTCGGGATTCTGATCGAAAATGTTGTAGATCACCTGCACCGCATCAATCAGCCCTGATTTCACCGCGCGCACTCCGTTCCACGGCTCCCAGCGATTCAAGCTAATCCCCACCGCGCGCACTGCGCCACTAGTCCGCATCTTTTCGATTGCCTCCAACAACCGGTCGTCGTCCAGCCAGTGATCTTCCCAGATGTGAAACTGCATCAAATCCAGTTTCGCAACCCCTACATTTTCCAGGCTCGTGTGCACATACTCTTCGATGTAGTCCGGCGGAAAGCAATCGTCCACCGAAAATTCCCGCCGCCCCGGCCATCTGCGGTTCTTGGGAGGTATTTTCGAAGCCGCATAAAGCGTCTTGTGCGGATTCGCGCGAATAATCTGCCCCAGCAATTTTTCGCTGTGCCCCTCGCCATAAGCCCACGCCGTGTCAAAAAAATTGCAGCCCAGGTCGACGGCATGCTGCAGCGAATCGAGCGATTCCCGGTCTTCCGACCCCGTCCAGCCCGCCATGCCCCACATGCCATACCCGATCTCGCTCACATTCCATGCCATGCGTCCAAATCGCCGGTAGTTCATCGATTTCCTTTCCGACCAGAGCCGTCCATTATAGCGCCCACATTTTCCCGCGCCAGAATCAACTGATTCTCTTTGACTACGCGCACTCCCAAGTGGACAATCCCGGTGCCTAAGAAATAAAGGAGCAATTCATGCGTGGCGCGAAATCAACATTCTTAATCTCTATCGCAGCAATCCTGATCGCCGCTCTCGCCCTCAAAGCTCGCAGCACCACGCCGCCGACTCCCGATGACGCCACCTATGACATCGTCATCGCCAACGGCCACGTCATGGATCCCGAATCCGGCCTCGACGAAGTACGAAACGTAGGCATCACCGCCGGCAAAATTCGCGCCCTCTCCACCACTCCGCTGAAAGCCAAATCCACGCTCGACGCTAAAGGCCTGGTCGTTGCTCCCGGCTTCATCGATCTTCACGAGCACGGCCAGGCGCCGCGCAACTATCAGTTTCAAGCCCACGATGGCGTCACCACTTCGCTCGAGCTCGAAGTCGGCACTGACGACGTCGACGCCTGGTACGCCGCCCGCGAAAACAAATCCCTCATCAACTACGGTGTCAGCGTCGGCCACATTCCCGTCCGGATGCAGGTGATGCACGACCCCGGAAATTTTCTCCCCACGGGCGATGCCGCTCATCGCGAAGCCACTCCGCAGGAGCTAGCCGAAATCAACGACGGCATACGCAAAGGATTGCAGCGCGGCGCTCTCGCGGTCGGCCTGGGCATCAACTACACCGCTGCGGCCACTCACGACGAAATCGTGGAACTATTCCGGATCGCCACCGCGCAAAACGCCCCGGTACACGTCCACGTCCGCTACGCCGGCATGCAGGAACCCGCCACCGGCCTGGTCGGCATCGAAGAAGTCATCGCCGCCGCCGCTTCCACCGGCGCGCCGCTGCACATCGTGCACATCACCAGTGTCGGTCTGAAAGACACCCCGCAACTGATCGCCGTAATCAAAGGCGCGCAAAAGCACGGTCTCGATGTCACCACCGAGTGCTATCCCTACATCGCCGCCAGCACCCATCTCGAATCCGCTATCTTCGATCCCGGCTGGCAAGAGCGTCAGGGCATCACCTTCAAAGATCTTCAGTGGAGCGCCACCGGCGAGCGCCTCACCGCCGAAACTTTCGACAAATTCCGCAAGCAAGGCGGCAGCGTGGTCATCTTCTCCATTCCCGCGGAAGCCGCCCGCGCAGCCGTCGCCGACCCCATGGTCATGATTGCCAGCGATGGTATTCCCGGCACCGACCCCAAAATGCACCCGCGCGGACAGGGCACCTTTTCCCGCGTCCTCGGCCACTACGTCCGCGAAGAAAAAGCCCTCGACCTCATGACCGCGCTCCGCAAGATGACCCTCATGCCCGCGCAACGCCTGCAAAATCGCGCCCCTGCCTTCAAAGATAAAGGCCGCATCCGCATAGGCGCCGACGCCGACATCACCGTCTTCGATCCCCAACGCATCATCGACAAAGCCACCTTCGAAAATCCCCTCCAATATTCCGACGGCATCCAGTTCGTCATGGTGAACGGCACCCCAGTCCTCGCCAATGGCCAACTCGTCGAAGCCGTCTTCCCCGGCCGCCCCGCCCGCGCCCCGTTCTCCAACTAGCGCGCAACGGAACAAATTACGCCCAAACCCGTACCTCTCACTGAAACAATTCGCGCTTCCTCACGTTTACGTAACCGGGGGTGTCCCATGATGACTTTCCTGCAAGACCTGCGTTTCGGCCTGCGCATGCTCACAAAAAATCCCGGTTTCGCCATCATCGCCATCCTCACCCTCGCTCTGGGCATCGGCGCAAACACCGCCCTCTTCTCCGTAGTCAACGGCGTTCTCCTCAATCCGCTCCCGTTCCCGGAGCCCAACCAGCTCTACGCGCTCTATTTCAAAACCGCCGCTTTCGAACACTCCTCCATCTCCTATCCCAACTTCATCGATTGGCAAAAGCAGAATCATTCCTTCTCCATGCTCAGTGCCTTCCGTTCAGAAGACCTCAACCTCACCGGCGCAGGCGAGCCGGAACGCCTCCACGGCCACATGATTTCCGCGGACATGTTTCCCGCCCTCGGCATTCCTCCTCTCCTTGGCCGCAATTTCCGGCCTGAGGAAGATCAGCCCGGTGCCGGCCCGGTCGCCATCATCAGCGATGGCTTGTGGAAGCGTAAATTCGGCCTGTCGCCCGACGTGATCGGCAGAAGCATCGCTTTGAACGGCCAGGTCTACACCATCGTGGGAGTCTTCCCCGGCCGCTTGCCCATCTTCAGCGCCAGCGACATCTACACTCCCATCGGCCAGTGGGACGATCCCACTTTCCGCGATCGCCGCATCGGCATGGGCACCAATTCCATCGGCAGGCTCAAGCCCGGCGTCACCTTTGCCGAAGCCCGCGCCGATCTCGATTCCATGGCGCAAAATCTTGCCGCCGCATATCCCGACGCCGACAAAGGCACCGGCATCAGTCTGGTGCCCCTGAAAACCGACGTGGTCGGGGATGTTCGCGGCATCCTTCTGGTCCTTCTCGGCGCCGTCACCTTCGTCCTCTTGATCGCTTGCGCCAACGTCGCCAATCTCTTGCTGGCCCGCTCCACCGGCCGCTCTCGCGAATTCGCCATCCGCTCCGCCATCGGCGCCAGTCCCGGCCGCGTCATCCGGCAACTCCTCACCGAAAGCGTTTTGCTCGGCGTGGCCGGCGGCGCGCTCGGTTTATTCCTGGCCAAGTGGGGAACTCGCGCCATCCTGGCCGCGCTTCCCGATGCCTTGCCCCGGGTCGACGAAATCAAGATGGACTGGCACGTCCTTCTCTTTACCGCCGGCATCTCCATTCTCACGGGAGTGATCTTCGGCCTCGCCCCAGCCTTCAAAGCCCTTCAATCCGACATGCACGAAACCCTGAAAGAAGGCGGCCGTGGCGGCAGCGGCACTCGTCACCGCACCCAAAGCGTTTTCGTAATCGTGGAAGTGGCCATGGCGCTCGTTCTCCTCGTCGGCGCCGGCCTGATGATTCGCAGCCTTGTGGCTCTAGCCAAAATCGATCCGGGCTTTGACCCTCACAACGTTCTGTCCTTCAGCACTTCGCTCAACTCCGCCAAGGACGTCACCGCCGGACAGCTTCGCGCCAACTACCGCGAAAGCCTTCGCCAGTTGCAAGCCGTCCCCGGCATTGAGTCCGCCTCCATGATCGCTGGATCCTTGCCTATGACCGGCGATTCCGAGGTGCCTTTCTGGCTCGAAGGTCAAGCCAAGCCCGCCAACGAAAACGATATGTCCTTCGCGCTGTTTTATTGCGTGAATCCAGGATACGAGGCCGCCTTGCACATCCCCGTTCAGCGCGGCCGCTTCTTCACCGCGCAGGACGATGAGCACTCTCCCGCCGTCGTCGTCATCGACGCCAACTTCGCCCACAAATATTTCCCCAATGAAAATCCCGTGGGCAAACACGTCAACATCGGTTTGTTTGATATTCAGCCGGAAATCGTTGGCGTAGTAGGTCACGTGGAACACTGGGGGCTCGGCGACAGAGGCCATCAAACTCTTCAGGTGCAGGTCTACTTCCCGGTCTGGCAGGTTCCCGACAAATTCTGGCCGCTCTTCGCCAATGGCAGTGGATACGCCGCGCGCACCTCGGGCGCCCCGCTCGGCATCTTGAATGGCATCCGCCAGGCCATCGAGAAATCCGATAACACTGCGGCAATTTATGGCGTTACTTCCATGCAGGAGATTGTTTCCAATTCCATTTCCACGCAACGCCTCACCATGCTGCTTCTCGGCGTCTTTGCCGCACTCGCTCTCACTCTTTCCGCCATCGGCATCTATGGCGTCATTTCCTATCTCACCGGCCAGCGCATCCACGAAATTGGTGTGCGTATCGCGCTGGGCGCCTCCAGCCAGGACGTTCTTCGCATGGTCCTCGGTGAAGGCATGCGCACCACGCTCATCGGTGTAGGTTTCGGCATCGCCGCCGCCATCGGTCTCACGCGCCTGATCTCCCAGGTGATTTACGGCGTCGGCGCCACCGACCCCCTCACCTTCATTGGCGTAGCCGTCCTGCTTATCGCCGTCGCCCTTCTGGCCTGCTACATCCCCGCCCGCCGCGCCATGCGCGTCGACCCCATGATCGCCCTCCGCTACGAATAAGCCGAGCGGGCGCGTAATTTCCATGTAACTCCGTTCCTTTCATGCAATGGCCGGTAGTGGGTCATATCTAACGACGCCGGCCATGTCGAGAGCGGAATGTTCGCCGGAAGGCATGGAGTACTCGGCAGGCAATTAGACCCAAAGACGATAGAAGCGTTGATGTCCACACCCACCCCCCGCTGCGATTTCCGACCAGAACAATGCTTAACTGCCTCCGGATCGAGGAATTCCGTCCGTCGAGTCTCCATCGTCACCGAAATTAGACCGAAAACGTCACCGCGCGGTCACGTCTGCCGTCGAGCCTCCGTCTACTCTGCTCCTGTAACCGGCAGGTCAAACACCTGGAAGTGGTAATTCAAACTAAAAGGACGGAAACGAAAATGAAGAAAATATTGGTAGTGCTGTTTGCTGTTGCTTGCTTTGCAGCTGCTGGCTTCGCTCATGACTCCGACGAGGATGTGGTGCGCTGGAGAAGCATCGTCGGCGTAATCACCACACCGGGCGTAAATAGTCCTGTCGCGGGCATCAATGCGGGAGCAACCGCCTGGACCACGCGGGGCGGCCGCGCCAGCGTCAACCTCGCGACCGGGTTTACTTCCTTTGAGGTCGAAGGGTTGGTCATCAACGGAACGAATTTCACCGGAACGCCGGGACCCATCACCGAAGTCGTAGGCACGTTGGTTTGCGGCGCAGGTAGCACAACCCAAATCATTCTGGACACGACCCCGGTTTCCCTGAACGTGCGCGGCGACGCGCGCTTCTTTGGCCATCTTTCAGGCGTGCCGGCAACTTGCGCCAATCCGCTCTTTCTGGTGCGCATCGCGGCTCCAGCGGGTGCGGCGGGACGCTGGATCGGCACTGGAGTAGAGCGGTTTATCGGAGACGACGGAAAGTAAAGCCCGACGAGCAGGTCATAAAGGCGAGGCCGACACCGGCCTCGCTGCATGACCCTGACGTCTTTGACAAGGTCTGAAAAACATATGCGTGGAGCTTTTATTGTTCAACTCGGGCCGCAAACAAAACCTGCCGAAGGCCGATTTGAGGGGTGGGTGCAGGAAGTGGACCTCTGCAGGGAGTTGCGATTTCGCTCCACCGAAGAACTGCTGAAATTCCTGGGAGAGCGATTTGAAGTGGCGAGGGCGGTTGCCGAGAAGACTACAACCGGTAAGAAACGCGGGCCGGCTCCGCTGAGGCAAAAACGGCCCTGCAAGGAAAAGTCATAGCGATCGATTGTTTCTTTCTCAAAAGGAGCGATATGTCGAAATTCACAGTTAAAGAGACCGCTGAGGATTCAAGCGAGGCGGAGGCCATCAGACAGGCTAAAGAAGGCGACCCCGCCGCGTTCGAACGCCTCTACAAGAAGCATTCCAGACATGTTTACTGCTTATGTCTGCGAATGATCAGGAATCCGGCGGAAGCCGAAGATCTGACGCAGCAGGCATTCTTACAGGTGTTTCGCAAAATCGGCACGTTCCGCGGCGACTCCGGCCTTGCCACCTGGCTGTACCGAGTGACTGTAAACGTCGTACTAATGCATCTTCGGCGAAGAACCGACTGAGGTTTTGATCGAGGATCTGGATAGCCACATCGCCAACGGTGACCTTCCGCGCGAACTTGGTTCCCAGGACAAATCGATGCTGGGCGCGGTCGATCGGATCAACCTGTTGCGCGCGTTGCGCAGGTTACCCGCCGGCTACAAGAAACTTTTCTTATTGCACGACGTGATCGGTTACGAGCATCACGAGATCGCGGAGTTGCTGGGATGTTCGCTGGGTTGTTCGAAGTCCCAGCTTCACCGTGCTCGCAAGCGGCTGCGCAGCCTGCTTCGCGGAGAAGCACGGCAAGCGGCAACGGCTACCGCCCCGGCATAGGATGATGATCGAATCATTCTTGAGCTGGGCCCTGATAAGTGGTCAAGCGCTGTATTGGCTGTTTCTGAAATATGGAACCGAAATTTTCAGCGAAGAGTCCTGGCGAATATGCCTGAAGCGGTTGGGAGTCGAGCTCAAGGCGTAACCGTTATTGGGCGGACGCACTCTGCCCTAATTTAGGAAGCCGGCTGGTCTTGTTGACGGCTTTTTTAAGCAGAACTCGACTCACAGGAGCTGCGTTGAGGAACGATTTGCGTAAAGGTTCGTCGGACTCAAAAGAATTGGCAATTTTCAGTATGTAGCGCTCGGACCGCGCCCGATACTCCTCCGCAACCTTTTGTTCCTTTGCCGACCCATACAACTCCCACGCTGTGGCATAAGCCTGCCAGGCTGCGACAGGAATCTCCGCCTTCTCAAGAATCGCGAAAGCGTTCTGGATATGCTCCCGCGCGGCCGCAAGGTCGTTCTCCGCCATGGCCACCCGCGCTTTTAAATCCCACGCGAGCGCGTGCAGCTGGGGATCGGCTGTGGACAGCGCGGACTTCACAAAATCGTCAGTCGAGGTGCGGGCGCTCGAGAGGTCCCCCGACATGAGATAGGCAT
>JBBRZT010000163.1:0-8605 GCA_038236395.1 Candidatus Acidiferrales bacterium
AAATTCTGGAGACGCGCAAGGGCAAGCCGCTGTTCGTGTTGCACGACGGGCCGCCTTACCCCACGGGAACGATTCACCTGGGCACCGGGCTGAACAAAATCCTGAAAGACATGATCGTGAAATCGGAGAGCATGGCGGGGCACTACGCGCCGTACGTGCCGGGTTGGGATTGCCACGGGTTGCCCATCGAGACGCAGGTGGAAAAGGAACTGGGCGGCAAAGGAAAAGTTTCCGCGGCGGAATTTCGCAAGCTGTGCCGGGAGTTTGCGACGCGCTACGTGGAGCAGCACAAGAAGGATTTCAAGCGGCTAGGCGTTTTTGGGCGCTGGAACGACCCTTACCTGACCATGAATTATGGATACGAGGCGACCATTGCGGGCGCTTTCCTCGATTTCATGGAAAAGGGATACGTCTATCGCGGGCGCAAGCCGGTGTACTGGTGCCTGCACGACCAGACCGCGCTGGCCGAAGCGGAAGTGGAATATGAGGACCACACCAGCCAGTCGGTGTGGGTGAAATTTGCGATTGCCGATGGGGAAAAACCCGGCAACGAAGTGAGCGGGGTGATCTGGACCACCACGCCTTGGACACTGCCGCACAACCGCGCGCTGGCGTTTCATCCCGACTATGAGTACGCGGTGGTGGACACCGAGAGGGGCGCATTGCTGCTGGCCACCGACCGCATCGCCGCGCTGCAGTCGGAATGCGATATTAAGGAAGCGCGCATTCGCGAAACCTTCAAGGGGCGGGACTTCGAGGGACGCAAATTTCAGCATCCATTTTTGCCGATTCAGGTGCCGGGCATTTTGGCGGAGTACGTCACGCTCGATCAGGGCAGCGGCGTTGTGCACACCGCTCCGGGGCATGGCGCGGACGATTTTTATTCCGGACAGAAATACGGGCTGGAGACCTACGCGCCGCTGGACGATCGCGGCGTATATCTGGAGGGTCTGCCGGAGTACAAAGGCAAAACGGTTTTTGAAGCCAATCCCATCATCGTGAAATTGCTGAAGGATCGCGGCGCGCTGCTTGGCCATCACGAGTACAAGCACACTTATCCGCACTGCTGGCGCTGCCACAATCCGGTGATTTTTCGGGCCACCGAGCAGTGGTTTATCAGGATGGATGCGATCGCGTCCGGCCGGGAAAAATCGCTGCGGCAAGAGGCGCTCAACGAATTGCAGGGCGTGAAGTGGATCCCCGCGTGGGGCGAAGAGCGCATGTTTGAAATGATCGAGAAGCGTCCTGACTGGTGCGTGTCGCGGCAGAGATTCTGGGGCGTGCCTATCATTGTGTTTTATTGCGATGCGTGCGGGACGCGGCTGGAAGATTTTGCCGCTTTGCGCAATGTGGTGGAGTGGTTCAAAAAAGAAGGCGCGGACGCGTGGTATCAGCACACTCCAGAAGAGTTGCTGCCAGCGGGCACGAAATGCTCGTGCGGCGCGGTGAAGTGGCGCAAGGAGCACGACATTCTGGATGTGTGGTTCGATTCGGGCTCGTCAAACCTGGCGGTTTTGCATGGTGCGGAGTGGCCGGCGGACATTTATCTGGAAGGCCCCGATCAATATCGCGGATGGTTTCAGAGTTCGCTGCTGGTCGCGACTGGCATACGTAACGCCGCGCCTTTCCGCGGAGTGGTGACGCACGGCTGGACACTTGATGAGCAGGGCCGGCCGATGTCGAAATCACTGGGCAATATTATTTTGCCTGGCGAGATTTGCGAAAAATGGGGCGCGGATTTGTTGCGCTTGTGGGTGGCTTCTCAGGAATATCAGGCCGACGTAAAAATGAGCGAGCGGGTGATGACCCAGCTCAGCGAAGCGTACCGCAAGATTCGCAACACGTTTCGATTCGCGCTGGGAAATTTGAATGACTTCGACCAGGTAAAAGATGCGCTGCCTAACGAGCAACTGGAAGAGATCGACCGCTGGATGCTGGAGCGCACCGCGGAATTGTCGCGGAAATGCCGGGAGTGGTACGCGGACTATGATTTTCACCGCGTGTATCACGCGATTCACGATTACTGCGTGGTGGATCTCAGCTCGTTTTACTTCGACGTGCTGAAGGACCGGCTGTACACCAAGGCTCCGCGAAGCAAGTCGCGGCGCTCGGCGCAGACGGCAGTGTGGAAGATTACTAGCGCGCTGGTGCGTTTGCTGGCGCCGGTTTTGGTTTTTACCACCGAAGAAATCTGGAGAATGCTGCCGCCAGATCCGCAAGGCGCGGGTAGCGTGCACCAGATGGAATTTGCCGCGGCGGAATCGCTGGCCAGCGGGATCAGTAAAGAAGCGGCGGAACAGTGGGTGCGGCTGGCACAGGTACGGGCTGCGGTGCTGGTGGCGCTGGAGCAGGCGCGCGCGGCCAAGAGTATCGGTGGCGGCCTGGAAGCCAAAGTGAATCTGCATGCCGGCGGGGAAGCGACTGGCTTGCAGAAGATGCTGCAGGACCGGCGCGGCGATTTGCCGGCGCTGTTTATTGTTTCGCAGGTTGAGGTGGAGGGGTCCCCACACGAAGGCGCGATGCAAAGTGAAGTGCTGCCTGGGTTGGCGATCAAGATCGAAAAAGCTGACGGAGCGAAATGCGAGCGGTGCTGGAATTATTCGATCCACGTGGGCGAAAATAAGCGATACCCGACGATTTGTGAGCGGTGCACCGAGGCGCTAGCCGAAATCGAAAGTGCGTCCTGAAATAATACTTTGAGCAATCACGCACAGAGGCGGGCGTGCACCAAGCTGCGAAATTCTGTGGCGCGCCCGGAGGGAACGTAGTGCGGTTGCCTGCGCGACTGCGATGGCTATGGCTGACACTCGCGGTGGTGATTGCCGACCGGGCGACCAAGGCCTGGTTTGAAGTTTCCACGGTGGAAGGCTGGCGCCACGAAGTCGTTCATCACTTTATTTACCTGGTGCACAGCGTGAATCCCGGCATCGCTTTCAGTTTTTTTGCCGACTGGTCTTCGCCGGGTCTGAAAACAGTGTTGATCGGAGGATCGATTTTGGCGGTGATTCTGATTACCTGGCTGCTGCTCGCCGGGAAAGGTGAAGGCGCAATGACCCACGCAGGCCTGGCGCTACTGATCGCCGGCGCAACCGGAAACGTTACCGACCGCATCTTGCACGGCGGCGTGACGGATTTTCTTGAAGTTTGGATCGGCTCATACCGCTGGCCGGCGTTCAACGTGGCCGATTCCGCGATTACCATCGGGGCGGCGCTGGTTTTGCTGGACGCGATTTTCGGCGCGAAGGCCGGAGCTCCGGCAACTTCCCGCAAGCGCGCCTGAACGATATGGACGTCAAGGAACAAACCACCGAGATGAAAATTTCGCCGAGCCCCGGAGAAGACACCAAAGTCTCGTTCGAAGTGGCGGCTTCTGAAACCGGAGAGCGCCTCGACCGCGTGGTTACGGCGCGATTCCCGGAACTCAGCCGGACCCGCGTGAAAGAATTGATCGATGGCGGATTGGTGCAGGTCGATGGCAAGCCTTCGAAAGGAGCGCATCGGCTTCATGGCGGCGAAAAAATCGATGTGCATCCGCAGGAGCGCCCTCCCCTGCGGGCGCAGGCCGAATCCATTCCGCTGGACATTCTTTATGAGGACGCCGACATCATCGCGGTGAACAAAGCCGCAGGGATGACGGTGCACGCCGGCGCAGGTAACGCCACCGGCACGCTGGTGAACGCGCTGCTGGGGCGCGGTCAAACGCTTTCACAATTCGGGGATGCGCTTCGGCCGGGAATCGTTCACCGGCTGGATAAAGAAACCTCCGGCGTGATACTGGTGGCCAAGACGGATGCGGCGCACGCGCGGCTGGGCGAAGCTTTTCGCCAACGCACGGTGAACAAAACCTATATCGCGCTGGTGCAGGGATCATTTGCGCAAAGCAGCGGGCGCATCGAGCTGGCCATCGGGCGTGATCCAGTGCGGCGGGTGCGCATGGCCGCGGAGCAAAAAACCTGGCACGGGGCGAAAATCGCCAATGCACGCGAGGCGCGGACGGATTGGCGCACGCTGCTGCGCATAGGATCCAATGATTCGGCCAAGGACTTGGCGACTACTTTGCTGGAGGTGCAGCTGCACACCGGGCGAACGCACCAGATACGCGTGCATTTTTCGGCGTTGAAGCATCCGGTGGTGGGCGACACGCTGTACGGCGCGGCGGCGCAGTTGAAAACCGGAGGATTTGAGATGCCGCTAGCCCGTAATTTCCTGCACGCCGCCAAAATTATATTTTCTCATCCACGAACGGGCGAGAGGATGGAGTTGCGCGCGCCGCTGCCGCTCGAACTGCGCGAGTTTCTGTACGCGCTGGCGCAGGTCTCGGGCGCCGAACCCGGAAAAATTGACGCTGCGCTTGCCGGATACCTATAATCTTGTCCCATGCCACGTAAACTATTTTTGGTCGCCACCATAGCGGTGTTTGCGGTATTGCTGCTGCCGCTGCGAAACTGCGGGCAGCAGCCCGCTCCTCCCGCGCCGCCGGCGCAGTCTCCCGCGGCTCAGGAATCGCCCGCGCAGGCTCCCGGCCAGAATCCCACGATCATTCCGGTGCGCGTGAACCTGGTCGATATCTTGTTCACCGTGCTGAACCGCCGCAACAAGCTGGTGCCCGACCTGGATAAGAACGACTTCAAGATTTATGACGACAAAGTCCCGCAGGAGATCCGCTATTTCAGCAAGCAGACCGATCTTCCTTTGCGAATTGGAATGCTGCTAGATACTTCCAACAGTATCCGCGGGCGCCTGCAGTTCGAACAGGAAGCCTCCACGAATTTCCTGTTCAGCGTTCTGCGGCATAACAAGGATGAAGCGTTTGTGATGACCTTCGACGATGAGCCGCAGGTGCTGCAGGCCTTCACGGGCGATGCCGGGGCGTTGCGCGATGAAATCATGAAAACCCGCGCCGGTGGCGGCACGGCCATTTATGATGCCATTTACTCGGCGTGCGTGAAGGAACTGAGCCACCCGCCGCGGCCGCCGGGCGACCAACCCGACGTGGTCCGCCGCGTGATGATTCTGATCAGCGACGGCGACGACAATCTGTCCACGCACACGCGCGCGGAAGCCATCGAAATGGCGCAACGCACCAGCGTGGTGATCTATACCATCAGCACCAGCACGCAATGGATTGCGCTGTCGCAGACCGATCCTGACAAACTGGCGAATCGCAAGAATCACTTAACGGAAGGCGACCAGATCCTGAAAGACCTGGCGGAGGACACCGGCGGGCGGGCTTTTTTTCCTTACCACGTGGACGATCTGGACCAGTCGTTCCAGGACATTGGCGACGAGCTGCGCAACCAATACTCCATCGCGTACAACCCTACGAATTATGTGCTGGACGGCCGTTACCACAAAATACGGATCGAAATGCCGAACCACAAGGGCTATCAGGTGAACGCGCGGCGCGGTTATTTCGCGCGAGCTAACGCCGACGGAGCAGCGCCACCGGCAGGCTCCGCGCCGTAATTGTCTCCCTTGGGAGCGTAGTAGCCTTTGCGGGCCAGCACTTTGTTGTCGTGATTGGTGGTTTCCACTTTAATTTTGCGGAATTTGCCGTCGCGCGCCTGATTGTTGGGGTAATAGCCCAGAGTATACTGGCTGCGCAGCTCGTCGGAAATTTCATCGAAAGCTTCTTTTAGTTTCTTCTCCGAGGTCACATTAATTACACGCCCGCCGGTGTCATCCGCCAGCCTCTTGGCTACTCCGCCGTTGGCGCCGCCGAAACGCCGGTCCGACACCAGGAGAATGTGAATGACCGCGTCGGTTCTCTGCCCGGATTCAATCGCCTCTTCGATGCGCACTTTGCTGCCCGTGTCGTCCGCGTCGGTGACGATGACGATGGCTTTGCGCCCGGCTTCGGTATTCAGTTTCTCGCTGCACGCCAGATAGATGGCGTCGTACAGCGCGGTGCCGGTCATCTGCTGGTTCCCAATGGGGCCGGGATTGCCGGCAATCATTCCGCCGCCGGGAGTGTTGATCCGCGCCCGGCGCACGGCGCGGTCGAGCTGCGCGCGGTCGTCGGTGAAGTCGGAAAGCATATCCACGTCGGTATCGAATGACATGACCAGCGCTTCATCTCCCTTGCGCAGCACCCGGTCCAGGAACTGGCTTCCTGCGCTTTGAATCGCGCCCAGCATCTCCTGCTCGCTGCCGGAAGTATCGAGGAGCAGCGCCAAGGTGATGGGCAAGCTGACTTCTTTGGAAAAGAAAGCAATCTTCTGATCCTGGCCATCCTCTTGCAGTTTGAAGTCTTCCTTTTTGAGGTCGCCGACGATGCGCTTGCTCTTATCGCGCACGGTAACAAACACGTTCACCAGGTTGACCTGCGACTTAATGACCGGTCCTTGACCCTGGGTGTCTTGCGGAACCGCCGGAAAGGCGAAAATTGAAGCGACGCATAGAGCCAACCCGGGCCTCACGAGATTACTCAAAGAAGGCATGTATACTTTCCTTTGCAGAATTCGGTGGTTTGTTCGCCTTGACGGGCGACAGCAACTTCGATGCCGCCATGAACTGATGGGATGGATGTGCGGGCCGGAACGGCACGCAGCAGAATCCGAAAGGAAGTTTGGCTTGAGGCCCATGAAAAGTCTACGAAAAAGCACCATTCTTGCCCTGGCAACGCTGGCTGTACTGCCGCTGGCACTTCTGAGTAGCCAGGAACCAAAGCCGGACACGCCCGCACCCGTTCCCGGGGCGCAACCGCCGGCCCAGGCGCCGCAGGACACACCTGCAACGCCGGCGAGCGGTCAAAGCAACGGCCAGAGCCGCATCGGGATCTCGGTGAACCAGGTTGTCGTACCGGTGACGGTGAAGGATCCCGAGGGCCGCCTGGTGCCCGACCTGAGCAAGGATGAGTTCCGCATTTTCGAAGACAATGTCGAGCAGCGCATCGCATATTTCAGCAACGAGGCCTTTCCGCTCTCAATGGTGGTGCTGATCGACAACGACCTTAAACGCAAGGACGCCGAGGAAGTGGCCGCCAGTCTGCGCTCCATCCTCGCCGGGATGAGCACCGCCGATGAAGCCGACATCTGCCGCTTTGACCAGTTTTTTCACCCCGGCAAAGGGTTCAACAAGAATCAAGACCAGCTGCTGACCCAACTGAAACGCACCGAACTGGACACGGAACCCGCCGTCGCGCCGCCTTCATCTCCGATGATGAATGGCCCTACGATCAACGGGCATGCGGCCAACAGCGATGCGCCGAACATCCAGAGCGGAGTTGCGCTGATCAAGGGGCAAAGCACCAAGACGCTGGATGACGCGCTGTACAGCGCGGCGCAATTGCTGAAGGATCGCGGCTACGAGCGGCGCAAAATTATTTTCCTGATTTCCGACGGCGAAAACGGGATCAGGGTCAACACCCACAGTTACAAGGACACCGTGAAGGAGTTGTTGCGTTACGGTGTTTCGGTTTACAGCGTAGCGGTGAGCAGCGCGTTTTTCGAGCGGCGCTTCAGCCGGCTGGTGGACTACGCGCATGATACCGGCGGTGACGTCTACTTCGCGGCCAAGCGCAGCACCATGGAAGAACTCTATTCGAAGGTCACCGAGCAGGCACGCAATCAATACACGCTAGCGTATTACCCGGCGGAGACGAATCGCGCGCTGGATTATCACTCCATCGAAGTGCGCGTAAAGCGTGAAGGGTTGAAGATTGACGCGCGCCAGGGCTATTACGCGGGCGCCGCGCCGCGCTAGTTCGCCGCTTGATTAACAAATTATTTTTCAGAAAATTGTTTTGTCGCTAGTGCGCGTGGGACATTTGTGAGACAACTGTAACGGACCCGGCGAATTTTTTGCCGGCCAACGTAAACTGTGGGAGGTAAACAAATGAAGAAGAAGCCAGCAAAGGCTAAGAAGAGCACGAAGAAAAAAGGGAAGTAAAGCAGAGTTCAACAGGATTCGAAAAAAAAGGGGCGCGGAGAATTTCACCGCGTCCCTTTTTTAGTTTTTTTGCCCCTTTGGAAAATCGAGCTAGGAGCTCAAGGATTCTTCATGGCTGGGGCAGACCGGCCGGTACGCGCAATTGCGGCACAGATAGCCGGGCCGAGGCGGAAATTGACCGGCGCGAATATCCGCGGCCACTTCCTGAATTATTTTCTGGGCCTCGGCAAGCTGTTTGGCGTCGCGGGTGGTGGCCTGGATCTGGTTGTCCGGCAGATAGTGAAACACCAGACGGACCGGGTTCCATTCGAATATCTCGCGCGCTGCGATGGCGTAGATGCTCAGTTGCAAGTCCCGACGGGCGTCGAGATCTTTTTTGCGCCGGCCGGTTTTGTAGTCGACAATTTCCACGTCATTGCGGCCCAGCGCGTTCACCTGGTCGATGCGCCCGGTAATGATGACGTTATTTTCCATGGGCAATTCGAAAACTTTTTCCTGCTCCAGAATGTCCGGCAAGCTTTCCAGCATGGCGGCATGGAAAACTCGCAACTGCTCGATGCCATCTTTTTTGTATTCGTCTTCCTGGTAGTCGTCTTCGAAGCCCGCGGACTTCCATTCCGTTTCGAATATTCTTTGCACTTCCTCGAACGGCAGCTTGTTGCCCTTGCGCAGTTCCGCCAGCGTTCTGCGGATGGTGTCGTGCACCACGCGGCCG
>JBBRZT010000164.1:0-8573 GCA_038236395.1 Candidatus Acidiferrales bacterium
TCGTTCGGGCTGGCGCTTCGGAAATTTACCGAAGGCATGCACATCACGATCTGGGATCGCCCGGACACGGCTGCCCAGGCGAAGCAACTCGGCGCTGCGGATGAAATTTTCTCCGGCGAACTCGCGCCGGCACTTCAGAATTCAGATTTGATCTACGTGGCGCTGCCGATCAGCACCACGCTGGATGTGCTGCCGGAAATCGCGCGCCACGCGCCGCGCCACGCGCTGGTCACCGATGCCTGCAGCACCAAAGCGCGCATCGCCAACGCTGCGGAAGAGTTATTTAGCTCGCGCGAAGGCCCCCTTTTTCTGGGTGGCCATCCAATGGCCGGCAAAGAAGTGGCCGGGATCGGCAATGCCGACGCCAACCTGTTCCGCGACACGACCTACGCGCTCATTGGCGAATCGGCGGTGTCGGTTGACGATGACGACGAAGTGGAAACCGTTGGGCGTGTAAGCCCGGGAACCAGGTCGCCGGGCGACCGCCATACCGCGGAGATGCTTTGCAGCGACCCTCGCGTCGCGGCGTTTCTGAAAATCGTGCAAAAAATTGGCGCGCGCCCGCTCTGGCTGGGAGCGCAACAACACGATTACGCGGTGGGCATGGCCTCGCATCTTCCGCAGCTCGCTGCCGTCGCGCTGGCTTCGTTTCTGTACGATCATCTAGACGAAAACGGGTTGCCTATCGCTCTGGCAGGTCCCGGGCTACGCGATTCACTGCGGCTGGCCGGCAGTCCTTACAGCACGTGGCGGGATATTGTTCTGACCAACCGGGAAGTGCTTTCCGCGGCGCTGGATCTCTTCGCGCGCCGACTGGACGAGCTGCGGGAAAAACTTGCTTCGCGCGAGTTGGAAGGCGACTTCGACGCGGCCAACGAACTGTACAAATTGCTTCGCAGCTTTTAGCGCGGGGCCGGTGCTAGAGGGAATTGGGCGAGAGGTTTCATGGACAAACGCATTGCTTCGGCCGCCGCGGCCATCGAAAAACTGACTGACGGCATGACCATCCTGATGGGCGGATTCGGGCTGTGCGGGATTCCCGAGAATTTGATTGCGGCGCTGCGCGCGAAAGGCACAAAAAACCTGACTATCGTCAGCAACAACGCGGGAGTCGACGATTTCGGCATTGGATTGCTGCTGCAAGACCGGCAAGTCAAGAAAATGATCTCCACCTATGTGGGCGAAAACAAATTGTTTGAGCAGTTGGTGCTCAGCGGGGAACTGCAGGTGGAATTGAATCCGCAGGGAACCCTGTCAGAGCGGCTGCGCGCCGGCGGAGCCGGAGTCCCTGCGTTTTATACGCCTACAGGGGTGGGCACCATGGTTGCGGAAGGGAAAGAAACGCGCGAGTTTGACGGCCGGCAATATGTAATGGAGCATGGCCTGCGCGGCGATTTTGCTTTTATAAAGGCATGGAAAGGCGACCGCTGGGGGAATCTGATTTATCGCAAGGCGGCTAGAAATTTTAATCCTATGATGGCCACGGCCGCGGACTACGCCATCGCGGAAGTCGAACAACTTGTGGAGTTGGGTGAACTCGATCCCGACTGCATTCACACGCCGGGAATTTTTGTGGACGCTATTTTTCAGGGGCCGGCGTATCAAAAACGAATCGAACGGCGAACAACGAGAAAAGCGTAGCTGTATGCTGTGCCAGAAGGAAAACTGATGCCGCCTACGGAAGAGCAAAAACGGGAACGGATCGCGCGGCGGATTGCGCTAGAGCTGCGCGACGGTTTCTACGTGAACCTGGGAATCGGAATACCGACCGCGGTGGCCAACTACGTTCCGCACGGCATGGAAGTAGTTTTGCAGTCGGAAAACGGCATCCTGGGTGTCGGGCCATACCCGCTGGAGTCGGAAGTGGATCCCGATCTGATCAATGCGGGCAAGGAAACGGTCACGGAGCTGCCCGGCACGAGTTACTTCTCGTCCGCGGACTCTTTTGCCATGATTCGCGGCGGCCACATCGATCTAACCGTGCTCGGCGCATTGCAGGTGGATGAGCGCGGAACGCTGGCCAATTGGGCCATTCCCGGGAAAATGTTGAAAGGCATGGGCGGCGCGATGGATCTGGTCGCCAGCGCGAAGCGCGTGTTCATCGCCATGGAACACGCCACGCGCGACAAGCGCCCCAAAATTCTGAAGAAATGCACGCTCCCGCTCACCGGAGTGGAAGTTGTGGATCACATCGTCACCGAACTCGCGCTCATCGACGTAACGCCGGAGGGGCTGGTGCTTCGCGAGTTGGCCCCGGACTCAAGCATTGAAGAAGTACAGTCGCTCACCGAGCCGCGGCTCCTGTTGCCGCCAGGCGGCGTAAAGGCCATGCCGGTTTAGCCGGCACGATTCCGTCACGAAGCGCTAAGCCGCCTGGAAGTGCTGAACGAATAGTGAAACGCGGAAAATACCGTGAAGCCCGTGACCGCATAAATCAAAACGCGATTGATGGGCGCAAATTGAGGATGCGGATAGGCCGCTGAAAGAACAATCATGAATACCAGCAATATCTGCAGGCCGGTAGTCAGTTTTCCGTAAATGCTGGGCGGGAAAGGCCGGTAGCCAGAAATGAGCAGGATGACCACGGCCACCATCAAAATCAACACATCGCGGCTGAGCACGATGATGGTCAGCCACCACGCCAGCTTCTGTTTGAACGCGAGAATAATGAACGAAGAAGAGAGCAGCAGCTTGTCCGCGATGGGATCGAGATAAGCGCCCAGCGGCGAGCGCTGGTTCAATTTCCGCGCCAGCAAACCGTCGATGCCATCGGAAAGCGCCGCGATGACCAGCAACAGCAGCGCCAGTTTGTAATGTTCGTAAGAAATCAAAATCAGAAAAAACGGCAGAAACCCCAAGCGCAGCAAGGTGATTTGATTCGGTACTGTCCAGATGGGGCCTTGCATTTGCCGACGAGGATAGCGCAATTTACGCGAATTGCGCGAGATAGTCGGCCAGCGAGCGTCCTATTTTCCGGCTGAAAAGCTCCGCCATGGATGGAATAGCACCGGAAGACTCGTCCAGAGAAATGCGCTCCACGCGGTTCATGGGGAAAAAGATGGTGGGGAAGCCGACGCGCTCGCCTTCCGGCTCGTTGATGGCGCGGACAAAGTGGTCGAAAGAATTCAGGTCGATGCCGCGAACGGTGATGCCCGCCTGGTTGATGGCCAGCAACTCGCCCCAGACTTTTTCCTTGGGCGAATGCAGACTCACAACAATGATGGAATGAATGTCCATGGCTTCCACGCGCAACGAACATCAGAGTAACGCATTTTTCGGCGATGGAGTGGTAGGCGCTCCGATGGCGGTGACGTGTGGCTAACTGCGCTGCGCAACGGTCACGGCAACGGATCACGATAATGCAAAATCATGAAGGTGAAGCTGGCCAGCAGCACGAGGGCCGCAATCCAGCCCAGCGTGTAGGCGCGCTTCACCTCACCCGCGTTCATCGGCTCGCGGTCGGCAAAGACTTTGCCCAGCAGAAAGCCTGAAGCGATGCCGCCAAAATGCGCCCAGTTATCAAACCCCATGAAATATCCAAGAATGAAAACCGTAGCGGCCCAGGAAACCAGCCGCGAACGCAACGCCTGTGATGCCGCTCCGCCACGCCTGGTGGTGATAGCGATCATCAGTCCGAGCACGCCCATGATCGCGCCGCTGGCGCCGATGGCCAGCACCGGGTGCGGCCTAAAAGGCGTAAACGCGCTGAGGATGAAGCCCACGATACCGGTGAAGGTGTAGAGAAACAGATAGCGCGCCGAACCGTAAACTTCTTCGACCACCGGCCCAATATCCAGCAGCACCATCATGTTGAAGCCGATGTGAATCAAACCGCCGTGGAGAAACATGGCGGTAACCAGGCGATACACCTCGCCATCTTTGATAGCGGGAGCCCACAGAGCGCCGAGGCGGTAAAGCACTTCGCCATCGAGTCCCCACAAAGTACGCAAGCCGCCGCCTTGCCCGGCCTGGATGGTGGCCACCATGCTGACGCCGAACATGAGGATATTAATGATGAGCAGGGCGGTGGTGACCGGCGCGCGGCCGCCAAAAACACCGGAGAAACGTTTACCTAAAGCCGCCATCGAAAAATTAAGGCTAGTTCCGCATTGATGGCAACGCGTAGCGGAGATGCCCACCAGAGTGCCGCACGCGGGGCAAATTTTTGGACGAGGCTGCTGCTCGCCGCCCCCAAAAAGTCCACGCGCGGAGCCTCGCCAACGATCCAGGGTCATCTGCCAACGATAGGGAAGCGGCAATTCTCCTCCTTGCGGTCTCGCATGTGGCGTTCCTATAATACCGGAGTCGGCGAAATTGTCTGGATAAGCCGGAGCGAATTCCGCCGCGGAGGCGCACATGGATAAATTTGAGGAAATCGGGCAACGGCTGGACCAGGAACTGACCCGCTTGCGCCGCTACGTGGAAGAAGAAGTCGCGCCGGGCACGGAAAAGCGTACCGCCAGATTTCTGCGCGAAGTTTCAGAGTTGCTTACCGACGCTGCCGCTAAACTCGAGTCGCGCAACGCGACTCGCGAAAATCAACCCCCGAAAGACGCTCATTCTTAGCAGGCCGCAGATCTGGCGTAGTTCACTCTTCTTACTGATCCCAGCAATGTTGCTGTCTGCGCTGCTTTCTGGCTGCGGGTCACACAAGCCGGTCGTCGCTCGACAACCGTCCGCGCCAACCCCGTCCTCCACGCCCGATGATATTGCGGCATCGACGACGGTTCCGCCGCCTTCTCCTGTGGCAGGTCATCCGTCGAAGCGCCGCAAAGACAACTCTGTGCCAGTTGACGTGGGCTACACGGAGCAAGGAGAGGCTTCCTGGTATGGCGCGCCGTTCCACGGCCGCCAGGCGTCCAATGGCGAAATTTACGACATGAACAAACTGACCGCCGCGCACCGGACGCTGCCATTCGAAACTGTGGTCCGGGTCACCAATGAACGAAACGGCAAATCAACGGTGGTGCGCATCACCGACCGCGGCCCGTTCGTGAACAATCGCGTCATCGATCTATCGTATGCGGCAGCGCGCGAGATCGAGTCCATCGGCCCGGGCGTGGTGCCGGTGCACCTGGAAGTCTTGTCGACGGGAGCCGATCCCACTGCCGGATTTTTCACGATACAAGTCGGATCGTTTCGCGATCGCGCGAATGCCGAGCGCTTGCGCGAGCGCCTGAGCCCCACTTACTCTCCGATTTACATCAAGCGTTACGGAGCGGACGGCGGGTATTTCTATCGCGTGAATGTCGGGAAAGTTTCCGGGGAAGAAGCCGCGAAGGAATTTGGAGAAGAGCTTCGCTCGCGTGAAGGAGTTTCACCGATGGTCATCCGTCTGGACGAAAATTCCGCCGCGGCGTCCGGAGAAATCCAATGAGCGCGGATTGCCTTTTCTGCAAAATCGCAGCGAAGCAGATTCCGGCAAAAATGGTGTACGAGGATCCCGAAATTTTTGCCTTCGAAGATATCGGCCCGCAGGCGCCGACTCATCTACTGATCTGCCCGCGAAAACACCTGGCGTCGCTGGAAGACGCAGCGGAGGGTGACGAGGCCGTGCTGGGACGATTGCAACGGGTGGCGGCCAAGCTTGCCAGGGAGAGAAACCTGACTGGAGGCTACCGCACGGTCATCAACACCGGAAGCGATGCGGGCCAGTCCGTTGCGCATCTGCATTTGCACTTACTGGGCGGCAGATCCATGCGTTGGCCACCGGGCTAATACGCTGCGCTTCGTGGCATGAAGCACGCCGAATGAAAAAGGTATCCGGCCAAACAGGCCGAGCCCCCTTTTTCTTCATTACCTGCAAAAAAATCTCTGGCTATTGCGGCGTCAGGGTGATGGCGTCGAACGAGATGGGATATCCCGTGCTGGCCGCATTTTTTCCGGTCACCGTAAACTTCAGATTATAGTTTCCGGCGTTTGAGAAGTTGACGTTGCCCAGATCGCTTTGACCATAACCTTCGCCGGTTGCGAGGAATTCATCCACCGGCGAGCCGATATTGGTGGTGTTGACGGCCGACTGCAGGATGCCGCGCGGAATATTCTGCTTGTAAGACAATTTCACGTCGTAGATACCCGGCGTCGGCACATTCAAGGTGAACACCACGTTGTCACCCACATTCGTGGCATCGAGAATGGTTCCGCTGCCGTCGGGAAAACCCGCGTAGGTAAAGGAGCGAAGCACCGGACCGGAGGTGACCGCGGAAGCCGCCAAGTCCGTCGTTTGAAAGACCAGCGCAGCTTTACTCGAGGATAAATATGTCCAGGTCAGAATCTGCTCGGTAGCCATGCTGCCTCCGGTAGCTCCGGTGAAGCCCACAAACGCAGTCGTGCCGCCCACCGTTCCCGGAATGTTTATGGGCCAACTGGTTGTGAAGGTCTGCGCAGGATTCTTAGTGTCGGTGATGGTCATGGTTAACGTGGTGCCGTCGTAGGTCATGTGTACTTTAAGGACGTCGCCGGACTGAAGATTCACCCCTCCGCCGATGGTCGTGGCTGGCACTGTGGGTGAGGCTCCGTTGGTGTATAGCCCCGTGGAGTTACTGGATTCGCCCGCATTGTTGTAGATATCAAATTTCACGGCGACGCTGGTCGGAATGCCAGGTTCCGCTCCGACGGTGTCCGGACCGTATCCCAAACCACCGCCTGCGGGACCGAGTGCAGTTACCCCGGCTCTCTGAATCGTGAAGGTAATTCCGTCGGCGATGGGATTGATGATCTGGAAAGTGAAGTCTGTCGTGAAGTTCTGGACGTTCACTTCTTGGGTCCAGAAAGCGCTGGCGTCTTCATAGATATTGTTTGTGTCAGTCAGTTGCAGGCGATTGCCATTCAATACCGCGTTACCGTTCAGTTGCATTCCAGTGGTCGAGAAGCCTGAGCCAAAACTGACCACACTCGTTCCACTGCTACCACCGGCGAACTGGATGGTAATCACCGAACTGGCCGTGCCGCTGGTGGTCAATCCGCTGGCCAATGCGATGGCTTTGATCGTGGTCGTTGCGCTGACGTTAACTGCGCCTGAATACTTGGTCGAAGAAACCGTCGGCTGGCTTCCATCAACGGTGTAATAGATGGCTGCCCCTGACGTTGCATCTGTAATCGTCACGGTTTGAGCGTTGGTGAATGTGCCGCCCGCGGGAGAGATGACCGGAGTAGCAGTCGCCGTCGGCGCCTGAATCGTATATTTGGCGATGCCAACCGCGCTGGGCGAAAATCCCGCAGCGGAAGCGATCGCGCTGATCGTTTGCGTAGTCGAAACCGTCAACGCGCCGGAATATTGTTTTGTCGATCCCGTCACTGTGGTCGCCGGAGAAGTGCCATCGAGCGTGTAGAAAATCGCGGCGCCGGAAGTGGCATCCGAAATGGTGACGGAGGTCGTTCCGGTATACGTGCCAGCACCCGGGCTGAACACCGGTGTAGCGGCCGCAGCGGTAACGGTAGACGAGAGGGTCCAACTGGTGATGTCCTGAATTGCAGTCGACCCGCCAGTTCCTGCGGTGAAACCGACGTAAGCGGTGTTTCCACCGACGACGGCCGGGATGTTGACTGGCCAGGTTTGGGTGAAGGCCGCATTCACCGTGGGATCGGTGATGGTCAAGATCAGTTTTGTTCCGTCGTAAGTGATCTGCACGTTGCAAGCGTGACCGCTATGCAGGTCGATCCCGCTGCCGGTCAGGTCCACGAACGGTGTTGTAGGGGAGGCGCCGTTGGTGTACAGACCGGTGGAGTTCACACCTTCTCCAACGTTGTCGTAAAGATCGAACTTGATGGCCACGCTGTTACGCAGCGGGTTGGGAACTGCAGTCGCGGTATTGGGGTTGTCGGGACCGTATCCCAATCCACCGCCGGTCGGGCCGATTGCCGAGGTGCTGTTGCCCTGTATGGCGAAGGTGAACCCGTCGGCGACCGGATTGGAGCCCGGAGTAATCTGGAAAGTGAAATTGGTGCTGAATTTCTGAATGTTTAGCGGAGAACTGAACCACGCAGCAGCCGACGCGCCGGCGGTACCGGCAGTCAGACGCAACTTCGTTCCGTTGAGCGCGGCGCTGCCGTTCAGCACCATCGCTCCGGCTGTGAAGCCGCCGCCAAGATTTACTCCAGTGCCGCCGCTCGAGTTGATGGTGTAGAGGCCGGTGGAAACCGTGCTGTCAAAATATCCGCTCACGATGGCAATGGCGTGGATCGTCTTGGTGGCCGTGACGGAAATCGCGCCGGTGTACAACGTGGATGAAGCCGTCGGCGTGGAACCGTCGGTGGTGTAGTGAATCGCGGCGCCCGGTGTCGGCGACGAAATGCTTATCGACTGCGCCGCGGCAAATGTGCCCGGCGAGGGCGAGAAGATCGGAGCGGTGGCGCGCTGTTCGATGGTGTAGGTCGCGGAAGAAACCGCGCTGGCAGCCAGCGAAGAAGATTTAGCGATGGCTTTGATGGTCTGCGTGCTGGTGACGCTCAATGGTCCGCTATATGCCTGCGTCGAACCGCCCGCGGACGCCGTGGGAGTGCTGCCATCCATGGTGTAAAAAATAGCCGCGCCGGAAGTGGCGTCGCTGATGGTCACAGTCTGCGTGCCGAGA
>JBBRZT010000165.1:0-8560 GCA_038236395.1 Candidatus Acidiferrales bacterium
GGCCGGCGAACATTTGATGAAAAAATTCTCGTCTTTGACGGCAGCTGTGAAAAAGGGCGGCTGCGCCGCCGAGCATGGCGACAATCTGGAACCGAATGATGAGATGTGGGTGACTTTCGCGCGCTCCATGGCGCCGCTTACGACGCCGTCTGCGATGTTCATCGCGCAGCTGACCGGAATGCCGCAGGGAAAGGCGTGTCAGATACTCGATATCGCCGCCGGCCACGGGATGTATGGCATCACCATGGCAAAAAATAATCCCAACGCGCAGGTCACCGCTGTCGATTGGCCCAATGTGCTGGAAGTGGCGAACGAGAATGCGCAAACTGCCGGCGTTGCCGATCGATTCAATACGCGCTCTGGCAGCGCATTTGATACCGACCTGGGCGCGGGATATGACTATGTTTTGCTGACCAATATTTTTCACCACTTCGATCACGACACTTGCGAAAAGTTGATGCGGCGGGTGCACGACGCGCTGAAGCCCGGCGGCCAGGCCATCACGCTGGAGTTCGTGCCCAATGAGGATCGTGTAAGTCCACCCACAGCGGCGATGTTCAGCATGGTGATGCTGGGTTCGACCGACTCAGGCGACGCGTACACCCTGAAGGAATACGAGAAAATGTTTGGCAACGCGGGATTTTCGAAGACCACGATGCATCAGATTCCGGATATGCCGCAGCAGGTGCTGGTTTCGGAAAAGTAGCAACGCCGATTTGAAGCGTGGCTTTTGGGAAATCTAGTAGGACTGTTTATTTTCCTGTGCGGCCCATGCAGCGAAAATCGCCTGCGACTCGTCATGCAGGATCTGCGTAGTGGGAATGCGGCGTTGTTCGGTGGGCCGGTTCATCTCTTCGTGAATAAATTGGTCGTCGAACCCGGCGGCTGCGGCTTCCGCTCCGCTCGCTGCGTAAAAAATGTGCGCGGGCCGCGCCCAATAAATCGCGCCGAGGCACATGGGGCAGGGCTCACAGGTGCTGTACAAGTCGCATCCTTCCAGCTGAAAATTTTGCAGCTCGCGGCACGCTTCGCGAATCGCCACTATTTCGGCGTGCGCTGTGGGATCGTTCGTGGACGTCACGCGATTGGTTCCTTCGGCAATTACCACGGCATCTCTCACGACCAGCGCAGCGAACGGCCCGCCAGCGCCTGAGCGCGCGTTTTCCACGGCCAGCGCAATCGCCCGCCGCATGAATTTTCCTTCGGACTCTGCCATGGCTATTCCTGGAACTAATTGCTGATATCGGATGCGCCGCGACTTTTCACAAAATCCCCACAGGGCGAATTCGGCGTGTGGGGCACCCAAAGGCCCCGAAACCTTATTTGGCTAGCGCTTCGCGTAAATATTGGCCTGCTACTTTTGCGTAGTTGGCGATGGCGATTTCCGGTTCGGGCAAATCGGGGTGCCACACTTTTTCCCATTCGAAACAATACATGCCTTTGTAGTCGATCCCGACCAGAGCTTGAATCTGACGCTTTACCGGAATGTCTCCTTTTCCGGTGAGCACGTACCGGCGCTCCTTTCCATCCGGGACGGAATCTTTCAGGTGGGTGTGGCGGATCCATTTGCCCAGTTGAGCGACGGTAAATTCCGGTTCTTCGTGGGAGGACGCGAAGGTGTGGTGGGCGTCCCATAGTAAAGCGACGTGGTCGGAATCGGCGCGCGTGAGAATTTCTTTCAAAGTAGGTGAATCGGTAAAGTCACCGTGCGACTCGATGATCACCGTGACGTTTCGCGGCCGGGCATATTCGCCGAGCTCATGAAGGCCGGCTGCGACGCGGGCGATGACTTCTTCGCGTGGCCCTTTGATATCGTTGCCGAATACTCGAACATACGGCGCGCCTAACGCCGATGCCAGATCGATGAAGCTGCGCGCCTCGGCCAGTTGTTGCGCGCGCTTTTCGGGGTCCGCGTCGTGCATCGCCGCGGAGCTGCCTAAGTCGGTAATTTTCAATCCGTGAGCGGCGACGTCGCTCTTGTCGGCTGAAATTTTGTCGGCGGCAAACTCCGGGCGCGCCGGCAGGTTCATTTCTCCAAGCAGGCCGCGCAATTCAATGCCTGCGAATCCGTGCTGCGCGGCAAAATCCAGAATTTCGGGCCAGCTCCATTTCGGGCAGCCCAAGGTCGAAAACGCCAGCGGGAAGCGCGCGTCGTCCGCAATAGCGAATCGTGCGCCTGCAAATTGCGCGCCCAGTCCTGCCAGCGCCATGGTGCTCATGAATTCTCGGCGTGTCGGTTTCATCGCTTAATCCTCGAATTTCTGGCCAAAGTCTATCACCGTTGACTCGGCATCTGGTGCGGAGCTACCCTCGACGTTCGCGGAAAAACATTCATGGAGCGACGACAAGTCCTGAAATTGTTCGCGTCGGCAGCGGTGTCGCCCGCGGCGGGCGGCAATTTCTACGGGGTTCTTCGCGCCATTCACGCGTCGCTGCCCGGTGGCGGCGCGCTCAAGACCCTTGATGCGCATCAGCATGCAACGGTCTCAGCCATGGCCGATCTGATCATTCCCCGGACGCACACTCCGGGCGCAGTGGATGCGCGAGTGCCTGAATTTATCGACCTTATTCTTTCGGACTGGTCCGACGAGCGCAGCCGGGCCAGTTTTCTTCACGGGCTTGCGGCCGTGGACGCACTGAGCCGGGAGAGTTTCGGCAAGGATTTCGTTGGCTGCTCACCGGCTCAACAAGCGGAATTATTGCGGCTGCTGGGCGAGGAAATGGCGCGCGACGCTCAAAAGATTGCGGCGAATCCGCGCGGTGGCCGCGGGAACCTGCCCGAACCGCACGGAAATTTCTATTTCACGTTCCGCCAGCTGGTCTTGACCGGCTATTTCACTTCCGAAGTGGGAGCGGCGCAGCAACTGCATTTCCAGGTGATTCCGGAACATCTGGACGCCTGCGCCGCGCTTGCAAAAGAAAAATCGGCGCCGGAGAAACCGGTGGCCGAAAAATCGCCGGCCGAAGAATAAATTATGTCTGCTGCAAAATATGACGCGCTTATCATCGGCTCCGGAATGACGGGAGGCTGGGCCGCGAAAGAACTGACCGAAAAGGGCCTGCAGGTTCTCATGCTTGAAGCCGGCCGGCCCATCGTTCCCGAAAACGACTACGTGGAGCATGTGCCTCCGTGGGAGATGCCGTTTCGCAGCATGCGCGATCGCAAACGGCTGGCGGCCACGCAGCCGGTACAAAGCACGTGCTACGCCTGCGACGAAATGGCTTCGAAGTTTTTCGTCAACGACATCGAAAATCCGTACGTCACGCCTGCCGATAAACCGTTTCGGTGGATTCGCAGCCGGCAGGTTGGCGGGCGCTCCATCATCTGGGGACGGCAGACGTATCGCTGGAGCGACCTGGATTTCGAGGCCAACGCTGCGGAAGGCGTCGCCGTCGATTGGCCCATCCGCTACGCCGAAATCGCTCCGTGGTACGACTACGTGGAAGATTTTGCCGGAATCAGCGGCCAGGCGCTGGGCCTGCCGCAACTGCCCGACAGCAAATTTCTCCCGCCCATGGAATTGAACTGCGCGGAACGCGTAGTTCAGGACGCGGTAGCGAAATATTTCGGCGGCGAACGGGTTTTGACTATTGGGCGCTGCGCCATTCTGACGCGCACGCACAATGGCCGCGCGCCTTGCCATCAGTGCGGCCCGTGCGAGCGCGGCTGCATCACGCGCTCGTATTTCAGCACGCTGAACGCCACGCTGCCGGTCGCGCAGAAAACCGGACGGCTGACGCTGCGTCCTTACAGCGTTGTGCACAGTTTGATTTTTGATCCCGCGACGCGCCGCGTTTCCGGCGTCCGAGTGATCGACGCGCAAACGCGCCAGTCACTGGAATTTCAGGCGCGCATTATTTTTCTTTGCGCTTCCACTCTGGAATCGACGCGGCTGCTGTTGAATTCTGCGACCACTGAATTTCCCAACGGACTGGCGAATTCCAGCGGTGAGCTGGGCCACAACCTGATGGATCACATCAAGGGCGGCGGCGCGACGGCGATCATTCCCGGAAATGAAGATCGGGTGACGCTGGGACGGCGGCCTAATGGGATTTACGTGCCGCGCTTTCGCAATATAAAGGATAAGTCGCCGCATTTTGTGCGCGGCTACGGTTTTCAGGGCGGCGCAGGACGCGACGACTGGCATCGCGGCGCGGGAGAGACGGCTTTCGGCGTTGAATTCAAGAATGCTATCAGCCGTCCCGGGCCGTGGCGCTTCACGTTTGGCGGATATGGCGAATGCCTGCCCAGGCACAGCAATTACGTGGAGCTGGACAAGGAACAAGTGGACGCCTGGGGCTTTCCGGTGCTGAAAATATCCTGCGAGTGGAGCGACAACGAGCGGGCCATCGTGAAAGACATGTCCATCGCCGCGGCGGAGATGCTTTCCGCCGCCGGTGCGCGCGGCATCGAGCCTTTCATCGATAACGACAGCCCGCCGGGATTTTCCTGCCACGAGATGGGCACGGCGCGCATGGGCCGCGATCCGAAGACCTCGGTGCTCAATTCGTGGAATCAGGCGCACGACGTGGCGAATTTATTTTTGACCGATGGCGCGTGCATGACGTCGTCTTCCTGCGTGAATCCGTCGCTTACGTTCATGGCGCTGACCGCGCGGGCCTGCGATCATGCCGTCGAACTGATGAAGCGTAACGAACTTTGATTGTGATTCACACGTGGTTGCAAGATCCGGGAATCGCAGTAGGATGTAGCGGAGTAATGATGCTCCTCACGCAAAACAATCGGAGACACACAAATGCGGGGTAATCCTGTGTCCGTGAACAGTCGAGAGTCGGTTGTTGCGGTTGAGCCGGGGCGGCGCGGTTTCCTGAAGGGCATGCTTGGGGCGGGTGCGTTGGTGCTCAGCGTGCGCTGGATGCCGGAAACGCTTCTGGCTGCCGGAACTGATCCCGTTATCCCTGACGGGCTCGCGCCTATGGCCAATGCACCACTGCACCCCAGTGTTTATCTGGCGATTGATACTGACGGCACGGTGTATATCATCGCGCACCGTTCGGAGATGGGTAGCGGCAGCAAGACGGCGTTGCCGCGCATCGTGGCCGACGAGTTGGATGCCGACTGGGCGCGCGTAAAAATCGTGCAGGCTCCCGGCGACGAAAAATTCGGCGATCAGGACACCGATGGCTCGCACTCGGTGACCAGTTTTTTCCAACCTCTACGCGAAGCAGGAGGCACAGCGCGATTGATGCTAGTTCGTGCCGCCGCTGCTCAATGGGGAAAACCTGTGACGGAGTGCCGCACCGGATTGCACGAAGTGGTGCACACGCCGACAGGGAAAAAACTCGGCTATGGCGAACTGGCGGCCGCGGCGGCGAAACTGGACGTGCCAAAAAAAGAAGAAATCAAGCTCAAGGCCCGAACGGAGTGGCGCTACATCGGAAAAGGAACCAGCAATTACGATCTGAAAGATATGTGCGACGGAAAAGCGGTCTACGGGCTGGACACGCGCATGGATGGAATGTTGTATGCCAGCGTGGCCCATCCGCCCGTTTTTGGCAGCACGGTGAAAAACTTTGACGACAAGGCGGCGCTGGCGATTGCCGGCGTCAAACAGACCGCAACAATCGATGGATTCAAGCCGCCGGTGGGATTCCAGTCATTGGGCGGAGTGGCGGTGCTGGCGGATAACACCTGGGCGGCGATGCAGGGAAAGAAAAAGCTGAAGATCGAGTGGGAGAAGAGTCCTCACAGCGTATACAACTCCGACGCGTACAAAAAGGAATTGCAGGAAACGGCGCGCAAGCCGGGAAAAGTGGTGCGCGATAACGGGAATGTGGATGCGGCGTTTGCCAAGGGCGGCAAAATCGTGGAGGCGGAGTATTACGTGCCGCTGCTGGCGCATGCTTCCATGGAGCCTCCCGCGGCGCTGGCGGTATTTCGCGACGGAAAAATCGAAGCATGGGCGCCGACGCAGAATCCGCAGGGCGCAAAGGACGCTATCGCCGCCGCCACCGGGCTGAAAAAAGAAGATGTGACCGTAAACGTGACGCTGCTCGGCGGAGGCTTCGGGCGCAAATCATTTCCGGATTTTGCGGTGGAAGCCGCGGTGCTTGCGAAAAAAACGGGCAAGCCTGTCAAAGTGGTTTGGAGCCGCGAAGACGACATCAAATTCGACACGTATCACTCGGTCGCCGCGATGTACATGAAAGCGGCGCTGGATGCCGACGGAAAGCCGGCGGCCTGGCTGCAGCGCACCGTGTTTCCACCCATCGGCACCACGTTCGATCCCAAAAATACTTTTGCTCCGGCGGATGAGCTGGGACTGGGCTTCACGGATGTGCCGTTCGCGCTGGCGAATCACCGCGTGGAGAACGGGCCGGCGGAGGCGCATGTGCGCATCGGCTGGTTCCGCTCGGTGGCCAACATTTATCACGCGTTCGCGGTGCATTCGTTTGCAGATGAACTGGCGCACGCGGCGGGTCGGGATTCGGTGGAGTATCTTTTGCAACTTTTTGGGCCGGACCGTATCGTTCCGCAGAGCGAACTGCCCAAGGATTATTCCAACTACGACGGCGCGTACGAGCAATATCCCATCGACATCGCCAGATTCCGGCGGGTTACATCGCTGGCGGCGGAAAAAGCCGGATGGGGAAAACAGAAATCTGGAAATGGATTTGGAATGGGAATCGCGGCGCATCGCAGTTTTCTGACCTACGTCGCAACGGTGGTGCAGGTGCAGGTGGACGACGCCGGGCAGGTACACATCAAGCGAGTGGATTCGGCGGTGGATGCGGGCACGGTGGTAAACCCGGAAATGGCGCGTCAACAGGTTGAAGGCGCGGCGGTGATGGGCACCAGCCTGGCGTTTTACGGCGAGATCACCGCCAGCAATGGCGCCATCGAGCAATCAAATTTCAACGATTTCCAGATGGCGCGAATGAAGGATGCTCCACGCGAAACTCACGTGCACCTGGTGGCGAGCGACGCGCCTCCCGCGGGAATTGGGGAGCCCGGGCTGCCGCCATTCGCGCCGGCATTGTGCAACGCGATTTTTGCAGCCACCGGAAAGCGCGTGCGAGAGCTGCCCTTGAGCCGCGCGGGATTCGCCTGAGATCTTCGGCGGCGGCGCTATTCCACGTAGAACATCAGCAGCACGCCAAGAACGATCATGATGCTCGGCCAGAGCTTGGCGAAAAACCCTTGCCAGCCGGTTTTGATTTCGGACAGGCCTTT
Organism: Candidatus Acidiferrales bacterium; assembly: GCA_038236395.1. Taxonomy (GTDB): domain Bacteria; phylum Acidobacteriota; class Terriglobia; order Acidiferrales; family UBA7541; genus Acidiferrum. The sequence goes on from JBBRZT010000165.1 coordinate 7,196, forward strand.
GGTCAGACCAATTCCTAATCCGGCCGCCAGGTAACTCATATGCTCGTGCTGGATGCGGGCCATGACTTCCATGTGATTCGCACCGTGCATGCCGCCGCCATGATCATGGAAAAGCAGAATGATGGAGCCTGCGATCGCGAGGACGGGAAATACCCAGGCGGACCACGCGGCTTTCAAGGTGCCGCGCGCGCGAAGCACTTCGATCACTCCGAGTGCGAGCAGGATCAAGGCGAATGTTTTGTGCTGGCGCACTTCAGGGTGATGCGTGAGCCCGAAAACCCAGGACTGGGGCCCGAAGGGCCAAAGCTCGGTGTCGCTGAAAACAAACACAAAAATTCCAGCCAGCAAAAAACACAGCGGCCACGCATAGCGAACGGCAGGCCAGCGGGCACTGAGTCGGCCTTCGGCGAGAATGAAAAGGCCGGCGAGCACGACGAAGAACCCCGCGAGGTGATGATTGAATTCACTCTCGCGCTTATCGGCGAGCAATTTGGCGGGTGAAGGCTCAGGAGCGGAATCGTCCATCACCATGCCTTCGTGGCCCGCGGGCATGGAATGATCCTGCGCGCGCGTCGATGGCTGGAATGAAGCGATGCACATCGCAACCAGGAAGCACGCGCTGGCAAGAATCAATCCGAAGTGACGCGAATGGTTGTTGCGAAAATGCATAGGCACGCTCCGAAACGTTCTTGCTGCAGCGGTAGAGTTTCGCTCATTCGGGCACAGAAATCCAATCAGGGCGCGGAACGGCCCATGACAATTCTTTGTGGCGGAGAATCGAGGAGTCCGGGTTGGCGCGCAGTTCGCTTGCACCCGGCCGGCGATTGACGGGTTCGCCGGACGGCGTATAGGATTGCAGCAGTTCAGCAGGAGGGCGCGATGGCCAAGAAGGGCAAACTCACGCAGGTAGCGGTAAAAATCGGAACGGCGATGGGCAAAGCGGACCGCACCGCGCACCGCGTGGCCAAGGCCGGAGCGGCCGCCAAAGAAGAGCTGGCGGATATCGCGGAACAGATCGACTCGCTGAAGAAGCAACTGCTGAAGACCAAGAAGCGTTTACAGAAGGCTTTGAAGTAGCCAGGCGCACGGCAGTTATCCTTCCAGGAGTTATCCGCTAAAAACGAGTGTGAGCCGCGCCCGGGCGATTTTCTTTTTTTTCACTTCATGTTACAAAGTACTTGACACTAAGGACTACTTTGGCTCATCGTAACAGGCACGGGGGTTCTTCGCAGCCATGTTCAAACGAATCGCGGCCATAACCGGCATCTTTATCTGTTCGTGCATCGCCTGGGTGGTGCTGGGCTCCACTATTTTTTACCGCACCGACCATTTGGATTCAGCGTTGAGCGGACGGGTGGCGTCCAC
>JBBRZT010000166.1:0-8521 GCA_038236395.1 Candidatus Acidiferrales bacterium
GCACATTGCCGCCCTACGGGGGGATTCCGAGCGATATCGAAATTCCCGGGAAGACGCACGCGGATACGTGGAGTTCCCTGCTGCAGCTTTGCAGTGAGCAATATTTTACGGTGCTGCGGATCCAGTTCCTGCGCGGGCGCAATTTTACTGAAGCGGAAGTGAACGGCGCGCGCAAGGTGGCGGTGATCAATCAGACGTTTCAACGCAAGTATTTCGGCGACGAGGATCCCATCGGCAAGCGGGTGCACATGCTGCAGCTTGAAAAATTTCCCGATGTCCTGCCGGACGCGTGGTTCGAAGTCATCGGAATTGTGGCCGACGTGAAGAATCAGGGACTGCAACAGCCGGTAACGGCGGAAACGTGGGTGCCTTATACGGCGACGGGATCCGCGGCGCGTGGGGTTCTGGTGCGCACGTCGGGCGATCCGCTGCTGATGATGAATACCGTTCGGCAGGAAATCTGGGGCACGGACCGCAGCGTGGCGCTAACGCTGACCGGCACGATGGAAAGCTTCATCAATTCGTTTTCGTACGCGCAACCACGATTCGGATTACTGCTGATCACCGTTTTCGCGGTGGTGGGCGTGATTCTGGTGTCCATCGGGGTGTATAGCGTAATTGCTTACACCACTGCGCGGCGCACGCATGAAATCGGGATACGAATGGCGCTGGGCGCGGACGCGGGGGACGTGCAGAGACTGGTAATTCGAACGGGGTTGCGATTAGTGGCGCTGGGCATCGCGATTGGTTTGGTGGCGAGCGTGGTGGTGGCGCGGTTGATCAGCAGCCAGCTTTGGGGCGTGTCGGCGCACGATCCGGTCACGCTGGTGCTGGTGCCGGTGCTGCTGCTGATAATCGGAGTTTTTGCGTGCTGGATCCCGGCGCGGCGCGCGACTCGGGTGAGTCCTGTCATTGCGCTTAGATACGAATAGTTGAGCGCTGCACGGTTGTGTTATCTGCGGCGCGCTTTTCGCTTTGCCGGACGGGCGCGTTTGCGCGACTTGGCAGCACGCTTAGCCACCGGCTTGCGCTTTTTAGCGCTGGAACCGGCTTTGGATTTCTTAGCGGGTTTCGCGGATTTTCTGCGCGGGGACTTTCGTTTAGATGGAGTGACCTTCCGAACGACCGCGGCCGTGGATTTCCCAATGGACTTTTGAGCGGCCCCGGCCTTTGCAGCGATGCTTCCCAAGGCGGAGCCGATGCTCTCGGCCACGGAGGTCAGCAGGCCTTGATCTTTGTCAGCAGAATTACTGTCGTCGGTCATGAACGCTCCCACTCAGTTACGAATCAAGTAATCAGTTTTTCAGGGTAATTATCAGGCGTGCGCCGGGCAGAGCCAAACCTATTACGAACGCCGGGGTTGGATCATACCGCGATGGAAAGCAGGCCTGAGCTCGAGAATCGTCGAACTCGGGCCTGCAGTCCGAAAAGCGAATAGAAGTTAAACGACTCTGCGTCCCTGGATGACCCGGATCAGAATCACGACGATCGCCAGGACCAGCAGGATGTGGATAAAGCCGCCCAGCGTGTAAGAAGTGACTAGACCGAGCAGCCAAAGAATCACAAGTACAACCGCTATTGTCCAAAGCAAGTTCGGCTCCTGTCTCCGTAAGTTGTCTTTCTAGTGGCCCATCGAGGCGCCTGGAGATCGAAAGGGACAATACGAGGATAGCGTCTCGGGGGCCATCAGGTATTCGTGGTAGGGGCCCACGCATTTTGTAGTATCGGTGCGCGTACCCGGCCGGGCGTGTCCCAGTTTGGTAACTTTTTAGAGGGCAGTGCGCCGATTTAAGAGTGTGAGCCGTAATCGGTGCCGCCGTTTGGTTTCGGCTGGCTTTCTGTTGTCGATGAGGAATCGGCGGGCTTGGGTACGCTGTAAGGCCACACCGCTTTAGCACCGCGTGATTTGTTGTCGCCTGCAGCTTTCTTGTAGTGCTCGGCGAATCCGGGGACGAGACCTTCGATAGCGTCGCCCAAGCGAGCGGCGGCCATTCCTATAGCTGCGCCTTTTAAATTGTCCCAAACTTCGGCAGTTTTTTGAGCCACCTCTCGAGGGGTAGAGGAATAGGCGTTCCACGCAGGGGCGGCTTGGGGCACCGCATGCTCTTCGTAAGAGGCCGACGCGTGAGAAACAGGCAGATCACTGAACGATCTGCGACGCGAAGTGACGTTTTTTGTGACGCTGGATCGACCGGGAAGGAGGGCGCCAACGAGGGCGCCGCCCACCAGTGCGGCACCCAGCATCATGCCGGGATGCTCTTGAAATTGCGTACGCCAGTCGAATGCGTCCCTTACCTTGCGCTCCAGTTCACTGAAATTATCTTCCAGTTCATCACGCTGACGCTTGATGTGCTGCTCTATTTGATCTGTTCTTTCGCCCATTGGACATTCTCCTTCAAGGTTTCGATGGTTCGTTCGGGGACTTTGTGGACTTGCTTAAGCCGTTTGCTGGCCGCGCTTAACAGGGCGATGGATATTACGGTCAGTACCGCACCTACTATGAGGGCCGCGAGCCAAATCGGCATAACCGTGGCCATCCCAAAGATGGCGGTCAAAAGCAGGAAACCCAACGCGTAGAGGCCCAATGCTCCGCCGATCAGCCACATCATTGCCGGGCCCTTGGCTTGCGCGGCTTCCTGTTTGATTTCTATTTTCGCCAGGCTGAATTCAGAGCGAATGATCTCCTGAATGTTACCGACAATGTTCTGTAGAACTTCGGGCACACTTCTCCCGTTTTGGCCTGACATGTTGGCTCCTTGCTTGCGAAGTTAGTCGCTGCTGCGCATTACGCGGGAAACAAGGAAGCCCAGGACCGCGGCGGCGGCCAGCGACTGAACTGGGTAGCGCTTCACGAGATCCTGAACGTCATTGCCCATCTGTTTGAAATCGTGGTCGCGAACATAGTCCGCGGTAGCCTGGATCTTGTCGGCGGTAGCATGGGCGGCACTTGCCACTCGATCCGATGTGGCGTGGGCGGCGCTGACGACTTGATCTGACTTGCTGTGCAGCGCGGAAGCGGTCTTGTCGAGGGTAGCGGCCGCGGGCTCACGCGATGCGTCAATCCGGTCGGCGGTGCGGCGGCCCAAATCGGTTACACGATCGCGCACGTCGGCTGCCTTATCAGCGATCTGATCCTTCAGTCTCGCCGCGGCAGTACCTGCTGCGGAACCAGTTCCCGTACCAAAGGCTTCGCCAGAATTTTGACCGTCTTGCTTATATTGTTCATCCATAAATCCTCCTAAGTGCTGTTAGTGATCGAAGAGCGCACGTCGCGGGACGCCACATTGCGAGCTGAACACTCAACGCCGCAAATCGTAGTACTCATCTACACGGTGAGCCATCCGGTAAAAGGAGTAGATTTGACCACCTTTCGCAGTATCGATGACCTGGCGACAGAGCGAATCCCAGCGTCCTCTGTTTGCAATTGATGATGTATGCTTGGTGCAGGCTAACAGAAACATCCCTGCCAACTTGCCTGCCACGGGGCGCGCCGACATGACTGATTTCTACGAGGAACTGGCGGACTTTGCGGCGATGAGCGAAGACGAAGGCTTCCTGGGGCAATGCGCCGGTGAAGCTGTCGACTTAGCAGCGCCTTCAACCGAAATGGCTACCTCAGGTAAATGCGGGATTGCGCCGGTGCGCCAGCGTCCACAACAATTGCAGTTATTGGTCGTGCCGGAGCGGATCAGCAGAACCTTTTGATCATTTAACCAACTGTCGTCCGTCGTTACCCGCGCGACCGGCAGCGTCTGTCGGTTTGATAGCCAAGCCTTCTCGTACCTTGAAAGATCAGGTGGCGTAAGTGGCGCGTACTTCTCCGGCCAAAGATATCTCCAAGCTGCTGACGCTCGTGACCGCGGTGGTGGTTATCCTGGCGTTGTACTTCGCGCGAGTGATACTGGTGCCGCTGGCGTTGGCGGTGCTGTTCACGTTTCTGCTTACCCCTTTGGTGGGAATTCTGGAGCGAATTCATTTACCGCGCTTTGTGGCGATTTTCCTGGTGGTGGGTATCGCGATTGCGGCATTTGGCGGGGTTGGATGGACGGTAGGAAACCAGGTCTTGGACGTAACTAACCAGTTGCCGAGCTATAAATCGAATATCAAAGCCAAGATTGACTCGATTCGCAATCCGCACAATCGCAAACTTGATACCGCCGCTGACGCGGTGAAAGAAATCGGCAAGGAAATCACGGAAGCGTCTTCAGATACGGCGGAGAACGCATCGGCCAAAGCCGGCAAACAGACCAAGCGTGCGGCAATTCCCGCGCCAGCTCCGGTGCAGGTCTATCAGCCGGCCAGCAATCCGTTCGAATCGTTCAACAGCGTGGTTACGCCGCTGGGAAGCGCCATCATTGTGATGGTGTTGACGATTTTCATGCTGGCGGGGCGTGAAGATTTAAGAAACCGCCTGATCGGGCTGGTGGGCCGCGGCCACCTGAACGTCATGACTCAGGCGTTGGACGACGCTGGATCGCGGGTGAGCCGCTATCTGCAACTGCAATTGCTGGTGAACACTGCTTATGGGGTGGTCATCGGATTGGGCCTGTATGTGATCGGCGTTCCCAACGCATTGCTATGGGGCACTCTGGCCGCGCTTTTGCGTTTTCTACCGTACATCGGATCGCCGCTGGCGGCAGTGTTGCCGATCCTGCTCTCGCTGGCGATTTTCGCGACGTGGACAAAACCCTTGTACACGCTGCTGCTGTACCTGGTGGTGGAACTACTGGTAGCAAATGTTCTGGAGCCGTTGTTATACGGCGCTCACACCGGGATTTCTTCGTTTGCGATTTTGTTCGCGGCGATTTTTTGGTCGCTGATTTGGGGACCGATCGGATTACTGCTGTCTACGCCGCTCACGGTTTGTCTGGTGGTGCTGGGCCGTCACGTTCCCTCGCTGAGTTTCCTGAATATTATGCTGGGCGATCAGCCGGTGCTATCGCCGGAGGCGCATTATTACCAACGGCTGCTGGCCAGCGACCAAACCGAGGCGAAACATGTGCTGGAGGAATATCTAAAAACAAATTCGCTCGAGGAGCTTTATGACTCGGTCCTGATTCCGGCCCTGGCGCTGGCCGAGCAGGACCGGCATCACGACGATCTGGAAGAGATTACGGAAAAATTTATCTGCCAAAGCACCAAGGAATTCCTGGAGGACCTGGCGGAGAAATCGAAGGAAGAAGAAGCGGCGGCCGTCGCAGATACGCCGGAGGATTCCGAGGCACTGATCGCGTCGCCGCGCACGGCAAATGAGTCTCGCGAATCCGCCTGCGTTGTTTGTTTGCCGGCGCGGGATGAGGCCGACGAAATCGTGGGCATTATGCTGGGGCAACTGTTGGTTCGCGCAGGATATCAGGCGCAGGCGATTCCTATCGGCACAACGTCGGAAATGATTGCGCAACTGAAAGACTCGAGGCCCGACATAATATGCATTTCGGCGTTGCCGCCGTTTGCGCTGCTGCATGCCAGAGAGTTGTATAGAAAAATCCGGACGCAGATGCCCAATGTTAGAATTATTATTGGACTATGGAAATTTGCCGGCGATCCGCTCAAAGCGGCAACCCGGCTGCGCATCGACGGCAACGATAAACTGGCGGTGACGCTGGCGCAGACGATCCTGCAGGCCGATGTTTTTCGCGGGATTGAAGCGGTTACACAAGATGTCCCTGCCGGCGCCACTAAATAGATGTCAAGACGTCAACATCGGATGATTCTCACATGAGGCTGCCGAGCGCCGCATGAGTCTTGGGCAGCAACTTTTGACGCTGGTGATCCTGGCCATCCCGGTGGCCTCCATCGCGTGGACTATCACGCACGAGGAAATTTTCAGGGAAGCCCACGATTGGTGCGCGCAGCGCAGCAAGAGCTGCCCAAACGTGTATGAGCGTAAATTTTTTTATCTCTTTACGTGCGAATTTTGCTTCAGCCACTACGTGGCTGTAATTTTCCTGATCATTACCCGTTTTAAATTATTGATGCCCGGCTGGCGTGGTTACCTGATTGCAGGGTTTGCTCTGGTGTGGATGTCGAACCTTTATATGAGCATATTCGCGCGGCTGCGGTTGGACATCAAGCGCGAGCGGGTGGAAATCTCGGCGGTTGAACAGGATGCGCAGCAGCCGAAGCAGAACGAAAAATAGGACTTGCCTGACGGCTAGGTTACCGCCAGCACGAAGTTTCTCGAGCCGCACAGATTCGATCGATCCGGCACAATTTCCGCTTCGATTTCGTAGATGCGCAGCGCGTCGCGCAACGCTTCTGCGCTGGGCGGTAATTGATTGTCTTTCACAACAATCGACAACCCGCCCGCGGCAGTTACCAGATTTGCCTGGGCGTAAGTGTCGTCAACTCTCCAATTGATGGACTTAAAAATTGTAAGAAAATCTTCGGCGTATGCATGAGCATCGGAGACGGACGGCAGGTAGCAGACGCCAACCGGTTCGTCCGGGAAGGTCAATAGCACCTGGATGAGGACCGCCTGCTGGTGAGTGCTGAGCTTTCGAGTGGCTTTCTCCGTCGACATTGCAGGTCAGTCTACAACGGAGGCCTGATTTCGACGTGTATTAAGTTGTAGGCGGGAGGAGAAATATGGGCGCGTCCGTGTGGAAAGGAAGTATATCGTTTGGATTGGTGTCTGTACCGATAAGGTTATTCGCCGCGGGGCGCTATTCGCACATCACAAGCGGGTGGTTTCGCGGGACGAAATCGTAATGGGCTATGAAGTGGACGAAGACAAAATGGTGATCGTGGACCGGCAGGAATTGAAAAAACTTCAACCGGCGTCGTCATCGTTGATGGAAATTCTGCAGTTCGTGAAATTAAGCGACGTGGATCCAATTTATTTCGAGACTTCGTATTTTTCCGTGCCGGAAGAAGAGGGCCGGCGCGGATATACGTTGTTGCTGGAGACTATGGAAGAGATGCAAGTCGCCGCCATTGCGCAGGTCACTATGCATCAGCGGGAACGCACCGTGATTGTGCGCCCTTACCGCCACGGCCTGACGCTGCATACGCTGTATTATCCGAGTGAAATTCGCGACGTGGCGGGATACGGAAAAAATTCCGCGGCGAATTTGAAGAAGCAGGAAGTTTCGCTGGCGGAACAATTCGCCAAGGAACTGGTCGCGCCGTTTCGGCCGGAACAATTTCACGACGAGTATCAGGCGCAGGTTAAAAAATTGATTGAGAGTAAGGAAAAGGGTACGGCGGCGCCGCGGCCGGAAAAGGCTCCTCGGCTGGCACCGGTGGTGGACTTGATGACCGCGCTGAAGCAAAGCATCGCGAACAAGGGAGCGCACGCGAAAAGCCGGGCGGCGGAATCCGCTCGGCATTCGCGCGTCAGAGAAACCGCTTAGGCGATCGGTGATTCTCGGCGGCGCCACGAAGGCACGTCGCCAAGCGGCAAGCAAGATAGTGCACATCTGCCTGCTCTAAAGCGTTGTGTCTGTCTGCACATGCTACAATCCCTGCCTTGGAGCCAGCACATGCCTGATTCCGTAGGTCTGCCAGGGGAAGCGGTTTTGGAGGTTGTGTCGCCGGACGGCGCTCGCCGATTCGCGCGCATTACCCAGACGCCGTTCCACATCGGGCGAGGAGCGGAAACGGGCAATCATTTGCAGTTGTCGGACCGGCGCATCTCGCGAAATTGCGCGGCCATCGTCACGGAAGCCAACAGATTTTACCTTGAAGACCGCGGCCAGCGGCGCGGGCTGTTCGTCAACGGAGAAAAAGTAGAGAGCCGCGAACTGCAGAACGGCGACGCCATCACTTTTGGCCTGGAAGATTCTTACGAAGTAATTTTTCGAAACGCGGCTGCCGGCGCCGAAGACGATTCCCTTCCACACTTGCTCACGCGCATCGAGCACATTACCGCCTCGGACCAATCCGGCTCGGGCGGTTTGAGAAAACTGAATTTGCTGTTGGAAGCGACCACGCTTTTGCATTCGCAACTGCCCATCGACTCGGTGCTGGGCACGATGGTGGATCACGCCGTCTCCGTTACCGATGCCGATCGCGGATTGCTGCTGGCCGGCGACAGTCCCGCGACTTTGAAAGTGCGGCTGGCGCGTCGCAGCGGCGGTTTGCGTTTGCCGCCGGAAAGTTTGACGCCTAGCCAGACGGCGATTCAACTGGCGTTGAAGCAACAGAAGCCGGTCATCACCGAAGACCTGGCGCAGGCGGACATGGATTTGCAGGCGGCGCAGAGTATCGTGGCGCAGCGTTTGCGCGCGGTGGTGGTGATTCCCCTGTACGCGATGTCGCGCGCGAATACCCAAGAATCCATGCTGAATATCAAGCGCGGCGATTTTCTTGGTGTGTTGTACATGGATTCGCGGCGTCCAGCGGCTTTTTCGAAACTTGACCGGCAGATTCTTGACGCGCTGGCCGGCGACGCGGCGAGCATTCTGGATAACGCACGTCTGGTGGAACGCGAACGCGAGCGGCAGCGCATGGAACAGGAAATCAATATCGCGCGCGACATCCAGCAGGCTTTATTGCCGCGTGACTTCCGTGAATTTCC
>JBBRZT010000167.1:0-8428 GCA_038236395.1 Candidatus Acidiferrales bacterium
GACTTACGGAACCTCGTTTGCGCGGTTGTTTGCGAGATTGTTTTCGCAGCAGGGCTTGATTCTGCTGGATCCCCTAGATGTCGAGCTGCACAAAGTTGCTGTGCCGCTCTATAGCAAGGTCATCGAAGACCGCGACCCGCTAAATCAGAAATTGTTAGCTCGAGGAAAAGAACTGGATGCGGCGGGTTACGCTGCGCAGGTGAAGGTCACGGCGAAGAGCACGTTGTTGTTCTACACGGGCGACGGGCCGCGGCAACCGATTGTGACGGCCAACAGCGGCAGATTCGAGGCCGGTAAGAAGTCCTGGAGCAAGGAAGAATTGCTAGCGATTGTTCACTCGCATCCTGAAAACTTCAGTCCCAGCGCCTTGTTTCGAGCGGTCGTGCAGGACTATTTACTTCCCACTGTCGCGTACATCGCCGGACCTGCCGAGATTTCCTATTTCGCGCAGTCCGAAGTGGTGTACCGGCAATTGCTGGGCCGCATGCCGGTGATTTTGCCACGGCCCGGTTTCACGCTGGTGGATACCAAGGCCGCAAAGTTACTGCGCGCTTACGAATTGAAGGTGGAGGACATCTGGGAGGGGTCGCAGGAAGTGAGCCGGAGAATGGAATTCGCTTCCGTGCCCAAAGAAATTTCCAGGGATTTCGAACGCAACCAGAAGCAGCTGATGAAATTGCTCGACGAGTTGAAGAAGCAGATGAAAAAGCTCGACCCCACTTTGCAAGGTGCGGTGGAGACTGCTCGGCGTAAAATCGAATATCAACTGGATAAGTTGCGGCGGAAGACCGGGCGTGCGCAAGACGCCAAGTCGGGATTGCTGTCGGGCCATGAGAATTTTCTGGAGCATTTGCTGTTTCCACACAAGGCGTTGCAATCGCGCGAGCTGTGCCTTTTGCCGTTTCTGGCGCGCTGGGGGCCCGGCGGGTTGGTGGAATTGCAGAAAATGTGCGGAAGCAAGAATCTTGGCAAGCACTGTATTGTGCAACTGACCTGACGGTTTTATGCATGCGCGAGCGCGAATGCTCGGTACGAAATCCATGGCCATTGAAACGCTGAAAGTTCAAACCACGCGCCGCACGCAACTGGTCAATGTGACCAACCAGGTGCAGCAAGCGGTGGAGAAATCGCGCGTCGCCGACGGCGTATGCATCGTGTATGTGCCGCACACTACCGCGGCGGTGACGATTAATGAATGCGCCGATCCGGATGTGGCCAGTGACCTGGAAGGCGCGATCGACCGGCTGATACCATTCGAAGGGCCGTACCGTCACGAGGAAGGAAACTCGGACTCGCACGTGAAATCGGTGCTGACCGGCGCGAGTCAGACGATTTTCGTGGCCGGCGGCCAGCTGCAACTGGGGCGCTGGCAGGGAATTTTCTTCTGCGAATTCGACGGCCCGCGCGAGCGGCGCCTGCAGGTAAAGGTGGTCCCCGACCCGTCCTGATTTCCGGCTGCGGTGGACTGCGCGCCATGTGCCGCTGTGTTAAAGTTTTTGGTGCAAATGACCAGCCTCGGCATCTATGTGCAGGTTCCTTTCTGCCAGACCAAATGCACCTATTGTAATTTCCATACCGGAGTCGTTTTATCTTCGCGCTTCGCGCCTTATGTGAGCGCGGTTTGCCGGGAAATAAGCACGCACACGGATTTGTATCGCAGCACCGCCGGTATCGAACTTCCGGCAGATGCGGCAGACGGCGCGCGGCCGGATACCGTGTATATCGGCGGCGGGACGCCCAGCCTGCTTGATCCTACGCACTTGCAAAATATTCTGGACACGATTCGTGCGACGTTTGCGTGTGATTTGCGGGAAGTGACGCTGGAAGCCGATCCGGAAACGATCGAGCCGGCAAAAGCTGCGGCGTGGGTGCGGGCAGGAATCAATCGCGTCAGCTTCGGAGTGCAGTCATTTTGTGACAAGGAACTTACCGCATCCGGGCGCATGCATCGGCGTGCGGACATTTATCGCGCTGTGCCGATACTTCGCGAGGCGGGAATTGCGAATATTGGGTTCGACCTGATTGCGGGCTTGCCGCTGCAAACGCGGGAAAGCTGGCGCGATTCTTTGCAACGGCTTACCGAGCTCGCACCTGAACACGTCTCCGTGTACATCCTGGAAGTTGACGAGAAGAGCCGCCTGGGTAGCGAGCTTTTGAAGGGCGGGCAGCGCTACAGCGCAGGCGCGGTGCCGACCGAAGATGAAATGGCCGAGTTTTACGAACTGGCTCAGGCTTCTTTCGCGGCGGCGGGATATCATCACTACGAAATTTCCAACTGGGCCAAGCCGGGATTCGAATCGCGTCACAATCTGAAATACTGGCGGCGTGAGCCGTACCTGGGATTTGGAGCGGGCGCCCATTCTTTTTCCGGCGTGCAACGCTGGGCCAATGCTCATGATGCGGCGAGTTACGTTCAGGCGGTGGAGTCCGGAAGGCTGCCGGTCGAGCAACTGGAGCGGTTGACCGCTGAAGCGGCGCTGGAAGAGGAATTGTTCCTGGGCTTGCGGCAGCTTGACGGCATCGACGTGTCGCGGATTGAAAAAGATTACGCCGTGACACTGGCGTCGCGGTTCGATCCGCTGGCTTCTTCGGGTTTATTGGAGTGGAATGGCCCGATCGTTCGGCTGGCACCTGCGCGGCTGAATGTTTCGAACGAAGTGTTTGTAGAATTGATGCGATGATTTTCACACTTTTGAGATTCGCGGGGGGAATTTCGTCTTGAGCGCAACGGAAACAGACCCAGTGATGGCCATGAATTCTCGAGCCGCGACGCCGCCCGCCGGCGTGGTCGATCTGCGTAGCGACACGGTGACGCGCCCCACGTTGGAGATGCGCCGCGCCATGGCGGAAGCGGAAGTCGGCGACGATGTTTACTCCGAGGACCCCACCGTCAATCGACTCGAGCGCGAAGCCGCCGAGATTTTTGGCAAGGACGCAGCCCTGTTTGTTCCCACCGGCAGCATGGGCAACCTGATTGCCATCAAGATATGGACCCATCACGGTGACGAAGTCATCTGCGACGAACGCGGTCACGTGGGGCTGTATGAATTGGCTTCCATGTCGTCGATCGCAGGCTGTATGCCCCGCATCGCGCGAGGCGAAGACGGGATTCTTTCGTGGGCGCAGATTGAAGCGGTGATTCGCCCGCGCATCTACTACGATTCGCAAACCGCGCTGGTGTGCCTGGAAAATACCCACAACATGGCCGGCGGGATGGTGTATCCCACCGCGACGGTCGAGGACATTTGCGAACATGCACACGCAGCCAATCTGAAAGTACATATGGATGGCGCGCGGATTTTTAACGCGGCGGTGGCGCTGAACGATTCGGTCGCAAACATGACGCGACAATGCGATTCGGTGATGTTTTGTTTGTCCAAAGGTCTGGGCGCGCCGGTGGGGTCGATGGTGGTTGGGTCGAAAACGTTTATCGAGAAGGCGCGCGTGTATCGCAAAATGTTTGGCGGCGGCATGCGCCAGGCCGGCGTTATCGCGGCGGCTGGGCTGGTAGCGCTGCGAAATTCACCGTCGCGGCTGCATGTCGATCACGAGAACGCTCGGTTCCTTGCAAATGAAATCGCGAATATTCCCCAATTGAGCATCGATCCTGCCAAGGTGCGAACGAACATCGTCATCTGCGATTGTTCCAATACAGGAAAGAACGCCGTTGAATTTTGCGAAGAGCTTTACACCCACGGCATCTGGGCGCAGGACACCGCGCTGCATTCCGTACGATTTGTGACGCACTGCGATGTAGACCGCGCGGGTATCGAACGTGCGCTGCCGATCATTCGACAGGTTGCTTCCAATACAAAAATGGCTGAAGCATGAAAAACGTGAGAATCGTTGCGGGTTTACTGCCGGTATGTCTCTCCGCAGGGCTCTTCATTTCGCAGATGGCGTTCGCGCAGGAACACTCAGCGGCGAGCGCGGACGGAAAAACTCCAACCATTGCGGAAGCGAAGGCGTTTCTCGACGATGCCGAAGCCCGTCTCTTCGATCTGGGCAACAAGGCTCAGCGCGCCGATTGGGTTCATGCCAATTTCATCACCAGCGACACTGATCAGATCGCCGCGGACGCCGACGAGGAACTGAACACGCTCACGGTACAACTGGCCACCCAGGCGCATCGCTTCGATGGACTCACGTTGCCTCCCGAGTTGGCGCGCAAAATGTTGTTGGTAAAACTGTCGATTGGTTTTCCCGCGCCATCAAACGCGGCGGATCAGAAAGAATTGGCCATCCTCTCCACTTCGCTGGCGGGAGATTACGGCAAGGGCAAGTGGTGTCCCGACGCCGCAAGTGCGGGCGGCAACGCGAAGTGCCTGGACATCACGGCCATCGAGCACATCATGGCCACCAGCCGCGATCCTGAAGAATTGAAACGCGCGTGGATCGGCTGGCACTCCGTGGGCGCGCCCATGCGCCAGCGTTATGCGCGCCTTGTGGAGCTGGGCAACAAGGGCGCAGGTGAACTGGGTTACCATGATGTCGGCGTGATCTGGCGCTCCAATTACGACATGCCTCCCGATGATTTTGCCAAGGAAGCCGATCGGCTGTGGGAGCAACTGCGTCCGCTGTACGAATCCTTGCACGCCTACGTCCGCGGACAGCTAGCCAAAAAATATGGCGCGGCACTGGTCCCTGCGAAGGGGCCAATTCCCGCGCAACTGCTTGGTAATTTGTGGAGCCAGGAATGGAACAACGTTTACCCGCTGATGAATTCGCCCAAACCGGCGCAAAGCTTTGACCTGACGAAAATCTTGCAGGACCGCCACACCGACGCAAAGGGGATGGCGAAATATGGAGAAGGTTTTTTTACTTCGCTGGGGTTTGCGCCGCTGCCAAAAACATTTTGGGAGCGTTCGCTCTTCACCAAGCCCGTCGATCGCGACGTGATCTGCCACGCCAGCGCCTGGGATGTGGATTCCAAGGACGATTTACGCATCAAGATGTGCATCCAGATCAACGAAGAGGATTTTCGCGTGATTCATCACGAGCTAGGCCACAACTTTTACCAACGCGCGTATGACACGCAGCCTCCGCTGTTCCAGAACAGCGCCAACGACGGATTTCACGAAGCGGTGGGTGATACCATCGCGCTTTCGGTCACTCCGGAGTATTTGAAGAAAATCGGGCTGATCGACACGATCCCGTCAAGCTCTCAAGACGTGGATTATTTGTTGCAGCAGGCTCTGGAGAAAGTCGCGTTCCTGCCATTTGGGCTGCTGGTGGATAAATGGCGCTGGGAAGTTTTCTCCGGACAGGTCAAGCCCGAGGAATACAACAAAGCCTGGTGGGAGCTGCGCCGAAAATATCAGGGCATCGCGCCGCCAATGCAGCGCAGCGAGGCCGATTTCGATCCAGCGGCGAAATTTCACGTAGCCGCGAACGTCCCGTACATGCGTTATTTTCTGGCCAGAATCCTGCAATTCCAATTTCAGCGCGCGCTGTGCCGCGAAGCGGGGTATACCGGGCCGTTACACCGCTGCTCGATTTATGGAAACAAGGTGGCCGGAGAGCGACTGAACAAAATGTTGGCGATGGGCGCCAGCAAGCCGTGGCCGGATGCGCTCGAGGAGTTGACCGGCGAGAAGCAGATGGATGCCTCAGCTCTGGCGGACTATTTTGCGCCGCTAAAAACCTGGCTGGACGAGCAGAATAAAGCAAACCACTATCCCGTTGGCTGGTAAGCAGGAGACCGCGTGAATTTCAGTCTGACCGAAGAACAGCAGCAGCTTCGCCGCAGCGTGCGCGAGTTTGCCGAAGGCGAAATCGCACCGCACGTGATGGAGTGGGACGAGGCTTCCCACTTTCCAATGGAGATCATGCCCAAACTTGCGGAAATGGGTTTGCTGGGCGTGATTTTTCCTGAGGAAGTTGGCGGGGCGGGACTCGGCTACATCGATTACGTCATCGCCATTGAGGAGTTGTCGCGGGTGGACGGCTCGGTGGGCATTATCGTGGCGGCCCATAACTCGCTGTGCGGCAATCACATTTTCAAGTTTGGTAGCGAAGCGCAAAAAAAGAAATATCTGGTGCCCCTGGCGCAGGGTAAAAAGATTGGAGCGTGGTCGCTGACCGAACCGGAAGCGGGTTCCGACGCGGGTGGAACCAAGACTACCGCAGCTCGTGACGGAAATCACTGGGTGCTGAATGGCGCCAAAACTTTCACCACTAACGGACATTATGCGGATGTTTGCGTGGCCATGGCGGTCACGGACAAATCGAAGGGCTCGCACGGGATCAGCGCATTCATTCTGGAGAAGGGGACCGCCGGATTTAAGCCCGGGAAGAAAGAAAACAAGTTGGGGCTGCGCGCCAGCGACACCTCGGAGATCATTTTTACCGATTGCCGCGTGCCGCACGAGAATTTACTGGGACCTGAAGGCGAGGGGTTTACCGGCAGCCTGAAAATTCTCGATGGCGGGCGCATTTCGATTGCGGCGTTGGCGTTGGGGATGGCGCAAGGCGCTCTGGAAGCAGCCATCAAGTATGCCAAGCAGCGTAAACAATTCGGGCAGGCTATCAGCGAGTTTCAGGCCATTCAATTCAAATTGGCGGACATGGCCACGGACGTGGAGGCCGCGCGTTTGCTGGTGTATCAGGCGGCTTGGCTGGCGGACAAGGGGAACGTTCGCTTTACGCGCGAGTCCAGCATGGCAAAATTGTTTGCCAGTGAGGTTGCTGTGCGGGTGGCTAATGAGTGCGTGCAGATCCATGGCGGGTATGGCTTCATCAAGGATTATCCAGCAGAGAAATTTTATCGCGACGTGAAGCTGTGCACCATCGGCGAAGGCACCAGCGAGATCCAGAAATTGGTGATTGCGCGGCAGCTTCTCGGAAAGAAATAGCAGGCTCCGCGGCGCGGAACAGGTGCTACGCCGAGTTTTGTTGCGGAAGCTCCAAAGGAAAATATGGCGGCGGCGGTAGAAAAATGGGCGGAAGAAGTGCGCGCTGGCGACGTGCGCGCCCTATCTCGCGCGATCACCGCGATTGAAAACCATGACGCCGACGCCGATCCGTTGCTGCGAATTTTGTTTCCGCACACGGGGCAGGCTTATCTGATCGGACTGACCGGCGCGCCAGGCACGGGGAAGAGCACCCTGGTGGACCGACTGGCGGCGCACTACCGCAAAGAGCAGGAAGCCGTCGGCGTGATCGCCGTCGATCCCAGCAGCCCGTATTCCGGCGGAGCCATACTTGGCGATCGCATTCGAATGCAGGGGCACGCGGGGGATGCGGGCATGTTCATTCGCTCGATGGCCACGCGCGGATTTCTGGGCGGCTTGTCGCGCACCACCTCGGAAGTTGCGCTGCTACTCGACGCGGCCGGCAAGCGCCAAATCCTGATCGAGACGGTCGGCGTGGGGCAGGACGAAATTGACATCGTGCGCCTGGCGGACTGTGTCGTGGTAGTGGTGGTGCCGGGGTTGGGCGATGACATTCAAAACATGAAGGCCGGGCTGATGGAGATTGCCGACATCTTCGTGGTGAATAAGAGCGATCGGGAAGGCGCGGACCGCGTAGAGCAGCAACTGCATGCCATGCTTTCGCTGGTGATGCCCCAACACGGCTGGCATCCACCGGTGGTGCGCACGGTAGCTTCAGAGAATCGCGGGGTCGATGGGCTCGCCGCGACCGTTGCCAAATTCCGCGAGCATTTCGCTGCGCGCCCGGAGCGGCAGAAAAAACACGTCGAGCATTGGAAGAAACGCCTCGTTGAATTGCTGGAGTCGCGACTGCTTGAGCGCGCGCTTGGCAGTCCAGCCGGCCAAGCGCAGCTGGATGAACTGGCATCGGCTGTGGCGGAGCGCCGCAAGGATCCCTTCACCGCGGTGAATGAAATTCTGGCAAGGAGCGGCCTCGGTGACTGAGGCTATCCCCGATGCACTTCGGTGAAATCGAGGCCCTGCCCATTCGCGGCGGAGACTTTTATCTCGACGGCGGAGCGATGTTCGGCGTGGTGCCAAAGACGCTTTGGGAAAAGAAAGCTCCCGCGGATGAACGCAATCGTGTGCGTCTGGCCGCAAATTCGTTGCTGCTTCGCGCCGGCGGGAAAACCATTCTGGTCGAGACCGGCAACGGCACCAAGTGGGAACCCAAGCTGCGTGAGATTTATGGCATTCAGGATGGCGATCCATTGAAGGATTCTCTGGCGCGCGCCGGCGTCAAGCCGGAAGACGTCGATCTGGTCATCAACACTCATTTACATTTCGATCATTGCGGCGGAAACACTCGCCCGGTGGACGGCCGCGACGTGCCGGCATTTCCCCGTGCGCAATACGTAGTGCAGCGCGCCGAGCTGGATCACGCGATGCATCCAAGTGAGCGTGACCGGGCGAGTTACTTCGACGACCGTTTCGTGCCCATTACCGAAGCCGGGAGGTGGCAGTTGGTGGAAGGCGACGTGGAAATTGTTCCGGGC
>JBBRZT010000168.1:0-8428 GCA_038236395.1 Candidatus Acidiferrales bacterium
ATCCTGCCTGTTGTGCGACTACCTGCACTTGGAATTGAAACGCAACGAGCGAGTGGTTTGCCAGAACGATGCGTTTGTGGTGGTGGTGCCCTTCTGGGCAGTATGGCCGTTCGAAACGCTGGTGCTGAGCAAACGGCATTTCGCGGCGATCAGCGATCTTTCTGGCACCGAACGCGACGCTCTGGGCGATATTCTTCAGCGCATCACGCGGCGCTACGACAGCCTGTTCCAAACAGCATTTCCGTATTCGATGGGCTTTCACCAGCGGCCGACAGATGGCGAGGCTCACCCGGAGTGGCATTTTCACGGGCACTATTTTCCGCCGCTGCTGCGCTCCGCGACGGTGCAAAAATTCATGGTGGGTTACGAAATGCTGGGGTCGCCGCAGCGGGATATCACGCCGGAAAGCGCGGCGCAGCGGCTTGCCGAGGCAGAAGAAAAAACTACGTGACGACTGCGGTCAGCGTCAGCGAATCCACACCGTCTTCATATTTACAAATTCGCGAATGCCCGCGACGCTCAGTTCGCGGCCGTGGCCGGAGCGTTTCACTCCGCCGAAGGGCACGCGCGGATCGGACGCGACCATCTGGTTGATAAAAACCATTCCGGCTTCCAGTTCGTTTACGAACAAGGTGCGTTCGCCATCGTCATTGGTCCACGCGCTGGCTCCCAGGCCGTAGCGGTGATCGTTGGCGACGCGAACGGCTTCTTCCGCGTTTTTCACGCGAAAGAGGGAAGCTACCGGGCCAAACAGCTCTTCGCTACCCGCCGGAGAATTTTTGGGGATGTTGGTAAGCACGGTGGGCGGATAAAAATTGCCCGGGCCAGGATTCGGCTTGCCGCCGGTCAGCACCCGCGCGCCAGCGTCGACGGATTTCTGCACATCGGCCTGCAGCGACTGTACCGCTCCGGCGGTGGCCAGCGGTCCGACATCGGTTTTTTCATCCAGCGGATCGCCAACCTTAAGCGCTTCCATTTTGGCGACAAAGGAGCGTTCGAATTTGTCGGCAATTTCTTCGGCGACGATAAACCGCTTCGCGGCGATGCAGGATTGCCCATTATTTCCGACGCGCGATTTCACCGCGGTGGAAACGGCGTCGTCGAGATTGGCGCTGGGCATGACGATGAAGGGGTCGCTGCCGCCCAACTCGAGAACCACTTTCTTGATGCGCTTGGCGGCGGAGACGCCCACCTCGATGCCCGCCTGTTCGCTGCCGGTTAGTGTCGCGGCCTGAATGCGCGGATCATTCAAAATGGCGTCGACTTCCTTTACACCGATGAGCAGGGTTTGAAACGCGCCTTCCGGAAAGCCGGCGTGGCGGACGATGTCTTCGATTTTCAGCGCGCATTGCGGAACGTTGGAAGCGTGCTTGAGCACGCCGACGTTGCCGGCCATTAATCCCGGCGCGATAAAACGAAAAACCTGCCAGAACGGATAATTCCAGGGCATGACCACCAGGATGGGGCCAAGCGGCTGGTAGTGGATGTAACTGCGCGAGGCGGTGGTCTCGATGACTTCGTCGGCGAGAAAACGCTGGGCATTTGCGGCGTAGTAACGGCAACCCCAGGCACACTTCACCGCCTCGTCGATCGCGGAACGCAAAGTCTTGCCCATTTCCAGGGTCATCAACTTGCCGAGCGATTCCTTTTCGCTTTCGAGGATGTCGGCGGCTTTGTTCATCATGCGGGCGCGCTCGGCAAAGGTGGTTTTGCGAAATGTTTCGAATGTTTTGGCGGCGAGGCTCAGCTTGGCATCGATCTGGGCAGCGGTGAGAGGCTCAAAAGTTTTGAGCACCTCACCAGTAGCGGGGTTGACGGACGCGATCGCCATGTTGCGTGGGCCTCCTAACGGTGTGCGACGCCGGAGCGGATGATTGTGCCGGACGGTACAGCGAGAGCGACTGCAATAAATTATATGTGTTCTGCGAGAGAAAAGCGCGCTAGCCGGGTTGGTATAGGCAGGCGGTGACGACCTGGAATACGGTCTCCAGTAACGTAAAATATATATGTATAGTAAGTTATTATATGTTAAGGGAAAACGGTGTCGTTGTGCCGCGGCGTGATTAAGAAAATGGACTATCCTGATGTCTCCCCCCTTCTACTCGATAGATCCGGAACGGTAGTTATGCCACGCAACTTGGACCAAGGGGACGCATGAAATTGACAAACAATATCCTACGCACGTTTGAGAACGCACTACGCTGGAAGTCTTCTCCTCCTCATGATCGTTATGCAGACAGGCAAAATAGCCCGCCGGACGAACGGGATGCGGATTTTGCCGAAGAGCGCGCAGCCAACGAATCTTCGGATGCCGATCAGCCGGAGCGCGAGTTAGTGAGCAGTTCTGGAGCTCGTCCGAAGAACGCGCGAAGCAAGGCCTGATTCGCAACGCTCCAAATTCAGCGATCCCTAAACACCGAGCTGAGGCAACGGGTTGTCGAGACTCGCCCCGATCGCGGTACTAGACTGAAATCCTTAGGGACAAAGAAAAAAGGCACTCCGATAAAGGAGTGCCTTTCGTCTTCATGTATCGATTGCGAATGAATTAATGCTTCACGCCACCCTGAGTGCGAGCGTTGTGCTTTTTGCGGTAAATGTTACGGGATTCGCGATTCTGTTCGCGATTGATTTGCTTTTTTTCGCCGGCAGTCAACTTGCCGCCGTTGGCTGCGCGGTCGGCGCGTACCTGCTGGTTGATACCGCGCTCCTGGTTTTCGATTTTGGCCGTTTCGCCGGCAGTCAGTTGGCCGGCCTCACGCCTTGGGCGATGCGGTCCTGCTGATTTTCCTGGCGCTGGCCAACTTCGCTTTTGTTGCCGCCGGGTGCGGTGCTGGAGTTGTGCTTGTCGTTGTAGATCTGCTTGGAAAGGTGGCCTTGCTGCCGATTGACCCTGGCTTTTTCCGCCGGGGTCAACTTTCCGCCATTGGCCGCGCGATCTGCCTGGGTCTCACCGTTGATGGCCGCTTCCTTGGTTTCCAGGTTGGCGGTTTCACCGGGGGTCAACTGGCCGCTCTTCACGCCCTGGGCGATGCGGTCCTGCTGGTTTTCCTTGCGTTGCGCGACTTCCGACTTTTTCGCGGCATCCGTTGAAGTTGTTGAGGCGTCCTGACCAAAAGTAACCGTTGCGGCCACCAGCACCGCAGCCGAAACAATGCTCCACTTCGTTCGAAGATTCATGAGGCTCCCTTTTTTAGACTCACTCGATTTTTTTACGAATTCCCGGGGTTATTTCGCCAAACACGGGGTACTCGTGGAAGTTGCGCGCCGGTGATGGCCCTAAGGGACAGTTTTTTGGGGCTCATTCCGGCTGTTGCAAGCCGCGGGATGTCATCGAACCGAAGAGGCGAAGAAGAAGTGAAACCTGCGCAGGGGATTTGCGGGATTCTTGCGAAGCGCGTCACCTGGCGTGTTCGTTGCGGAGGCCTTCGAGAGCGTGAAGGATCAGGTAGGCGACTTCGGCGCGTATTCGCTGGTCCACATTTGCCCCTTGAGCATAATGCAAACTTTCGTTGACCTCGGGTTGCTCCAACTGGCCCAACGATTGGCCGCAATACCAGGGGCGGAATACGCGGGAGCTCCAGACGAATCCGGCCGGGGAAGTCTTGGCGGGCACGCTGGTGCCGTTGACATAGAGCACCAGGTCATACGGCGCGGCATCCACTACGCGCACATCGAGGACGGCGCCGAGATATTTCCTGTAGGTGGCGACGATTATTTCCGGAGTGTTTTTTTCGGGCCACAGATAAATGCGAATTTTGTCGGCGGGGGGAGCGAGGTTCACGCAAGGGAGCCGCGCGCCTGCCGAGAGTGAAGCGCTGAGCCCCGACTGGATCGATGGAGGAGGTGATTGGGAATTGTCCGGCGGATTAGCGGGTCTTGCGCCGTCGCGATCGTCACTTTCGGCGAATTGCCCGGCGCCGGCGGCTGTAGCGGGGCGCTGGCCCGGCTTCGAAACGCTGGATGATTTTGTGTTGTGGTCCGGGGAGCGGCGGGCGGCCACGCCAAAAGCGAAAAGAACCGCGGTGCCGATGGAGACGGCCAGGAAAATCCAGCGGCGAAGCGGCCAACCGGAGAAAACACCATGCCCGCCAATATCCAGATGCAGTGAGTTTGGTTTTTTGGGGGGAGCATTGAAGGAGTCGAGCAGGCTTTGCACCAAGTGATCGTTGGTCGACGGGACGGGCTGCTCGTCAGTTGGCTCGGCTTGGGATTCAGGTGAAGGTTCAAGGTCACGAGGCGTTTCTCTTTGCAATGTAGCGATTTGCGGGTCGCCGGGTATGCAAACTAATGGTTCAGGCAGCGGGCCTTGTTGTTGCGCGTGTTGCGAGGCGGATGAGGCCTCGCGGTCTGCATCCTGCACCATGGCCGATGGGCCCGTTTCTGCGGGCGATATGGTCGCGAGCCATTCGCGAATACGAGTGCGCGAGACGTCGGGCAAATCCAGGAAGCGGATGCCGACTTTTTTGGCAGAGTCGTCGCGCCAGGTGATGCGGGCGGGCGCCTCAAAGCGCTGACCGGTTTCCGACATTTCGAACTCGACCAGCAAAGTGTCGCTTTCCGGTTTCGGCCCGACGATGTCGAGAGCGGCGCCACCTTCGCTGACGTCGTAAAGAATGCCGTCGCTATCGGAGCCGTGCAGAACTACATAAAGGCGCGGGCTTAGCTCCAGCCGCTGGTGAACGCGGCGGTCCGCGCTGGTTCTTTGCTGGACGGCGGCGCCGTAGTCGCGGGGTGAATCGGTCATTAGCGCGATGTTACGTTATGGCTAAAGTGCACGCAACGGTACTGAGAGCTCGGGTTCCCGGCGAGCACGTTAGCGAGGCTGCAAGTGGTGAGGCCGCTAGCGCGTGTCGAGGACTGTAAGCGCTGGGGCGGCGAGCGAGGCCACAAAGAGCTGGCCGGTGCGGGGATTGACGGCGAGGGCGTAGGGATTTTTTGGGGCGGGCAGGGTTTTCAGTACGTGATGCTGAGTGCCGTCGATGACCGTGATGCTGTCACTGTGCGTGTTGGCGACGTAGACGAGATTTCTGCTGGCGTCCACCGCGATGGCTTGCGGGCGGTGGCCAACTTTTATGGTGGCGATCACCGAGCGTTTGACTGCGTCGATTACGGTGACGGTGTCATCGCCGTGATTGACCACGTAGATCGTGTGAGTCGCGAGATTTACGGCCACGGCGCAGGGAATCGCGCCGGTTGGCAAGGTTGTTACGGCGCCGGAGTTTTCGTCGACGATGGCGAGTTCCGCGTTGCCGGAGCGCGTGACGTACAGCGTGGCGGCCGCTTCGTCCAGCGCCAGGCCCCAGGGATGCATTCCGGTAGCGATTTTGCCGACCCCTGCGGCGCTTCCGTCGAGCACGACCAGGTTGGCGTCCTCGTAGCCGGCGAGATATAAGCGATCGCGTTGGGTGTCGAGGGCGAAGGCGTCCGCGGAGCTAGCCTTTATTGCCGTGGTGGAATTGGTCGCACCGTCAATGGTGGTGATGAGGTCGCTGAAGGTGTTGGAGACGTAAATCTTGTCTGTTGCTGGATTGGCGGCGAGCACGTATGGGAGCGGCCCGACGTTGACGGTGGCAATCGTTGCGTCGGTCTGACCGTCGACGACGGTTACGGAAGCGCCGCCGTTGTTGGCGACATAAATCCTGTTGGTCGTTTCATTGATGGCGATGGCCACCGGCGCGGTGCCGACTGGCACGCTCGAAATGGAATTCTTTTGTGGATTGAACACGGAAATCGCGTTGCGCGTAGCGTCGACCGCGTAGACTTTTCCTGTTTTCGAATTCAGCACGACGGCCCGGGCGCTATTCAGCAGCGCGGTGGAAGCGCTTGCGGACGATGAGTGATCGAATGCGCCGGCGGCGCAACATAGCAGGAACGAAATGGCGAAGGCTGCGGCTCGGGAAAGCACGCGGCTATGGTATCGCGGGAAATGCTGGCGGCAAACAGAGCCGGCTCGCATTCCGAATAGGAATTTTTTAAAACGCGCTATTTGTTGGCAACAGGCGCCGGAATTCGGAGACAATCCGGAACGGAGACTTATCGCGATGCCATGGAAAGTTGTGCAACGATTGTTCTTTCTCGCGGCCATCGCTATGCTTTTCGGCCTAAGCGGGTTGGTATCGGCGCAGGCGGCTCCGCGGAGGCAGGCGTCATTCCGCGTGCTTGCGTTCTACACCGATAAGGGCGAGCCCGATCATATTGATTTTGCCCGGCAGGCGCTTTCCTTTTTCGCCGGCCTGGCTCTGAAAAAAAATTTTGAATTCCAGTCGACGACGCGCTGGGAAGATCTGAATGCTGAAAACCTGAAAAACTTTCAAGTGATCCTGTGGCTCAACGACTTCGCCCAAACCGCGGAACAACGGAAGGTTTTCGAGGATTACATGAACGGCGGCGGCGCGTGGCTGGGGTTTCACGTCTCCGCCTACAATGACGAAAGCACGCACTGGCCGTGGTTTGTGGATTTTCTCGGCGGCGCCGTTTTCTACGGCAATAACTGGCCGCCTCTTCCGGCGACGCTGGTGGTGGACGACCGCGCTCATTCGGTGACGCGCCGCCTCCCGGCCACATTCATGTCTCCGGCGAACGAGTGGTACATCTGGAACCCGAGCCCGCGGCTTAACAAAGAGGTAAGGTACTGCTCACGCTGGATCCCGTAAATTATCCGATTGGATTGAAAGACACAATTACCGGCGGAGATCTTCCCGTGGTGTGGACCAATACGCGCTACCGGATGATCTACATGAATATGGGCCATGGGGACAAGATTTTCACCAGCAAAGATCAGAACGCGTTGTTCGAGGATGCCGTTCTCTGGCTGAGCAAGCGCAAATAGGCGTACTTGAAAACGTTTCGCTTGTGGCGTTGTGCTAAATTGATTTTCGTAAACATACCATCATGAGTTCATCAGGTCGGCCTTGAGCCACGTGCCTCCAGACTTTTATGAAACGATGGCTCGTACAGTTACAAAATTCCCACACGTAAAATCGACGTGTGGGGCACCCGAATGTTCAAACATGGCCACAGTTGCGAAGAGCACCACCGCCATTGGGCGATACAGTTGCTAATCGAGCAAGTACACGCGTGTAAGCGCGTTCTGCAATGCTTGATTTTCCTGCAATAGACTACATAATGAGCGGTCAGAGAACGAACTCCACGTATGGTCTGTCCACAGTGTAACTATACAAATTCGGATGAGTCCGTAGCGTGCGTGAAGTGCGCCACGCCGTTGCCGGCGAGTGATCACACGCTCGCACCGGAGCACACTCTCGCGACCGGTGGGCAGGGCTGGTCTGTACCAGTCGTCGACGGAATCATTACTGCGGACCCACCTAAAGCTCTAGAATTGGGCGCATTAATTGGCGGACGCTACGAGCTAATTTCGCTCCTCGGACAGGGCGGAATGGGCGCAGTTTACAAAGCACGCGACACCGAGCTGGATCGCCTGGTGGCGCTGAAAATCATTCGTCCTGATTTAGCGGCCAACCCGGAAATCCTCAGGCGTTTCAAGCAGGAACTGATTCTCGCGCGGCAAATCACCCACAAAAACGTGATCCGCATTTTCGATCTGGGCCAGGCGGACGGCATCAGGTTCATTACCATGGAGTATCTGGAAGGCCAGGATCTTCGTGCCGTGCTCCGGGAAAAAGGGAAATTGACGCCCCAGGAGGCCTCCCTGGTAATCCTGCAGATTTGTCGCGCATTGGAAGCCGCACACGGCGAAGGGGTGGTCCATCGTGACCTCAAGCCGCAAAACATCATGATGGACGCCAAAGGCCGCGCCTACGTCATGGATTTTGGCATCGCGCGTTCCGCGTATCTTCCGGGAATGACACAAACCGGCGCCCTTGTCGGCACCCCCGAATACATGTCGCCGGAACAAGCAAAGGGAGAGAAGCTCGACGAGCGCTCCGACCTCTTTTCACTCGGTGTAATTTTTTACGAGCTGTTAGTTGGCCAATCTCCATACTATTCGGACACACCTCTGGCCACCCTCTGGAAGCGCATACAGGAAAAAGCGAAGCCCCCTTACGCGGTGGATCCCAGCATTCCAAAACCGCTGAGCGACATTATTGAAAAGGCGCTCGAGATCGACCCGGCGAACCGGTTCGCGACCGCCAACGAATTTGCAGGACAGCTGGAATTGTGGCTGGGGCCGTCAGCGGCGAGTTCGACGATCTTTCTTCCTGCGCCGCGGACCACTACATACTGGAAGTGGGGGGCGGCAGCCCTTGCGATATTGCTGGTGGGATCGGCGATTGCCTATCTACTGAAAACTCCGACTAAACCGCACGCGATTCACGCCCCTGTGAGTGTCCTCGTGGCAGACTTCACGAACCACACCGGCGACCCCATTTTCGACCAGACGCTCGAACCAATGTTCAACGTCGCGCTCGAAGGAGCTAGTTTCATTAATGCCTTCAACCGCGGAAGC
>JBBRZT010000169.1:0-8426 GCA_038236395.1 Candidatus Acidiferrales bacterium
AGCGCCGCCTTTATCGCCATCGCCAAGGGCGACATACCCCAGAACAGTTGGTTCCGTCTCGGACGCGGACACACGCAATATGCCGGCCGTCGCGTTTTGCTTTCCTGGACTGGCACGATGTTCGAATACCTGATGCCCACTCTGTGGATGAAAACCTATCCCGCCACGCTGCTGGAAAACAGCTTGCGCGGCGCCGTCGCATCCCAACAAAAATTCGTCGAGCCGCTACAAATCCCGTGGGGTATTTCCGAGGGAGCCTGCAGTCTGAAAAACGATGCCGGCCATTATGAATACCACGCCTACGGTGTTCCCCCGCTCGCGCTTAAAGTGGAAGCCGCCGACCGCACCGTCATTACTCCCTACGCCGCGGTTCTGGCGCTCAGCGTCGATCCCGCCACCGCGGTAGCAAATCTGAGGAAAATGGAGTCTCTCGGATGGCTCGGGCCCTGCGGCTTTTACGAATCCGCCGATTTTCAGCACGCCACCACCAGCGACGTGCCGCCTCCTGAACTTGTCCACTGCTGGATGGCTCATCACCAGGGCATGAGCCTGCTGGCCATCAGCAATCTTTTGTCCGACTCGGTTTTTCAGCGCCTGTTCCACGAAGAAGTGATCGTCGCCGCCACCGAGAGGCTGCTCCACGAACGCGTTCCCCTGACCTTCGAAATTCAAAAAGAAAATCAGGCCGCGGCTTAATCAGTCCCCAAAAGCCCGTTTCGTCAAGGCTTCGGCTAGTTTCCACAGGCAGTGGCACTGGGTCGTCGGGTTCGACCGTCTGTCCCAGAGTGGAACGACGATTTTCAATTCGGTCCTCCATTGCCGCCCCGCCGTCCCTAATTCATCCGCAAGTATCTAGTTCACATCAACTTAATCTAGAGACAAGGTGGCCCCGCGCGTGCCATTTCTTCTCTGCAGGGCCGCGTCCGCCCGCGGTCCAAAAATCAAAAGTGGCCCCGTGCACGGCCAAGGGAGATCAATAAATGAGCGCAACCATGTCGTCCTCCATTCTTAATCTCACCGATCTCATGCAGCGCGTGGACGATGACCGCGAGCTTCTCGCCGAACTCTTTTTCATCTTCAAAACGGTATTTCCTGCCCATCTCGAGCGTCTAAGCGGTGCCATCGATCGCGATGAAACCGGCCAGGTGGAATCCGAGAGCCACGCCCTCAAAGGAATGCTGTTGAATCTTTCGGCTCCCCGCGCCGCGGTCGCTGCAAGTACGCTGGAACAAATGGGACGCGACCGCCACAGCGACGGCATGAAACCGGCTTTTGCTGAACTGCAATCCGAAGTCGAGGCTGTGCTGTCTCAGATCAATCAGTACGCCATCGATCCTCAAACATGAAAATTCTCATCGCCGATGACGAAATGCTTTCCCGCCGCCTGCTGGAAAAGACCTTGCTGAAAGCGGGATATGAGGTGCTCGCGGTGCAGAACGGTACAGCGGCTGTCGCAGAACTCTGTAAGGTGGACGGGCCGCGACTGGCGCTACTCGACTGGGAAATGCCGGAGATGGACGGGCCCGCGGTCTGCCGCGAAGTACGCAAAAAAACAGATTCCGGCTACGTTTATATGATTTTGCTGACTTCTAAAGGACTCAAGACCGACGTCGTTGCGGGCTTGGAATCTGGCGCGGACGATTATTTGACCAAGCCCTTTGACGCTGAAGAGCTGAAAGCCAGGATGCGCACCGGGCAGCGTATCCTGGATCTCGAAGGCCGGCTCGTCGAGGCTCGCGAGCACATGCGCTTTCAGGCTACCCATGACTCCCTGACTTCGCTTTTGAATCGCGGCGTCATCATGGATTTGCTGGGCCGCGAAATTTCCAGGTCCCGGCGTGAACGGATACCCACCGCGATCATTCTTTGTGATGTGGATCATTTCAAAGCCATAAACGATTCTCACGGCCACCGCATTGGCGACGAAGTATTAAGAGAGGTCGCCAGGCGCTTGCTCGCTGCGGTACGGTCTTATGACTATGTCGGGCGCTACGGCGGGGAAGAATTCCTGGTGATTTTGAACAACTGTGATGCGCTTTCAGCCCCCGGCCGAGCGGAAGCGATGCGCAAGGCCATTTCGGACATCCCCATAAAAACCGACGCCGGACCGTTTACGGTTACCACCAGCATCGGAGTCCATCAAACGGAAAACTGGGGTTTCCGGTCGGTCGAAACACTGTTGCACGAGGTAGACGCCGCGCTCTATGCTGCCAAAGCTGCGGGAAGGAATTGCGTAAGATTTGTGGAATCTGCTACAGCCGCGGGTAGCGGCGATTTGCCGTTGAAGCAGCCCGCTGAAACCCTTTCCTGACCGGCGCACGCCGCTCCTGGCTCAAATTACTTCTCTCCACTCAGCTTTATTTCTTTGGCTCCGGAGCCAGCATTTGCCGCATCGCCGATGTCGATCCCGGCGCTCGCTTTTCGCGCCAGCCCTCAAATCGCTTGCACGTTTCCTCGATATTTCCGAACAGGTGCGGGTTCTTGAACGCCGAGCGCCAAACCGGCACCACCGAGCGCATGCGGTCCCATACCACCCAGATTTCTCCGTTGCTCTCGAAAAATAGCTCATCGTTGATCAGGCCCCGGTTCACGATCGACCCCACCATTTCCCAGTAGCTGACCACCATCCGTATAAAAGTGTTTTCTTCGCTGCCCGGAGGATACTTTTGCGCCATGTCCTCGGGAGACTCGGGATGAAAATGCTCCACGAACCACGAGCGCGCTGTTCGCAGTCGTGGTTCACGCCTCAATTCGTACAACCGCAGCATCAGATTTACTTCCTCGTAATTGATCTGGCTCATCGATCCATCCTCGCTAATTGTTGGTCTTGCCCGTTCCCGCCGGTTCCACCGCCGGCAGCGGTCCAGCGAATTCCAGCCGCTGTACAACTGATACCGGAATGCCCGCGCGCTGGAACTCTACGTGGATGCGGCGGCGCAACTCGCGCGAAATTTCGTCCTGATGGTTGGGCATCGTGCGGATTTGCAATCGCACCGTCATGGCCAGGCGATCGAAACTCTGTACTCCTAAAATTCGTGGACCGTCCACTAACGCTTGCGACCACGCAGGGTCGCCGCGCAGTTCCGCGGCCGCTGCCTCCAGGGCCTGCAACGCCTTTTCCAGCGGAGCGTCGGGTGCCAGCGAAATGTCCACAAATGCCTGCGACCAGTCGCGGTTCAAATTGCTCACCGTACGAATGTCACCGTTCGCGATGGTTACCAGCGCGCCTCGCGGATCCCGCAACACCGTTCGCCGCAGCGTGATGTGTTCCACGCGCCCGATCATTTCTCCCACCTGAATGGTGTCGCCCACAATGTACTGGTCTTCGAGAATAATATAAAAACCGGTAATGATGTCGCGCACCAGGTTTTGCGCGCCAAAGCCGATTGCCAGGCTGGCCAGTCCGGCCATGGTCGCGATGGGCGTAACGTTGATGCCGAATTCCGGCAGCGCCGTGAGCAGTGCGATGCCCCACACCACCTTGGTGCCCGCGCTGAACAGCAGCCCCGCCAGCGTGCGCGTCTGTTGCTCCCTCATCTGCGCCGAGCGGGTTGGCGACGCCGCCCGTTTAATCACCAGGTTGGTGACCAACCGCAGCAGCCTGTTCAATAGCAACGCCACGGCCAGTATGCCCAGCAGGTGCAAACCGTTTCGCAGCGTAAATTCAGACCAGTGTGTGAGGCTGTAGGGCATAAACTTACAGGAGCGGCGAGTATAACATCGGAACTTCGCGCGACGCGGTCAACGCACTTCCGTGCCTGGCGGTCGCGCCAGGGGGATTCAGATGATTGCGGTCGTTCAACAGCGGCGTCAATTCTTGAGCAAACTGTGCATGACGGTAGCTCCGATGATTTTGCTGCCCGACAGGTTGCGGGCGCAGAGCGATAACCAGCAATCCATACCGCGGACCAAACCGGATTCGAAACCTGGAGACGACGATAGCCCATTCCCCGTGGGCTCGCGCAAAGCCGCCCTGGAAGAGAACGAAAAAAACATCAAGACCAAAGTCGAAAAGCTCTTTCAGTTGGCCAGCGAGCTAAAAGAAGAAGTGGAAAGGACCGACTCCGCTAAAGTCCTGTCGCTTGCCATGGTCAAAAAAGCCGAAGAAATCGAAAAGCTGGCCAAAGACATAAAAACCCGCGCGAAAGGATGAGCCGTGAATTGCATCACCACGCGTCGCCCCGCCACGTGCATCCTTTCTGCAAGATGTGTTTGTAGCGCGTCATTGCGCTAGAGGTTAGAATAGCGGTGTTCGGTTATATGTTCGTTTGCCGTTTGTGCCGAATAGCACTCGGTAAATGAAATTCGCCGAACGATTTTTCTGCCGCGCGCCCGTAGCTCAGATGGATAGAGCGTTAGCCTCCGAAGCTAAAGGTCGTGAGTTCGACCCTCACCGGGCGCGCCATATCACCTGTCGATTTCCCAATGTTTTCCTCTGCAGTTTTTCCGCAGTAATTCACTTTCAATCTGGTCGATGACCGCCGGGCCGCGGCCTTTTGGCTTCGGGATTGTTTGCGGGTTGCCACTCAGTTTTAATGTACAATCCGGGAACTCGCTTTTTGGATAGGTGGACGTATGAGTCCAGTGGAAAGTCCTAACGTCTGGGTTCCCGTTTGTTGCGAACGCGTGATGCGCTACAACATGTTCGTGCAAAAAGACGGCGCCGCCTACGGCGCGCTGGTCTGCACCGTCTGCAACAAAAATGTCACCTTTGAACTGGAATCTCTTCCCGACCTGGGAACATACGGCGAGGGCTCGCGTATCCTCAGCGTGCTGGGGTGCCCGAAGCCACCCAACGTGGATAGGCCCAAACCCGCGGAGGATGCCGCTCTGAACGATCAGACCTTGTGATTTGTTTCGCGCACGTTTAAGGCGCGGGCTCCACAATGATTGACGGGACTTACTCTCACTATCGCATTCTGGAAAAACTCGGCGCCGGCGGCATGGGTGTGGTCTACAAAGCGATGGACACCCGTCTGGAGCGCGCCGTCGCGCTGAAATTTCTTCCCGAAAATATGCTGCAGGATCCCCAGGCGCTGGAGCGTTTTCGCCGCGAAGCGCACGCCTGCTCCGCTCTCAATCACCCCGGCATCTGCACCATCTACGACATCGGCGAACAGGATCACCAGCCATTTATAGCCATGGAGTTTGTCGACGGCGAAACGCTGAGCCACTACATTCATCGCCAGGCGTTGCCTATAGAACGCGTTCTCGACCTCGGCATTCAAATTTCCGACGCTCTGGACGTAGCCCACGCCGAAGGCATCATTCATCGCGACATCAAGCCTTCCAACGTGTTCATCACCAGGCGCGGACTCGCCAAGATTCTCGATTTCGGTTTGGCCAAACTCATCCCGAAAAATCCGCTGCACGCCGATCTCGGCGACTCCTCGTCCAGGCCCGAAGAACCCGTCTCCATCGTCGGGGTTATCAGTGGCACTCCCGCATACATGTCGCCAGAACAAATTCGCGGCGACACTCTGGACCCGCGCACCGACATATTTGCCCTCGGGCTGCTTCTTTACGAAATGGCCAGCGGGCGCCAGGCTTTCGGCGGCAAAACCGGTGGCGCGATTATCGAATCCATTCTCACCCGCCCTCCCCTTTCGGTTTCCAGCACAAATTCCCAGATTCCTGCCAGGCTCGAAGAAATCATCAACAAGTGCCTCGAGAAAGACAGAAACCTTCGTTACTCCACAGCTGCGGCCGTCCGCTCCGAGTTGCAGCAACTCAAACGCGAAACCGAATCCGGCCAGATTACCCAGACAACCACCGCACCGGTCCCGGTGTTAGTGAGCGAACCTGTTCAGCCTGCCCGCGCCTACAGTTGGAAAAAACTGGCAGCAGTCGCTGCGCTGTTGGTCGTCTTTCTGGCGGTAGCGGGATTTTTCTATAACACGCGTCACGCCCGCGCTCTAGGCCAGGCCGACACCATCATCCTGGCGGACTTCAGCAACAAAACCGGAGACGCCATCTTTGACGACACTCTGCGCCAGGGCCTCGCAGCGCAGTTGCAACAATCTCCCTTCCTCAGCTTGGTCTCCGAGCAGCGCATCCAGCAAACACTGCGCCTCATGGGCCGTTCGCCGGAAAGTAAGCTGACGCCCGACGTCATCGGCGATATTTGCCAGCGTGCTGGAAGCAAGGTTTACTTGAATGGCTCCATTTCCAACCTGGGCAGTCAGTACGTGATCGGCGTCAACGCCGTAAATTGTCAGACCGGTGATTACCTTGCGCGCGAACAGGTCACCGCCAACGGCAAGGAAAACGTCTTGAAAGAACTGGGCGAAGTTTCCACCACCCTCCGCGAAAAACTCGGCGAATCACTCAAGACCGTCCAGAAACTGGACACGCCCATCGAGCAAGCCACCACGCCTTCTCTCGAAGCTTTGCAGGCCTACAGTCTCGGCAGGAAAACCATGCAGGTAAAGGGCGACTTTACCGACGCTGTTCCGCTGCTCAAGCGTTCCATCGAGCTCGATCCTAAATTCGCCATGGCCCATGCCATGCTCGGAACCGTGTACCACAATCTTGGAGAGAAAAGTCTCGCGTCTGACAGCACCAGGAAAGCCTACGAGCTGCGAAATCATGTCAGTGAATGGGAAAAATTTTATATTGAGTCCCACTACTATCATTTCGTAACCGGCGACCTCGAAAAAGCCCGCCAGGCCTACGAGTTCTGGGCGCAAGTTTATCCGCGAGAACAGGTGCCGCCCACCAATCTCGGTGTCATTTACCAGACTCTCGGGCAATACGACAAATCCCTCGGAGAATTTCGCGAAGCCAGTCGTATGAGTCCCTCGGAGAGTTTGAACGCGGGCAATCTCGTCATCGGTTACGTCCACGTAAAACGCCTCGACGAAGCTCGCGCCGCCGCGGACGACGCTCTCTCAAAAAATCTCGATTCAGGCGATCTCCGCCTCAATATGTATCAGCTCGCTTTCCTGAAAAACGATCTGCCGGGCATGGCCCAGCAGGTTGCCTGGGCCATGGGCAAGCCCGGAAAAGAAAATCTCATGCTTTATATGGAGGCCGACACCGCGGCTTATTCCGGAAAACTCGTCGCCGCTCGCGAGTTCTCTCGCCAGGCCGCCGCCTCTGCCGCTCAAGCCGGTGAAAAAGAAATGCAGGCAGGCTGCGAAGCCGCCGCAGCTTTGTGGGAAGCGCTCTACGGCAATGTGCCGCAAGCCCGCGCGCACGCTTCCGCCACCCTTGCCAACTCCATCGGTCGCGACGCGCAGTACGCCACCGCCCTGGCGTTGGCCTTGATCGGCAATTCGGCATACGCCGCGGCTTTCGCGGATGATCTGGCGAAACGTTTTCCGGATGACACCATTGTGCGCTTTAATTACCTGCCGACTCTTCACGCGCAGATTGCGCTCAATTCACCGGGAGGCGCAGCCAAGGCCGTGGAAGCGCTTGCCATTGCCTCGCCCTATGAACTGGGAGTTTCTGGCAACAGTACCTACTGGACCAGCCTCTACCCCGTTTATGTGCGCGGCCAGGCCTTTCTCGCTGCTCGTCAGGGAACTCAAGCGGCGGCGGAGTTTCAGAAAATCGTGGATTGGCCCGGCATCGTCGTCAACGAACCAATCGGCGCCCTCGCCCATCTTGGGCTCGCGCGTTCGTACGCCCTCGCGGGCGACACATCCAAGTCCCGGGCTGCCTACGAGAATTTCTTGAACTTGTGGAAAGAGGCCGATCCGGACATACCTGTCCTGAAGCAGGCCAAAGCCGAATACTCAAAAATCCAATAACAGTCAATCCGGACTTTTTGGGGAAATGAATTATCCTTGAGTCGCCTTGAGAAGCCATTGGCGCAGGAGATTTCCGTTTTGTAACGACAATTCCTGAAATACCAGCCCCACTCCGAAGTTGGGATGCGCGTAGATAACTTTGGCCTTGGCCTCAAAACATTCCGCATCGGCGAAAATTTTAATTGTCACCGTGGTGTCGATCGGAAGAGCGCTCGGGATCTCCACATAACAGCCATACGCGCTGAGTTCGCTGACTTGTCCCGTCAGGCTTGCCCCGGACTCCATTTCAGCGAGTTCCGCGACAGCTACGAATGGAATTCTGGGGGTGCGTCGTTTTTCCTGGAACACCGGTTATCCTCGAGTGAGTGTTTTCTAAAACTATCCGGTTGCCGTCGCCGATTGCCCGAAAGACTGAATAGCCGTCGTCTCATCGTCCATCACGTCGAAGACGGTATACAGCTTCGTAATCTGTAGCAGTCCGCGAATTTTGTCCTTAAGATGTAGCAGCTTTAATTGTCCACCTTGATTCTTCACGCTCGTGAACACGCTCACCATCGTGCCTAACCCCGCGCTATCGATATAGTCGACCTCCGCGAGATTGAAAAGAATTTTCATGCGCCCTTTGCTGAGCAGGTCGCTCACCAGATCGCGAATCGCGGCGCACTCTTC
>JBBRZT010000170.1:0-8418 GCA_038236395.1 Candidatus Acidiferrales bacterium
AAAACAGATGCGCGACATCGTGGCCTCCAAAATCGATCTCAAACGTTTCGCTCCACGCGTCCAGGAAGCCGAGTGACCATGCCTGATCACGACAAAGACGGACACAAAGAAAAAGATCGCGACCGCGAAAAAGAGCGGGAAAAAGACCACGATAAAGATCGCGATAAGGAAAAAGAAAAGGACCGGGAAAAAGAAAAACTCCCCGCCGCGGCCGAACCCGCTGACCATCACGCTCCATCCATCGTAGCTCCCCCTGCCAAAACCGTCGCGGAGCTCGAGGAAGCCGCCTCTCACTATTTCTTCGGCGAGCCGCTCGTCGGCTTCGACCCCGCCGAGATCACCGGCACCCTCGTAGTCATCGAGGGCATGGACGGCTCCGGCCGCTCCACGCAAATCACCTTGCTTCAGGAATGGCTCGAATCCGAAGGCTTCGCCGTCCAGACCAGCGGCCTGCGCCGTTCCAATCTGGTCGGCCGCGATATCGACCAGTTGCTCGCCAAAAACGCCGTCACCCGCCTGACTCTCGCCCTCATGTACGCCACCGACTTCTTCGATCAGGTCGAGCATCGCATCTTGCCCGCGTTACGCTCCGGCACAGTCGTCCTCGCCGACCGCTTTATTTTTACTCTCATCGCCCGCGGCGTGGTCCGCGGCATCAACCGCGATTATATGAGCGGCCTCTACGCCATGGCTCTCCGCCCGCATCTCACTTTCTGGCTCAACGTCCGCCCCGAAACCGCTTTCGGCCGCGAATTCAAAAAATCCCAGGCCATCAGTTATTGGGAAGCCGGCCGCGACATGTCGCTCTCTCACGATCTTTATTGGTCCTTTATCCGCTACCAGACCATGATCAAGCGCGAATTCGAGGTCATGGCCAAGCGCCACAGCTTTATCGAACTCGATGGTGAAGCCAGTGTCTCCGCCGTCAACAAGCAGCTTCGCCACCGCATCGGCGAACAGTTGGGCATCCGCGCTACCAAATACACTCCCAGCGCCGCGCTCGCCCATCTCTGGCGTTAAACTCCACATATGTCTGATCCGGTAAACATCGCCGCCATCGACGCCGGCTCCAATGCCGTGCGCCTCTCCGTGGCTCGCGCGTATTCCGCGCTCGACATCGAAATGCTCCACGACGAGCGTTACCCGCTTCGCCTTGGAGAAGGCGTGTTCCTCCGCCACCGCTTCAGCGAAAAACTTTTCAAGAAATCCGTGAAAGCCTTCTGCCACTTTAAAGAAATCATGGATGACTTCGGCGTTACGAAATATCGCGGCGTGGCCACCAGCGCTTCCAGAGAAGCTCGCAATCGCGACGCGTTCCTCCGCAGGATTAAACAAAAATCCGGCATCTCCCTGGAAGTCATCAGCGCCGCGGAAGAATCCCGCCTCGGCCGCGAAGCCGTTCTCGCCGCTTTAGGCCCCGAAGCCCCGCCGCGCTGCATCATCGACCTCGGCGGCGGCAGCCTGGAGCTCAGCATCTTGCGCGATCGTTCTGTCGAGCAAAGCGCCCATCTCGGCGTCGGCACCGTCCGCCTCATGACCACCCTGAATCTTCCCGGCGTCATCCGTCCTTCGCAGGCCGAGCTGGTGCGCAAATATGTCCGCGCGCTCCTCGAATCCAAATTGCCCAATCGCCCCAACCTCGGCGAACAAATCGCCGTCGCTCTCGGCGGCAACGCGGAAACTCTCGCGGGGATCGCTCCCGGTCCGCGCGAACATGGCTTACCCATGCTGCAGCTCTCGCTCCTCCGTGATCGTCTCCCCGACATTTTGAAGCGCGACGTTCGCCAGCGCATGAAAGCTTATGGAGTGCGCCGCGACCGCGCCGACGTCATGGGCATCGCCTCCATTGTCTTGATCACTCTCGGCCGCTACCTCAACGTCCGCTGCATGGCCATTCCCGCGGTCGGCGTGCGCGACGGCATTCTCCAGGAAATCGCTCACGACGCCTTCTCGCGCAAAGAGCCGCATCGCTACAACGCCGCCGCCCGCCAACTCATCGCCAGCACGCGCAGTTTCGCGCGCCGTCTCGAATACGACCAGCCTCACGCCGAGCACGTCCGCGAGCTCAGCATCCTGCTCTTCGATCGCCTGCAGGCCGCTCATCATCTCCCGCCGCAATCTCGCGTCCTGCTCGAATCCGGCGCTCTGCTTCACGACATCGGCCACACCGTCAGCCATCACGGCCATCACAAGCACGGCGAATATCTCGCCCTCAATGGTGACATGCCCGGACTCGCAGGCCGTGACCGCGCCGTAGTCGCCTCATTAGTCCGCTACCACAACCGCAAAACCGAACCGGCAGGTCATCACGAGGCCTACGCGTCCTTATCGAACGTCGACAAGCGCATGACCCGCCGCCTCGCCGCCATCCTTCGCATCGCCGAGGGACTCGACCACTCCCACCGCCAGCGCGTCACCAACATCCACGCCTCCTTCCAGCGCGGCGCCGTAGGCGTTCAGGTAAAAGCCCGCGGCGACGCCGCCGAAGACCTTCGCGACGCCGCCCGTAGCGCTGACCTCTTCGAAAAAGAGTTCCACGTCCGCCTCTATTTCCGCCAATCCGCATGATGACGCGGATAACACGAGTGCAGTAAACGCAGGAGTCGTTGATCAGAACACAGGGAGCAACTAAATGGATCTCTACATCGTCCGTCACGGCATCGCCATCGACCGCGAAGACCCCAAATGCCCGCCCGACCCCGAGCGCTACCTCACCGAAGACGGCATCAAGAAAACCCGCCAGGTCGCCAAGGGCGTAGCAGCCCTCGGCATCACTCCCGACCTGCTAATCTCCAGCCCCTACGTCCGCGCCATGCAAACGGCAGAAATCTTCGCTGCCGCCCTCAGCTACCCAAAACAGAAAATCCGCCAGGCCGATGCACTGCTACCCGGCGCCGAACCTACTCTCTTCTTCCGCGAACTGGCCAAAGACAAACACTCCTCAACGATCTTCTGTTTCGGCCACGCTCCCCAACTCGACGAACTCATCGCCGCCGCCTTCACCAGCAAACACCACTTCACCGCCCTGAAAAAAGCCGGCGTCGCCGGCATCAAGCTGAAACGCATATCCCCGCCTAGCGCGGAATTCCTCTGGCTAGCCACGCCAAAGCTCCTCCGCCGCGCCGCAAAGTAATCTGTCGAAAGGGAATCGCTACAAGGAATGACTAAGGGGAAAAACTAATCCGAAGCCCCCGCCACCGCATACAAAACTTCCCGCGGAGCCGGCAACGCCACCACCTTAGATTTAGTCTCCGCCGCTCGCAACACCACCGCCTTACCCAACGCCGTCTCCAACAAATGCTTCCCCGCAGCCAATGTCGCCGCAGCCTCTACACTATCCGCCAATTTCGGAATCGACAGCGTAACCGCCTCTTCCGACTTCTCAATCCTGAATCCCGTCGCTGACTCCACCCCGCACTTATGCAGCACTCGCCCCAGCCGAATCACCCCAGCCAGCGCTCGAATCTGCGCCTGCTCAAAAGGACTCAGCGCCGTAAACTTCTCGTTGGAAGCGGAAGGCTCTGCCCCACGATGAAAACGCACTGCCCACGCCACCAATTCCCAATCCTCGCGCGTCCAGCGCGGAGGAACCGTCATGCCCAACAGAAACTTCCGCGCCGCCTTGCGAGGATGCTTCGCGTCTTGTCCAACCCCATGCAACAGCGCCGCTGCGCGAAGTTCGCGCCGCATATTCGGCTCCGCAAACAATGGCGCCGCTCCCGCCCGCCGCAACAAATCAAATACGCGCAGCGAAATCCGCGCCACCCTCGCCGCCTTCCGCGGTCTCGACTGTGCCGCGCGCGCAGCAGCCTGCAGCCGCGCAAACGATGCCGCCTCAAGCCGCGCCCCATGCGGCAAAGCGTGCCGCCACTTGTTCCCAATACTGGTTTTCCCCAATGTCAGTTGCCGGTAAGTCTGCACCCGCTTACCGCGCTCCTCCTGCAAGTTATCCTTCCATGATTTCCGCGCCGCTCCCGGCAACTCCGTCTGGCCCTTCACCTTTTCCGCCAGCACGTCGAAGTCGTGAATATCGCCCAACAAATCCTGCAGCCGCTTCAGGTTCTCGCTCCACGCCGCATAATGCACCGGAAGCAGCGCCTCCACCGTATAGCGCAGCTTCTTCAATCCAATTCGCAACTCATGCCACGGCTTCGCCTTCGAGCTGCGCAGCGCATGCGCGTGCAGTTGCTTGATCTCCTCAAATCGCTCCCACGCCAGGCACTCCGCCGCCAATCCACCCACTGGAATGAAGCGCACCCGCTGCCGCAATCGCCGCTGCAAATGCTCCCAGGCCTTCCCATCGAACTTGCCCGCCACCCGCAGCACCTCATCGCGCAACTTCGGTTCCTCAGCCTCCAGCAGCCCAAGCATGTGCACTCGCACTGGATCGCTGGCGCTCGCCAAAGAATTAATTCTCTCCGCCAATACGTGGGAATCCCGTAGCGCGCCCAGGGCCCGAAACAGTTTTTGCGCCGTCTTGCGCATCTCCGGCCACGCCGGATCGGGATCAATCTCCTCAAAGACCTTCGCTACCGACCGGCATCGCCGTATCGCCACCCGCAAATCATGCACATTGTCCGCATCGGGAGAGGAGCGCACCTTTTCTAGTTCTTCTCGCACGCGGTCCATCGAATCGGAAAGTTCGCGGTGTTCTACCCGGGTGTGGGCGGGTAGGGTGGTGACGCTGGCCATGAAGGTCAAATCCTCGACTGAAAGTTTGGGTAGGAGGGCCCTGCCAAACGGCCTACAGGGTAACCCTTCGTTTCAGCCCCGTCCAGTCCAGGGCATCAACCCACAATTCCGGCATCATTTGTGTCAAAACCACCCCCATTGCCACCGCCACCGCGCCGGCGATCAGAAACACTCTCGCCGGATTCGGGTGCCCCAGCCGGATCATCGCAAACTGTGCCACCGGCTGCAGCGCCACACCGATAAATGACAGCAGATTCGCCACCGCGATGGTCCGGCCCTTCTCCTCAGGAGCCGGTCGCCTCTGGATCAGCGCATTGATCGGCACCACAAAAAACCCGCCTGCAAAACCAAGCAACGTCAGGTACCCCAGCACGGTCGTGAACCCGATTCCCGTCCAAGAAAGCAGGACGGCCATCAGAAAAATCCCGCCCAGC
Source organism: Candidatus Acidiferrales bacterium (assembly GCA_038236395.1). Taxonomy (GTDB): domain Bacteria; phylum Acidobacteriota; class Terriglobia; order Acidiferrales; family UBA7541; genus Acidiferrum. The sequence goes on from JBBRZT010000170.1 coordinate 5,127, forward strand.
CCCGGCAACACCATCCCCATCTGAATCTTCTTCCCCGAAACGAATCCCGCCGCCAGGCTCCCAATCCCAATCCCCAGGCTTAACCCCGCCAGCAAATAGCTGCTCCTCGCCTCGTCCAGAAAAAGCACATCCGCGCTGTAAAGCAAGATATTCAGCAGAAGGAGCGAGCCTAGAAACCAGAAAAATGTGTTGGCCACCACGGCCGTCAACAACATCCGGTCTCTGCGCATGTGCCGCACTTCCGAGAAAAACTCCCGCGCCACGTTCCAGTCAAACTTTCGCGTCGGATCAGCGGCCGGTACCCGCGAAATCCCGAAGCTGGTGAACAGTCCGATCAGCGCCAGTGCCACAAAAATCACGCCGGACCAGACCTGCCTCCCGCGAAACGCATGCGCCAGATACCCGCCGCCCAAGGCCGCGATAATCGCCGCGAACAGCGTGCCGAATTCTATAATCCCGTTTCCCCAGCTCAACCTCGATTCCGGCAACAGCTCTGGCAGTAATCCGTATTTCGTCGGCCCAAAAAACGCCCCCTGCGTGCAGGCCAGAAACAGCGCTGCTCCAGCCCAACCCATGCTCCCGCGCGCCAGCGCCCACGTCGCCAGTAGCATTACAAAAACCTCGCCCGCCTTCGTCGCGACGGTCACCGTTCGCTTGCTGAATCGATCGGCCAGAAATCCGCCAGGGATGGAAAACAAAAGGAAGGGAACTGAGAACAGCAGCGGCACAATCAAAACAAACCACAAATCCCGCTGCTCCTTCGAAGCAGCAGTCTCCAGCACCAGAAAACTAACCAGCCACTTCAGCGCGTTGTCGCTAAACACCCCCTGAAACTGCGTAGCAATCAACGCCCAAAACCCACCCAAGCCAGGCTCTTTGCCACCAACCGCAACCTGCTCGCGAGAACCCTGCCCCTGGAATTGCATGCGCGGCGCAGTCTAACTTCACCCCGCGCGCCTACGCAAGCACCGTTAGACGTTCTCATGTCGACAGCGCCTTAGGTGTTCTCACATCACCAGCAACTGAGGCCGTCATTCCGAAGCCCGCCGTCTTTCCAGGCGGGTGAGGAATCTGCTGTTCAGCTGATCTCAGCAACCACTGGCGCGACAGCCCAAACTTTCGCGCATTCCACGAAAACCCCCATTACACGCTATAATTATTCAGAGATGCTCTACGTAGACAACGTTTCCATGCGCTTCGGCCCCCGTATCCTCTTCGAGGATGTCACCTGCTCCTTCCTCGACGGCCGCCGCTACGCCATCAGCGGCCCCAACGGTGCCGGCAAGTCCACCCTGATGAAAATTCTCACCGGCGACCTTGACCCCACCAAGGGCTCCATCACTCGCCCCAAAAAACTCGGCATCCTTCGCCAGGACCAGTTCGCCTTCGACCAGTTTCGCGTCATCGACACGGTAATCATGGGCAACGCCCCGCTCTGGAAAGCCCTCGAAGAACGCGACGCACTCTACTCCAAGCCCCACGACACGCTCACCGACGCCGACGGCATGCGCCTCGGTGAACTCGAAGGCATCGTCGGCGAAGAAGGCGGCTACACCGCGGAAGCCGATGCCGCCATTCTCCTCGACGGCCTCGGCGTCGAAAGCACCCTTCACGAACGACTCATGGGCGAACTCCAGGGCGGACAAAAAGTGCGCGTCCTCCTCGCCCAAGCGCTGTTCGGCAATCCGCCGGCGTTACTCCTGGACGAGCCCACCAACAACCTCGACCTCGATTCCGTCCACTGGCTCCAGAATTATTTGCTCGAATACGAAGGCGTGCTGATCGTCATCTCTCACGATCGCCATTTTCTCAACAGCGTCTGCACCCATACTGCCGACATCGACTACGAAACCGTCATCATGTACAACGGCGGCTACGACGAAATGGTGATGGCCAAAACCCAGATTCGCTCGCGCATCGAAACCGACAACGCCAACCGCGAGAAAAAAATCGCCCAGCTCAACGACTTCATCGCCCGTTTTTCCGCCGGCACCCGATCCGCACAAGCCACCTCGCGCAAAAAAGAGGTCGAGCGCCTGCAAACCACCGAGCTGGCCCGCTCCAATATTGCTCGCCCCTACATCAAGTTCGCCATAGAACGCGGCTCCGGCCGCCACCCGCTCGAAATCAAGAGCATCGCTAAAAATTACGACGACCTGAAAGTCATCAAGCCTTTCTCCGCCAGCGTCACCCGCGGAGAAAAAATCGCCCTCACCGGCCGCAACGGCACCGGCAAAACCACCTTACTGAAATCCCTGATCCGCAACGCCGAAGGCTTCATCGATCCTGCCGACAAAGTTTTCCCGGTGGACGGCGGCAGCGTGAAGTGGGGCCACGAAGTAACGGTGGGCTACTTCGCGCAAGACCATCGCGACTCCGTCGTCTCCGATTACACCGCCATCGAATGGCTCTGGCAGTTCAATCCGCAATCCACCCAGGAAGAAATTCGCGGCTTGCTGGGCCAAATGCTCTTCAGCGGAGAAGACGCCCTCAAGCCCACCAAGGCGCTAAGCGGTGGCGAAATCGCGCGCATGATTTTCTGCCGCCTAATGCTCCAGAAACCAAATTTCCTGGTCCTAGACGAGCCGACAAACCACCTCGATCTCGAATCCATCAACGCGTTGAATATTGCGCTGCAAAAATACGACGGCACAGTGTTACTCGTCACCCACGACGAAGGCGTCCTCGACGAAGTCGCCACCCGCATCTGGCACTTCAAATCCGGCAAAATCGAAGACTTCAAAGGCCCGTACGCCGACTACCTAATCATGTCCCGCGAAAAAGCCTCCTAGCCTTAAGTCTTCCACCGCCGCACCTGAACGCGCGCGTCATTCCGAACCCGCCGCCTTTTCCAGGCGGGTGAGGAATCTGCTGTTCGCTGTTGATTCTGGGTGTCCCAAGCGTCGAATTTGCGTGTGGGGGTTTTGGTAATGAAGGAAGAGAATTTCAATCCAGGAGTGCTTCGGTTAAGTGGAGGAAGTGGATCCCAACTCCTAACGGGGGTGCCGCATCCTTCGCCGCATTTGCGAAGGGTGCGGTCTTTGACTTAGTTGTTTCCGAATCTTACTAGTGCCCGCCACCCCCACCCGAAATCTCCCGCACAATCGAACCCACAAACGCCTTAGCATCCCCAAACAACATCAGCGTCTTCGGATCGTAATAAAGCGGATTATCAATCCCCGCAAACCCCGCGCTCATCCCCCGCTTGATCACCATCACCGTCCGCGCCTTATCCACATCCAATATCGGCATCCCATAAATCGGACTACTCGCATCCGTCCGCGCCGCCGGA
>JBBRZT010000171.1:0-8406 GCA_038236395.1 Candidatus Acidiferrales bacterium
GCCTGCACATCCCCGGACACAAAGAAGCGCACCACCGTATCATCAAAATAGAAATTGTCTATTTTGGTGCGCGAAAGTACGACCGGAACGCCCTGCGACATGAACTCCATGATCTTTGTGCTGTACGCTTCGTTTCCAAACGAATCCGCTCTTTTTGGAACAACTCCCAGATCGGCGTTCGAAATTACATCCGCGATCTGCTCCAGAGAGGCGCTGCCGCAAAATTTGACGCTCTCAGTCAGGCCCAATCGATCCCGCAGTTCCATCAATTCGGTCTTTTCGTCGCCCCCTCCGTAAATGTGAAACTCGGCATTTGGCACTTGCTTGCGTACCAACGCGAAGGCCTCGATGGCGATATCCAATCCCTGGTGCCACTGGAAGCTCCCCGGGAAAATAATGATGATCCGGTCGTCCATGCGCGTCCGCTCGCGGCGGTAAAAAAGCGCGGAATCTACGTGATTCAGGAACACTGTGCACTTTTCTTTGGAAACTGCCCGGGATACCAGCTTCTCGTACCACAAATGATTCGAAACGATCACAAAGTCCGCAAATGCCGCGGACGCTTTTTCCACGAATTTCAGAAATTCAAAATAGATATCGCCGGGTTTAGTATCGAACTTGTTCGCGAATAATTCCGGAACGATGTCGTGAATGTCCAAGATCACCCGCGTGCCCGTTAGTTTCGGATACCACGCCGCAAACACCAGAAAATCCGGAAGATTGTGGACGTGCACCACGTCGTACCGAAGCTCCCGGTGCCGCCGGGTCAGAAAAACGGACGACAAAAACAGGAATCGCAACAATCTCCACGCATAACTCCACTTACCCCGTTCATTCCGCACCCGGTGCTGCACGCGATAGACGGTAACACCGCTGATTTCCTCGGATCCTACCGGAACGCTGCCCCCTGCCAAAGCAATCACGTCCACGTGATCGCCGCGCTTCGCCAGCGCTTCGGCGTAGCGCCTCACGCGGTTGTCCGTTTCGTAGCTGTTATGCACCAGCATGCATACTTTCTTTCGTGAATTACGAGCTTCCTTCGGCATGCTGGCGCAATAAAATCGCGAAACCTCCCGCGGATTGGCCGACCAGTATTTCCCCTCATACTTTTCGCGGATGTAGCTCAGGAATTCATCATAAAGCCCCACCGGGAATTCATCCTTACTTTGGGCGCCCTCGAAGCACATGTAATCCGGGTGGGTATTCAGCAGCGCCATGCCCCCGCGTTCCGCCAACCAGTCGAGTTTCTTCTTCCAGGTCTCGATGTTGGGCTCGCGCAGAACTACGAAGAGCGTGAAGTCTTGCGGAAGTGTGTAAGGAAGTTCGACAAAACCGCTGTCGTTGGGTCCCGGGACCCAGAACGGAAATATAGTGCCCACCGCGTCGGGTTCCGGCTCAAACGGATCCGTGTCAAAAGTGGAAGCATCATATTCCACGCCCAGCTTGTGCAGCCACGGCAATTTATGCTGCATCAGCGGCGAGCGAAATCCCCGGGCGTTCCATTCCAGCAAATATTTCTGGATACGCTTCGCCTTGTCGGCAAACTCCCGTTTCGAAGCGTACAGTTTTCCATCATGTTGCAGGCCATGCACGCCTACTTCAAATCCCTGCTGGATCAGGATTGCGCGCAAGTCGGGTGGAACCGAGTATTCGCCTTCTGGCACGAAGTTGAAGGAGGAACGAAAGCCATGGCCCACTTCGAGATCCATCAATCGCGGGACGCGGCTGAGGCCTTTCGATCCTTCTACATCATGGGTAAGGATTACCGCGAACTGCTTGCCCTCGGGCCAGCCTGGCCACCCCGGGGGTTTCGCGCCCGATTGTGGGTCAATCGGCCATACTTGACTGTAGCGCTCACGCCGCGACGCAGCCCTTCGCCGTCGCAAGGCCAGGCGAATCTGCCACGGTATGAATGGTTTAAGGAGGTAATAGATATCGTTGAGCATTGCGGCCCCACGTGGACGCGAGATAATTGTGGCATATTTCGTTTGAAGGAAAATCTGTAAGGGATAGTTCTTACGCGTTTCGGTACATGACGCCTGAGACACCACCGTCAGGAACTTCCAGGCAGCAGTCAGCCCAAAAGTTCTTATTTCTTCTGGCGTGAGGTGGTTACGCCCGGCGAGCTGATCCGAAATCTGGAGAGGGCCTCGCCGAGGTTCTGCACGAATGACTCCGAATTGTACACGTCGTTATCGATGCGATCGATGCGCTCCGAAGACGCCGGCGGCGCAATCGGATCGATCTCGTCCAGCTGAAATTCGCGCGCGATATCTTCCACTATTTTTGGAGTTACCAGCCGCTCCTGCTCCGCGTACGTGTTGATCAGGGAGTGTTCGCAAAGCAGATTCACGACGCGCGGGATACCCAGAGAATACATATGAACCGTGTCCATGGACTCGGGAGTGAAGATTGGCTCGCCGTTGGTTCCCGCAATGCGCAGCCGCTCGTTAATGTAAGCGTGGGTCTGTTCTTTCGTGAGCGGCTCGGTCTTGCAGCGCAGCGTAATTCGTTGTTTCAACTGCCGCAATTGCGGCAATCTCAATTTGTCTTCCAGTTCGGGTTGGCCCGACAAGACAATCTGCAGAAGTTTCTCCGTCGAAGTCTCCAGGTTGGTCAGCAAGCGGATCTCTTCCAGCACCGGATAGGTCAGGTTCTGCGCTTCGTCGACGATCAGCACCGCTGTTTCTCCCGCGCGATAGCGGTCCAGCAGCCACTGGTTCAATTTCATCAACTGTTGGCTCTTGGTGCGCGTCTCGCACGGAATATCGAATTCCGATAGGATGAAATCGAACAGGTGGCTGGTATTCATCCGCGAGTTAAACAAAAACGCCGTGCGCGTCCGGCGCTGGCGCAGCCAATCCAAAAGGCGGTTGACCAGCGTGGTTTTACCCGTGCCCACTTCGCCGGTAAGGGTAATGAAGCCCTTGCGCGTCTGAATACCGTACATCAGCCCGGTCAGCGCCTCTTCAATCTGCTTGGTGAGGTACAAATAGCGAGGATCTGGATTGACGTTGAACGGGTTTTCTTTTAGGCCGAAGAAGCTTTTGTACATGGTTGCTTTCTCACCCACACCGCAATGCGCTGAAGCGAATTCCAATCGCCTGATTCGGCTAACGCAACACGAAGGGTCGCGTGTGCCAACTGAATCCGACAGAAATCTGATGTTGCGTGCTCGTTCCGCAACCTAAACACGCCGCGTCGTTAAGTTGCTGCACGTATGCCGTATATCCAAACGACAGGTTGGCGTTGCGGCCCAGAGGACGGTCCAGCCCTGCGCCAAAATAGTAAGAGTTAAATCCCGGCGTGGAAGGGGCGTTAGAGGGCGTAAAGGCGTGGATTCGGCTGAATCCAAAATTTCCACGGGCCGTCCAAAGCCGGCTCAGATGTCGGGTCGCGCCGGCATTCACTTGATCTTCAGTAGAGCCCTGCAGCACGCCGCTGCCGCCACTGGTCCCGTGTGAATATCCGAAAGTTAAGCCGCCACTCTTCAACGCATACGAAAATGTAGTTCCGAACGCTCCGTCAATTCGGCTGGTGCTTGTGCCGATCGGAATCCGGAACGTGGTGATCTCCGGGCCGCCAAAAAGAGAAAAAGCCAGGCGTCCGGTGATCCTTCGGCTGTATGCCAGGTTGAACACATGGTTGCCCAACGCCTGAGGAAACCCCATGAAGTGGTAACCCGAAAAGCGATACAACACTCCCAAAGTATCTTTTTTCGAAAGTACGTAGTTGTACCCAATACTCCCGATCGCGTCGTCATTACCGATATTTCCCGAATCCGTAAAGCGCAGAATGCCGTAGGATCCCACCAAAGTGATGGAACCACGTCGGCTCAACTCGTAGGTCGCCTGCGTTGTAAACGAATTGCTGTACCGCGGGCCATTGGAAAACAGCACGCTTTGATCGGGCACGTAAGGATTCCCGAGTCCGGGAGCACCGGGTGTTAGCACGCCTCCGATGCCCGGAGCCCCGATATTAGACAAGCCACCAAAACCGAATTGTGTCGTCGGCAAATAGGCAAACTCGTCAAAAAACGCTAACTGCCAGCGTTGCCAGTTGAAAGACTGGACCACTCCCAGCTGTTGATACGAACCGCTTCCCTGCGAGTTATCCGTTGAGAAATAGCCGCCGCCCGAGTAATTCAGCGCCAGGTGAGAGTGGCTCCAGTTTTCCAACAAACTCAGGTTTCCTGCGAGGTAGGTAGTATCAAACCACCCGGCCGAATTACCGCCGTTTCCACCGAACGGATTGGATTGAGCGGTGTTTGCCACTGTAAACCCTGGAACCCAATAACTATGGCGAAACTCGGTACTCCCCAATCCAGGGCTTTGCGCGCCCGTCAGAGGAGTAGTGTCCGGCTGCAGCGCATTGGGGTCCGTCGTATTCTGCTCGTCGTTGGGGTCAATCATTGGCGCATGTGCGGCAGGTTTTGGCTTAGCGTTTTCATCCTGTTGTTCCTGCGCGTAGACCACTCCCGATGGGCAGAACGTGCCGCCGGCGAGAGCAGCCAGAGAAGCAATTTTCAATAACGATGCGGTCCAGCTTTTCATTTCCATCCTTTACGGCACTACGATTACGTCGCCGCCTTCGAGCATGATGTTCTGTTCCTGGTGCTTGCCGGAAATGGCGTCCTTATAGTTGAACGGATGTTTCACCTGTTTACCGTCTTCCATTCGCAAGACGTAGATGTTTTTCAAGCGCGCAAATTGCGTAAATCCGCCGGAGCTCGACAGCGCCTGCAGCACTGTCATATTCGGTAGCAGCGGAAAAGCGCCGGGTCGCGTCACTTCGCCGGTGACAAAAACCCGGCGGCTGTTGATCTCTGTCACGCCGACGGTGACTTGCGGGCTGGTAATGAATTTCTTAAGGCCGTCCGAGATCTTGGCGGCCAGTTGTTGCGGCGTCAGACCTGCGGCCTGTACATCGTTGAGCAGTGGCAAAGTGATTTTTCCATCCGGACGAACCGGCACTGCCCGCGAAATCTCCGGTTCTTTCCAGACGTCAATACGCAACACATCCTGAGGTCCGATCTTATAGGCGGCATCGACTTCAACCGTAGCAGGTAATGTCTGTGCGGCCGCGGCTGGTTCCGCCGCCTGCGAACTTGTGTTCTGCGCTTTCGCTCCCGCAGCGCCGAAAATCATGAAGGCTGCCAGCACCAGGCCCGTGGAAATCCGATAATCCATCATCATCCTCCAACGACATTCGGCCCGGATGTTCCCGAAACGGCAGGTTGGCGAAAACGACGCTAAACCCACCAATTACATCCGCTAAGTGTATCTACCACCCGGCGGACTGTAAACGACCATGCGACCCGAAGACCCGCGCTTAAGTCCTTTAGTAACCCTTAGACGAGTCTCTTAGTTAAACACCATAGTCCGGTTATATATGGGTGCAACTTTCATACCAGTGGCCCGGCCATTTGACTACTGTGCGAGTTTGTAGGCCCAAGATATTAAATGGTTTAGATGCAGGGCCTTCCATGTGCTCTAACTCCTCGCCTCTTTTTGTTCCGCGAAGTGGCAAAGTACTGCCTCCTTCTCGTTACACTTCGCCTTTAAAGGAGCGGTGCGAAGTGCCGGAATTTACACCTCAACCCCTTCTACGGCGCTGAAATACGTGCAATCCGTATGCTGAAAGACCAGTGCGCTTACACTCGCTTCAGGATCCATCATGTAGCCTTCCGTCAATTGCACACCGATTTCCTCCGGCCTCAGCAGCTTCCAGAGCCCGGCCTGGTCTTCCAGGTTGGGGCACGCCGGATAACCAAAGCTGTAGCGCTTGCCTCGGTAACGGGACGTGAATCTCTGCGCCATGGTCAGCTCGGGCGGGTCGGGAAAACCCCAATCTTCGCGTATTCGCCGGTGCAGCCATTCCGCGCAGGCTTCCGCCGATTCGATCGCCAGTGCCTGCAGGCCATGCGATTTGAAATAGTGCCCTTCCTGTTTGGCCTTCTCGGAACGTTCGCGCACGCCCTCTCCTGCGGTCACCACGAACAATGCAATGTGGTCGCGCTTCCCGTTTTCCGCCGGCAAAACATAATCGCTGAGGCACAGCTGGTCTCCCGCGCGCTGTCGCGGAAATTCAAATGTATGCAACGGCTCGGTTGCGCCGGCGGCGAATAGTCGAATGGAGTTTCCCTCCCGCTCAGCTTCCAAAAACTGCCATACCGCACGCACCTTCATGAACTGCGTGGCTTCGGCCTTCACCTCTTCCATGCTTTCGTGCAGTTCCACCGCTTTGGCATCGCGCTCGGCGAATCGTTTCGCAAAATCGCCGCGGAAGCCCAGGTGGCGCCCGTACAGCATGAAGGGATTTATGTAGCTCCAGATTTCGCGCAGGTCCGGCACTACTCGAACTTTTCTCTCCAGTGTCGCGACCTCCGAAATGGGCAGGTCCGCCCGCACCTTGGGCGAGCGCGTCGCAGCGGGAATCGCATGCACTTTTACTGTCGTGGAGACGCTCACACCGTTTCCCGAAAAGGTGTTGGCGTGCACCAGCGTGTCGCGCGTGTCGGGATCCATGAACTCGTTCAGCAGCCGCAATCCGGTCATGGCGTCTTTCGCGTAAAAAACCGCCTGACCGTAGCTTGGAGCAATTTTTGTTTGCGTGAATTTTGCCGACAGCGCCGCGCCTCCCACGAATAAAGGCACGACAATCCCGGCATCTTTCAGGTCGCTCGCGGTGATCACCATTTGTTGCGCGCTTTTCACCAGCAGACCGGAAAGCCCGATGGCGTCCGGTTTGTGCTGCGCATAGGCCTTGATCAATTCTTCCGGCGGAACTTTGATCCCCAGGTTCACTACGTCATATCCGTTGTTCTTGAAGATGATCTCCACCAGGTTTTTCCCGATGTCGTGCACATCTCCCTTTACCGTGGCCAGCACCACCTTGCCGCGCTTCGCGGTGTCGGCTTTTTCCATGAATTGCTCCAGATGACTGACCGCGGCCTTCATCGCCTCGGCGGATTGCAATACCTCCGCCACGATCAACTCGTTGGCATTGAAGAGCCGCCCCACTTCCGCCATCCCGGCCATCAGCGGCCCGTTCACAATGTCCAACGGTGCTGCGCCTTCAGCGCGTTTTCTTTCGAGATCGGCAACCAGGCCGTCTCGCGTACCCTCGATGATGTAGTTGGCCAGCCGTTCGTCCAGCGGCAGATCCGCTGCGCTGACTTTCTGCTTTTTCGTTGCGGTGCGGAAATGCTCGGCGATAGCCGCGATGTAGTATTGATTGACCGCCGCCTTTTGTTCTTTGCTTTGTTCGCGCCAGTCGGCCGGTACGTTCGCTAGCAGTGCCGCCTGGGGATGATCAGCCGGCACATGCGTGGGCGGATGCGAGAACAGCAAATTTTCCGCCAGCCGGCGTTCGTGCTCGGGAATCGAGGCGAATCGTTCCAGTCTTTCTGTATTGACGATCCCCAGATCAAGCCCGGCCTTGGTGCAGTAATACAGAAATACCGAATTCACCACTTCGCGCGCCCCGGCCGGCAAGCCAAAGGACACATTCGATATCCCCAGGATCGTCCGCGTTTCTGGAAGCGCCTGTTTGATCAAACGGATGCCTTCGACGGTCTCAACCGCCCCGCCGATATAATTTTCATCTCCCGTGGCGCAGGGAAAGACCAGCGGATCGAAAATAATGTCTTCTGGCCCCAACCCGTATTTCTCAGTCAGCAGCTTGTAACTGCGCTGCGCGATCGCCAGTTTTCGTTCGCGCGTAAATGCTTGCGCCTGCTGTTTGTCTTCATCGATGCAGCCCACCACCACGGCAGCGCCAAATTCACGCGCCAGCGGCACGACTCGTTCGAATTTCTCTTCTCCATCTTCCAGGTTGATGGAATTGATGATCGACTTGCCCTGGCAGTACGTAAGCGCCAGTTCAATCGCCGACGGGTCGGTGGTGTCGATCATCACCGGCGTCTTCACCTTACGAATCAACTTTTCATAAAACGGCTGAATGTCTTTTTTTTCTTCGCGTTCGGTGCTTTGCAGGCACACATCCACGATGTGCGCTCCTCCGCGAACTTGCCGCCGCGCTACTTCGCTGGCCTCTTCCCACTTTTCTTCCGCGACCAGGTTCTTGAATAATCGCGATCCAATTACATTGGTGCGCTCTCCCACCAGCAGCGGCCGCGTCTGATCGTCGGCCTCAATCGTTTCAATTCCCGAGTAAATCGCGCGATGCGTTTCCGCCGGTCTTACCCGTGGCTTTTTGCCTTCCACCATTTGGGCAATCGCGCGGATGTGTTTTTCCGTCGTTCCGCAGCACCCACCGATGAAATTCAGCCATCCGTGATCCACAAATTTTTCCAGTTGCGCCGCCAGCGTCGTCGGCGTTTCCAGGTATTTGCCTTCTTCATCCGGCAGTCCGGCATTCGGGTAGCAGGACACATACGTATCC
>JBBRZT010000172.1:0-8385 GCA_038236395.1 Candidatus Acidiferrales bacterium
TGCACAAGCCGTTTCTGATGCCGCCGTGGAAAGAAACGCCGGACAAGGTGGCGCTCCGCGATATTGTGATCAACATTGGCGGCTTTGTGCCGTTGGGTTTTCTTTGTTTCGCATATCTGCGGCGTCATCGTGAGCGGCGGCTCGCGATAATGTTGACGGTGCTGGCGGGCGCGGCAGTCAGCTTGACCATCGAAGTGCTGCAGTACATTGTGCCTCCGCGGTCCTCGGACATGATCGACCTGGTGACTAACACGCTGGGGACCTACCTGGGCGCAATGCTGTTTCTGTGGCCACGGGTGCAAAATTGGGCGCTGAAATTCCGGCTACTGCGCGTGCCTGGAGAATAGGCCGCCAAGCCTCGTCCAAACGGGCACAACCAGCTGGGTGCGGCTGCTAGGCGCGGTCCCTTCGCGCTGTTACAATGCAAACACCTATGGCGGATTGGAAACAAATCACCGCGCGCATCCGTCGCGCACGCACCTCAAAAGATCCCGCGGTTCAATTGTCGGCGCTTTACGAGAAGACCCATGACGCCATGGCGGCGTTTGAACTGGCGAAATTTTTCGAAACCACGGGAGTCAATGCGGACGCGGCGAAATGGTACGGCGTGGCCGCGGAACGCTTCCGGCGCGCGGACTGGAAAGTAAAAGCGCAGGAAGCGGCAGTGCGGCTGGCAGGCGGGGCGTCTGCTGGCAATTCTGATGGCAATGCTGCCGGCGATGCCGCGACGGGCGGGTCGAACTCCACTGGCGAAGATGATGTAGTCGCTGCAGTCTCCATTGTTGTGCCGGAGCCCGGGTTGCCGTTTGAACAAAATGCGGCTGCGTTTGAGGCCATCACCTCGCCGGATCCGTCGGTGGCCGAAGCTGGCGCTGAAGGTGGTGAGACCGCGGCAGAATCCGCGCCTCAGGCTGCGGGTAATCCAGGAATTGATTCCGCTGACAAGCGGCGCCGCAGGCGAGGACGCCGCGGCGGGCGCAACCGTCGGAAGGCTGGGGCCGCGTCGGAGTCTACCGGGTCGCGTCTGCCCACGAGTCCAACTCATCGCCGCACGACGGCAGAACCTGTTGCGCCGATTGCGCCGACCGAAGAAGATTCTCCGGATATAAAACAGCGCACGGCGGGCCGCCTGCCGATGCCGCCGCTACCGGTTGAAGCAATGCCAGACCTGGGCGTTCCGGGCCCCAAGGGACGTTATGGCGATCCGGGCTTGTCGTCGCGGATTTCGCTGCTGGAGATGCAGTTCCGGCGATTGCTGAGTTGCCCGGCGGTAAAGCTGGAAGAAGCCAATCTTGCGCCGGTTGGTCCCGGCGTATTTGTGCTGACGGATTCCGATTTGACCAGCTATTACTATGTGGAATCCTGCCAGACGTTGCGGATCGCCGTAGCCGCCATGTTGCGCGGAAACTCCGGCAAGCGGGGAGCCAACTCGATCACGGCGCAGCTCGCCGAGCATCTGGGAATCACAGAAGCGCGCGTGCCGAAATATCTGGCCGAGCACTGCGTGGTGCGCTGGCTGCAACTTGACGAAGGAGCTTCACACTTCGCGCACTTCGTGATCGCGGTACTGCGACCAGTCCTCAATGAATAAATTTCCCTGCAAAAAAATATCAGACAGTTTTGGACCTGCGCTTAGTCGATGACGTTGTATTAGGGCAGGCGTTAAGGCTTGGCGACGGACGATTGGGTATCCGAGTGGGCCCCGCGCCTACTAGTACCATTTTGACGGGCAGGAAGCCTACCCGCTCACTGGCAGGTTTCAGCCGTTTAACCCTTGATTCGGACCGTTCACCGCAAGCCGCTGGTACCTGTAGCCTTTAGCAGTAAACTATAGGAGTTCAAAGACTTATTGGGCAGAACAGCCCTATCGTGATAGCGTTTTATGGTAGTACTTCTTGCCCCGGGGGCAGTCGCTTCGTGAGTTGTTCGAACGATTGAACGGGGCTTTCATCAGGCCTGCATTCTGGTAGCGGTATTTGAAAGTGGAGGGTTGAGGTTTATGGCGAATCGAGTCACTACGCAGATTTTCAGATCGATGGATTGGGTGCTGTGCAAGAGTGCGGCGATCACCTTTAACACCATCCAGCATTTCAACAAGCGCAATCCGAATCCGTCGGTAACTCCGCAGTGGTCGGATAAGCCGCTGCTCAAGAGCTGGGAAAAGACCAAGCCGACACTGGGCTTCCCGCGGCAGACCGATTCTCTGTGCCCCGCGTGCGTGAAGGAAGCGCGCGAGTCGATCATCGCCGGCAAGAAGGATTGGCGCGATCTGATGAGCGAGAAGGTGGGCGAAATCAAGGCGCAGATTATCGAGCGCGACGGCCAGGTGTGGATGGTCAAGGATTGCCCACAGCACGGCCACTACGAAGACATGATGGCCATCGATTCGAAGTGGCTGAACTGGATCGAACAGCGCTACCCCGGCCGCGATATTCCGGCGCACAACGACGAAGATCTTCACAAGCATGGCTCGAGCACGGTGCGTTATGGCCGAGGCTCGGTGCTCACCGTGGACCTGACCAACCGCTGCAACATGATGTGCGATCCGTGCTTCATGGACGCCAACCAGGTTGGATACGTGCACGAGCTGGGCTGGGACGAAATTCAGGAAATTCTGGACAACGCGCTGAAGATCAAGCCGCGCCGGCAGATGTCGGTGCAGTTCAGCGGCGGCGAACCGACCATGAGCCCCTACTTTTTGCAGGCGGTGGCCCACGCGCGCAAGATCGGCTACAACAGCGTGCAGGCGGCGACCAACGGCATCGAATTCGCCAAGAGCAAGGAATTCTGCAAGAAGGCTTTCGATGCGGGCATGCGCTACGCGTACCTGCAATTTGACGGCATCGGCAACGACGCCAACAGCCATCGCCAGATCGGCAACCTGTTTGACGTGAAGCTGCGGGCGATTGAAAACATGCACGAGGCCGGCATCGAAATCGTGCTCGTGGTGACCATTGTGAACAACGTGAACAACGACCAGGTTGGCACGGTGGTGAAGTTCGCGATGGACAACCCCAAGAAAATCGCGTTCGTGAGCTTCCAGCCGGTTTCGTTTACCGGCCGCGACGAAGACATCACCCCGGAACGCCGCTTGCGCCAGCGCTATACGCTTTCGCATCTGGCTAAAGACGTGAGCGCGCAAGTCGGCAAAGTGGAACCGACGCGCGACTGGTTCCCGATTTCGTTCATCAGCACCTTCGCCGGTTTTTCGGACATGGTGAAGGGGCAGGATTCGCAGTGGGGCTCGCTTTCCTGCGGCTGCCACCCGAATTGCGGAGTGGGGACGGCGCTGATGATCAATAAAGAGACCAAAGAGTGGGCGCCGGTTCCGCGCTTCCTCGACGCGGTGCAACTGACCAAGGATGTGACGGACATTACAGATGCGGCGCGCGGCAAGAATTTTTCAAACTTCATGATGGCCATGGCGCTGTTGAAGAACTACCGGCCGTTTCAGGGACCGAAGGGTTTGAAGCTGTACGACCTGTTCAAGAAGTTTGACAAGACGTGGGCGCTGACCCGCGGCGCGGAAAAGAAATATGGACGGACTTCACCGGAGCGCACTTACGAAGACGCCATGAAGCGCCGGCAGACCGATCCGTGGAACTTCCTGTTCATCGCCGGGATGTGGTTCCAGGATTTGTTCAACTACGATTTCCGCCGCACGGAAATGTGCATTATTCCCTACGCCACGCAGCAGGGTGAGATTTCCTTCTGCGCGTACAACACCGGCGTAGGCTGGCGGCAGATCATCGAAAACATGCACAAAAATGCGACCGTGGCGCAGTGGTATAAGGAACACGGCAAGCACGAAATTTATGCCAAGGGGAAGAACGTAAATCTGAATACATTCGAACACTCCCTGAGGATCGACAAGGATGACGCCGCGCGCGTTCGTCACCTGGAGCACGATATTCCGTTGACCGCCGCGGAAGAAGATCGGGCTCGGCGCAGGAAGGCGCAGGCGTTGCAGGAACAAGCCAAAGTGCGCGCGATTTATGAAGAGCTGGTTTTGAAGAAGCCGCAGCCGACCGTGGTGCAGATTGGCTCGGTTTCGGATATCGCTAAGGCTGTGCCGGCCAACTTTGCGAATGCTGGCAAGCCGGTCACTATCGCTCCAGCGAATGGGAATGGCAACGGTAACGGGCATTCGGCTCCGGCGACGAAGGAAGCTGCCGAGGCAGTGGCGGGCGACTAAGCTCGTTAGGACAATTCAATAAATAAAATCGCCGCTGACTGCGAGGTCAGCGGCGATTTTTTATTTCAGGGACTGTTTCCCGGGTGATGTTAGTGAGCCGGCAGGTAACTGAGGTCGGCGCGAAACTCGTTGATCTCGGTGGTTTCGCTTTCGGTGGCGTCGTCAAACTTCTTCATGAGGGCGTCGGCGTCGGCTTGTCCGAAAGCGTCCTTGAGCATTTCGGGGAAGGGCTTCATGTCGGGCTTGTCTTCGAAATCAGCCCAGTTGGCGTGAGGAATCACCAGCACAAAGGTGCCGGTGCGGCCGCCATTGACCAGGCTGTACCAGTAATAATGCACGGGCCACTTGGTTTTCTCGATGGCTTCGGTGGTCTTGGTGATCGCGGCGCGGAAATCCATCGATTTGCCCTGGCGCGCGTGATAGACGACGACCTCGGAATACTTCGACGGGGTCATGGAGTCGAGCGGCTTGCTCTCTTTGGGCAGGTATTCATAGTATTGGGCGGTCATCGATTCGACGGCTGGTCCGACTACTTTGGTGTATTCCTCGAGATCGGCCTGGTCTGGCACGGAGGGCTTGTCCATGTCCGCCCAGTGCAGACCCACGCGCCCGACGATGTAGGTTCCGGTGTTTTGGCCGCTGATCACTTGCCAGACCATGAGCGGCTGGGCGTCTTTCTGCTGCTTGTGCCACGCCGCTTTGGTTTTTCGGCCTTCTTCGTATTGTTTCACCATGCCGTTCTTGGGTTTTTGAAACTCTAGCCCGGCGATGTTGCCTGGTTTTTCCTGGGCGAACCCTGAAACTGCGACCAGGAGCGTTACCCCAGTCGCTACCAACAGTTTTTTCACATTCATTGTTCCTGTTCCTCCTTGTGAGTTCCTCGATCTGAATTCTTGGTCGCTACCTGGCCTGACGACGTGCCTCAAATCCGCACAACAATGCGACTCACGAAGCCCAGACAGAAGCGGTCGCCTGAAAGGGAGTGCGTACACTATTTAATAAGGACGCTCTGCGGCCTGAGACTATTACCGATTCGCGAGCCAATCAAGGATTTATGTTTTTTGCCAACTCTGGCGGGTGCGGTTCAAAATTGCGTCTAAATTTAGGCCGCGGCGACATATTTCGACGCGTATTGACAGGTTGGCGCGAATGTAGAAGAGTAGCTGCGGCATATATTCCTCACTTCTCCGGTTTTTTCCCAAACGGGCCAAAGGGGCATTCTTCGCATGGTCGGCACGAATATCTCCCATTACCTGATTCTTGAAAAAATCGGTGGCGGCGGCATGGGAGTGGTTTACAACGCCAAGGACTCGCGGCTGGGCCGCAATGTGGCTTTGAAATTCCTGCCCGACGATTTCGTTCCCGATGCGCTGGCGGTGGAGCGGTTCCGGCGGGAGGCGCGAGCGGCCAGCACGCTGAATCACCCGAGTATCTGCACCATTTATGATATCGGCGAGCACGAAGGCAAGCCGTTCATGGCCATGGAGCTGCTCGAGGGCCAGACGCTGAAGCACCGCATCTCCGGCAAGCCCATCGCTATCGCGGAGCTACTGGAAATCGGCATTCAGATCGCCGACGGCCTGGACGCAGCGCACGCCAAAGGTATCGTGCACCGCGACATCAAGCCGGCGAATATTTTTCTGGTAGCGCGCGGTTCGGCCAAGATTCTGGATTTCGGCCTGGCCAAACTGGCTACTCAGCGGCAGGTCGGCCTGGAATCCTCCGCGCCGGCCACCATCGGCACGCAAACCCAATTGGTGGGCGACGCTTTTCTGACCAGCCCAGGCAGCTCGGTAGGCACTGTGGTGTATATGTCGCCGGAGCAGGCCCGCGGAGAAGAACTGGACGCGCGGTCGGATTTATTTTCGCTGGGAGTGGTGCTGTACGAAATGGCCACGGGCGTGGTGCCGTTTTCCGGCGCTACCTTTGCGGTGATTTTTGACGGGATCCTGCATTCCACGCCGGTTCCAGCGACCAAGCTGAATTCAAAATTGCCGATGGCTTTCGAAAATGTGATTGCCAAGGCGCTGGAGAAGGACACCGACCTGCGTTACCAGAGCGCGGCCGAGTTGCGCGGCGATCTGAAACGCATCAAGCGCGACATGGATTCGAACCGCCGCCCAGGCACGGCATCGTCAAGCACGGCCATCGCTGATAGGGCCGATTCGTCGGATAGCCACTCGGCAGCTGTTCCGCACGCGAAGAAATCCGTGGCGGTGCTGTATTTTGAAAATCAGAGCGGCGGCAAAGAAGACGAATACTTTCGCGACGGCATGACCGAGGACATCATCACCGAGCTTTCCAAAATAACGCAGCTGCAGATTTTTCCGCGCTCGGAGATGCTGGCGTTTCGCGACAAGCCCACCGCGGCTCCGCAAGTGGGACAGCAGCTAGGCGCGTCGTTCGTGCTGGAAGGGACTATTCGGCGTTCGGGAAACCGGCTGCGTATTACCGCGCAACTGGTGGAAATCTCCACGCGACATTCCATGTGGGCGGAGCGTTACGACCGCCAGTTGGAAGACGTTTTCGCCATTCAGGACGAAATCGCCCGGAGTATCGCGCAGGCGCTGCGCATCACGCTGACTCCCCAGGAAGAAAAAATCATCGGCGTGAAGCCCACGGAAAATACTCAGGCGTACGATTTCTACCTGCGCGGGCGCAGCTACACCCGGCGCGAGAATATGGATTACGCGTTGCAGATGTTCGAGCAGGCCATCCAGCTGGACAAGAATTTCGCGCTAGCCCACGCCGGGATTGCTTATTTGTGCGGGCTGATTTACGAACTGCGCGAACAGCGTCCCGAATGGATCGCGCGAGGACTGGCGGCTTGCGACCGGGCCATGGCGCTGGCGCCGGATCTGCCGGAAGTGCTGGTGGCGCGCGCGCGACTTTTTTATTCGCAGAAAAAATATGATGAATCGGAAATGATGGCGCGGCGGGCCATCGAACGGAAGCGCGACAGCGACGGCTCGTGGAATATTCTGGGCCGCGCGCTGCTCACGCAAAGCAAGTATCAGGTAGCCAGCGACCTGGTGGAGCAAGCAGTGGAAGCCAACGGCGACGATTACAACACCTACGTTCCTTACGGAGTATGCCTGGAACTTCTGGGACGGAAAAAGGAAGCGGAAAATCTGCGCGGGCGCATGAATGTGATTCTGCGGCAACAGTTGGAGATCGTTCCTGAAGATGTGCGCGCGCGAATCCTGCTGGCTTCAAATCTCGCTGCCATCGGGGAGGAGGAAGAAGCGATACGGCATCTGCAAACCGCGGTGGCGCTGCGGCCCAACGACGGCAACACTTTGTACAACGCGGCGTGCACCCTCGGTAACCTGCAACGAAAGACCGAGGCGCTCGACACCCTCAAGAAAGCCGTGGCGGCGGGATACGGCAACTTGAATTGGGCCTCTCGGGACGCCGATCTCAATTGCCTACACGACGACCCGGAATTTCGCAAGCTGGTGGGACTGGATACGGCTGCCGCGTCCTGAAGATTCGGCAACCTCCGGCTAATCCTTCGCGGTGGGCAAACCGGCTTCGAGCCAGCCTCGCCACCCGCCGTCCATGGATTCGACGTTGATGTAGCCCAT
Source organism: Candidatus Acidiferrales bacterium (assembly GCA_038236395.1). GTDB lineage: Bacteria > Acidobacteriota > Terriglobia > Acidiferrales > UBA7541 > Acidiferrum. The sequence continues at coordinate 7,783 of JBBRZT010000172.1, forward strand.
TTTTTGCAGGTTGTCGGCGACCAGGGCGGAGCGGAATCCGCCGCCGCAATACAAAACGACTTTGGCGCCGGTATCGGGGACGCGGGCTTCGATATCGCGTTCGATGATTCCTTTGCCGAGGTGCACGGCGCCTGGCAGATGGCCCTGGGCCCATTCGTTGTCTTCGCGTACATCGACCAGTAGAAATTTTTCGCCGGCGTCGATGCGGCACTTCACGTCCGCAACGTTGGTTTCGGTGACCAGTGCTTTTGTTTCGTTGACCAGTTTCAGGAATTTTGGCGCGTGCGCCATCAGACACCTCCGGCAAGGGATGAACTCTCGAAACCACTTCACTCTAATCGATGCGATGGATTAAGTCAGTGGTTTGTGGACAGGGCTTGGTGGGCCGCGGGCGCTGCAATGGCAGAGTTGGCCGCGGTGGTTTTTGTTCCCGCTTGCGCGGGAGCCACACGGCAGGCGCGTTGCACTTGCTCGCCGGTGGTGCCGGCGCGGAAGCGGCTGGATTCGCGCACGCGGGTGCGCAAGCCATCGATGACCGCCGGGATCGGATCGTGGGGAACTCCGCGAATGGTGAAGATCATCAAGGCCGCTTCGCCGGGCGAA
>JBBRZT010000173.1:0-8342 GCA_038236395.1 Candidatus Acidiferrales bacterium
CACATTTGAGTGGCATGATCCGCACACCATAGCGGGTTGAGCCACTACTACTTTAGAAAGGAGGTGATCCAGCCGCAGGTTCTCCTACGGCTACCTTGTTACGACTTCACCCCAATCATGAGTCATACCTTGGGCGCTTGCCTCTCTTGCGAGTTAGCGCAGCGACTTCTAGTACAACCCACTTTCGTGATGTGACGGGCGGTGTGTACAAGGCCCGGGAACGTATTCACGGCGTCGATCTGATACGCCATTACTAGCGATTCCGGCTTCATGCAGTCGAGTTGCAGACTGCAATCCGAACTGAGCAGAGTTTTTTCCGATTAGCTCCCCCTCACGGGTTGGCAACGGTTTGTGCCCTGCATTGTAACACGTGTGTAGCCCTGGACATAAAGGCCATGCGGACTTGACGTCATCCCCACCTTCCTCTCCGTTATCCGGAGCAGTCCACGTAGAGTTCCCTCCTTGCGGAGTGGCAACTACGTGCAGGGGTTGCGCTCGTTGCGGGACTTAACCCAACACCTCACGGCACGAGCTGACGACAGCCATGCAGCGCCTCCACACTTGTCCCTTGCGGGAAGGCCATATTTCTATAGCTAGTCAAGTGCGCTTCGAGCCCAGGTAAGGTTCCTCGCGTAGCGTCGAATTGAACCACATGTTCCACCGCTTGTGCGGGCCCCCGTCAATTCCTTTGAGTTTCAGTCTTGCGACCGTACTCCCCAGGTGCAGGACTTAACGCGTTAGCTCCGGGACGCTCCACGAACGTGAAGCACCCCAAGTCCTGATCGTTTAGGGCTAGGACTACCAGGGTATCTAATCCTGTTTGCTCCCCTAGCTTTCGTTCCTCAGCGTCAGTTGTGGTCCAGCGCGCCGCTTTCGCCACGGGTGTTCCTGCAGATATCTACGCATTTCACCGCTACACCTGCAATTCCACGCGCCTCTCCCACACTCAAGCACAGCAGTTTTGGAAGCAGCCTCTGGGTTGAGCCCAGAGATTTCACTCCCAACTTGCCGCACCGCCTACGAACCCTTTACACCCAGTAATTCCGAGCAACGCTGGCCCCCTACGTCTTACCGCGGCTGCTGGCACGTAGTTAGCCGGGGCTTCTTATACCCGTACCGTCAGTCCTCTTGCGAGGCATTCGTCCGGGTCGAAAGGGGTTTACACTCCGAAAAGCTTCATCCCCCACGCGGCGTCGCTGCATCAGGCTTTCGCCCATTGTGCAAGATTCCCCACTGCTGCCTCCCGTAGGAGTCTGGACCGTGTCTCAGTTCCAGTGTGGCTGGCCATCCTCTCAGACCAGCTAACGATCATAGCCTTGGTGAGCCGTTACCTCACCAACTAGCTAATCGTGCGCGGGCTCCTCCTTCGACGCCTTACGGCTTTGAATCCATTGACCAAGATCATCGGAATGTTATGCGGAATTAGCCTCGCTTTCGCGAGGTTATTCCCCATCGAAGGGCAGATTGCCCACGTGTTACGCACCCGTGCGCCGTGCGCCATCTGTATTGCTACAGACGCGCACTCGACTTGCATGTGTTAAGCACGCCGCCAGCGTTCGCTCTGAGCCAGGATCAAACTCTCGTTTGAAACTGGTAGCTTGGCGAAAAAAAATCCCGGGATTTGCATCCCAGGCAGCCTGCCAAGCAAATTATTGTCGCTCGATTTACTCAGACCATTCGTGCTCGAAAAGGACGAATGGTTTCGAACGGATTCTGGCACATCGTATCGATTGTCAAAGAGCAAGACCTCCCTGTCCAGCAGAAAGGCATACGCACAACTTGAAGAGTATCTCAGTACTAGTGCTGGTTGTCAACCGGAAACGGGGTGTTTTCCACAGCGTATCTCGGGCGCTTTACGCGTGTTACGATTCTTGGTTGAGCGCGTTTACGCGCGCCCCAGCGAGAGTATTTGGTGCCCAAAATTTCCAAAAAATCTAAAGCGAAAAAACCAGCGGCGGCCCGCCGGAATGGTGGCGATTCGAGCGCTCCCCTGCTGAAGGCGATGGAGCTGAGCCGACTGCTGCGCGAGGGGGATCGCGTGGGCGTGGCGGTTTCCGGGGGCGCGGATTCGGTGGCGCTGCTGTTGCTGCTTGTGGAGCTGCGGAAACGGCTGAGCTTGTCGCTGGTGGTGCTCCACTTTAATCACCAGTTGCGCGGGCGGGCGGCGCTGGAGGACCAGAGATTCGTCGCGCGGCTGGCAGAAAATTTGAAATTGCCGTTCCTGGTGGGTAGCGCGGACGTGCGCGCTCTGGCCAAAGGCGACAAAGCCAACGTGGAAGACGCGGCGCGGCGCGCTCGCTACTCTTTTTTTGCGCAGGCGTCCGGCGAGCAGAATCTCGATAAGATTGCTGTAGCGCATACCGCCGACGATCAGGCGGAAACGGTACTGGCACATATTTTGCGTGGCAGCGGGATTACCGGGCTGGGCGGAATTCATCCGCAGGTCGGCAAAGTTGTCCGGCCGCTGCTGTCTGTTTCGCGAGATGAGTTGCGTTCGTTTCTGAAAACGCGCCGGCAAACCTGGCGTGAAGATGCCACCAACCGCGATGTCACCAAAATGCGCGCGCGCATCCGCAAAAAATTGATTCCGCTGCTGGAAAAAGATTTTCAGCCGCGCGTGGTGGAGCACCTCTGCGCGCTGTCCGCTCACGCTCGGGAAGATAACGCGTTGCTCGAACGGCTGGCGGACAAACATCTGGCTGAATGCCTGGAAAATGTTCCGGGCGGCGCGCGCGTGCCTATCGCCGCGCTGCTGGCCAGCAATTTTGAGCCGCGGGCGGCGCGCGAGATTGCAAATGGGTCCAATGCGCATTCTGCGCAATATCAGGATGACGCTGCGACAGCCTGGAGCAGCCGGCTGATCCGGCGCATCGTGAATAAAGTGAAGTCCGCGCAGGCCACGCCGCGCAGTGGAGAGCTGACGGGGGTGCACGTTGGGCAAGTTTTGGAGCTGGCGCGCCAGGGTGAAGCCGGTTCTTCGCGGCCGCTCCCGGGAGGGATTGAAGTTCGCCGCCACTCGGACGCGCTGGTGTTCTGCGCCGCCCAGCCAAAAAAAATCGCCGCGCCAAATTATCAGTACGAGATCGATTTTCTACTGGATACCACGCTCATCCAGGTACCAGAACTCGGGTGTGCATTTCGCTTCACGGTGATTGACTGGCCTCCCAAGAGGGGGGAGACTAGAGATTCAGGGGAAGTGTTAAATCGAGACGGCATCCGTTTCCCTTTAACGCTTAGGAACTGGCGCCACGGGGATCTGTTCCGCGCCAAGGGTCACAGCAAACCCCGCAAGTTGAAACGTCTGTTTAATGAAAAGCGCATCGACCGATGGAAGCGAGTCGGGTCGCCGGTGCTGGTCAGCGACGGAGCTTTGATCTGGGCGCATGGCTTGGGCTCGTCCGCGGAATTTACGGTGAGTGACGCGACGCAAACGGGCATTGTGATCGCCGAGGAAAAACTTTCATGAGCGGGCGGAAAATAGCCGGCTCTATAGGTGGCTCAAGGAACGGCCGGCCAGCGGCAAGCTTGAACGGGAACGGACGTGGAGCGGCTTTTTCTGAATCGCGCATCGCGGCCCGGGTTGCCGAACTGGGTAAGGAAATTTCGAAGGCCTACAAGGGGCGGCGGCTGGACATTGTGGTTACCCTCGATCGCGGCTTTGTTTTTGCGGCGGATTTGATTCGGCGGCTGGACGGCACGGTGGTTTGTCATTTCGTCCACGAGGATTTGCGCGACATCGAAGACAAAGGCCGCCCGCGGCGCGAAGTCTTTTTTGGCTCGCGGCCCTCGCTGAAAGGCCGGGACGTCTTGCTGGTGGACGCGATTCTGGAGAGTGGCGTAACGCAAGACTTTCTGCTGCGCCGGCTGGGCGAAACCGAGCCGCGCTCTCTAAGGCTGGCGGTGCTGCTGGACAAGCCGGAAAAGCGCCGCGTGGACCTGGAGTCCGATTACTTTGGCTTCAGAACTGCATCTAAGGAAGTATGGGTTGGCTACGGGCTGGCGGCGGCGAACGGGACGGGGCGCAATCTCCGGCAACTGGCTTCGGGAGTCAAAGCGGCGGGTAAGAGCGAGCGGCGAAAAAAGTAAAGTAACACGTAGATTTTCTTGGGGATCTAAGTGAGGGCAACGTGAATTCCAGTTCCACTGCAAAGACCATTCTTTTCTGGATATCGATCGTATTTCTGGGCGTGATGCTGTGGAAGCTGGTTTCCGCCAACGGCTCGCAGGCTCGCGAACTGGAACCCAGCTACAGCGAGTTCATCGCCAAGGTCGACGCGAGTGAGGTTAAAGAAGTCACCCTGTACCTCTCACCAAACAGCTACGAACTCCAGGGCGAATTCAAAAATCCCGTGAACACGAAATTTCATCTGACGGTTTTCAAGGAGTCGGCTCCCGACCTCGCCAAGCAATTGCGCGACAAACAGGTTCCGATGAAAGTAAAGGAAGTGCGCAGCGGCGACTGGGTTTTGATTCTGTTGAACGCCGCTCCGCTGATCCTGCTGGTCGGCTTCTGCCTGTTCCTGATGCGCCAGATGCAGGCCGGCGGGAACAAGGCTCTCAGTTTTGGTAAGTCGCGCGCGCGTTTGCTTTCCGCCCAGCAGAAAAAAGCCACCTTTAAAGACGTTGCCGGAACCGATGAAGCGAAGGAAGAGCTGCAGGAAATTATCGAGTTCCTGAAAGATCCGCAAAAATTCCAGAAACTTGGCGGGCGCATTCCCAAGGGCGTGCTGCTGGTCGGGCCTCCAGGAACGGGCAAGACTTTGCTGGCCCGCGCCATCGCTGGCGAAGCCAACGTGCCGTTTTTCTCCATCTCCGGTTCGGACTTCGTCGAAATGTTTGTCGGCGTAGGCGCCAGTCGCGTGCGCGATCTTTTCGAGCAGGGCAAGAAGAACGCTCCCTGCATCATCTTCATCGACGAAATTGACGCCGTCGGCCGCCATCGCGGCGCGGGACTTGGTGGAGGCCACGACGAGCGCGAGCAAACTTTGAATGCGTTGCTCGTTGAAATGGACGGGTTCGAATCCAACGAAGGCGTGATTTTAATCGCCGCAACCAACCGGCCTGATGTTCTCGATCCGGCGTTGCTGCGCCCCGGCCGATTCGACCGCCGCGTAGTTGTGGCACGCCCCGACGTAAAAGGCCGCGAAGAAATTCTGCGCGTACACACCCGCAAAGTTCCCATCTCTGATGACGTGGAGCTTTCCATCATCGCTCGCGGCACGCCGGGCTTTTCCGGGGCCGACCTGGCCAACCTGGTCAACGAAGCTGCACTCTGGGCCGCGCGCCAGAACCGCAAATTCGTCATGATGGTCGACTTCGAAATGTCCAAAGACAAAGTGCTCATGGGCGTGGAACGCAAGTCCATGATTTTGTCCGACGAAGAAAAGAAAAATACCGCGTATCACGAAGCCGGCCACGCGCTGGTCGCGGCCATGACGCCCGGCGCCGACCCCGTTCACAAGGTGACCATCATTCCGCGTGGGATGGCCCTGGGCCTCACCATGCAGCTGCCCGAAGACGACAAGCACACTTACACGGTGAAGTATCTGGAAGCCATGCTGGCCGTGTTGATGGGCGGACGCTCCGCGGAAGAAATCTTCCTCGGGCACATCACCACCGGCGCGGGAAACGACATCGAGCGCGCTACCGACATCGCCCGCAACATGGTTTGCGAATGGGGCATGAGCGAGCTTGGTCCTTTGGCTTACGGCAAGAAAGATGAAGCCATCTTTCTGGGCCGCGAGATCACCCAGCACCGCGACTATTCGGAAGACACCGCGATTCAGATCGACAAGGAAGTGAAGCGCATCGTCAACGGCGGCTATGAACGCGCCAAGGCACTGCTCTCCGCCAATCGCGAAACGCTCGAGCGCATTGCGCTGGCGCTGCTCGAACGCGAAGTGATCGACGCCAACGAAGTAAAGCTGCTGATGGAAAACAAGCCGCTGCCGGAAAAGATTCGCACTCCGCCTCCGCAACCGCCGCAAGCGGCGCCCAGCACCGACCCCAAGGTGGTCCGCCCCGAATTGCGGCCCGCGCCGGGCTTCACGCGTGGAGAAAACCCCGCGAAGGCCTGAGCTCGAACTAAATCAGCATCAACGGGGCGCGATAAATCGCGCCCCCTTTTTTTGCCTTTCATCTGCTTCTACCCCACCTGCAAAAAGGCGTAGAATACTTTTTATGGCGAAGCAGAATGTGGACAATCTGAACGTTACTTGCCCGTGCTGCAATTCGAAACTGGTGGTGGACGCCGTGTTTGGCGCGGTGCTTTCGCATGAGCAGCAGGCCAAAGCGGGTCCAAATGTCGATCTCACTGACGCGGCCGGCATTTTGAGCGAGCAGCAGCGCAACCGGGAAGACAAATTCCGCGATTCGTGGAACCAGGAGTACAACAAGGAAGACATCCTGGCCAAAAAATTTGAGGAAGCGATGAAGAAAGCCAAGGATGCGCCCGCGGGGAAGCCTATCCGCGACATCGACCTGGATTAAATGATTTCAGACTGACAAATTTCTCTTTCTGCAACCGGTTGCGCTTCCCTGCCCGTCTTCGCGTTAAGCTGTCGTATCCATGAACCTCCGTCAGAAATTTCGCATCAAGCTGCGCTCGCGCATGTTGATTCTTGGCGAGCGCACGCTAGTGATGGGCGTGCTGAACATCACGCCGGACAGTTTTTCCGACGGCGGAAATTTCTTTTCGCAGGAAAAAGCGGTGCGGCACGCTTTGCAAATGGAAAGCGACGGCGCGGACCTGATTGATATCGGCGCGGAATCGACACGGCCGGGCTCGGCGGGCATAAGTGCCGAGGAAGAATGGAACCGGCTGGCGCCTGTACTGTTCGCGTTGCGCGCGCGGCTGAAAATCCCGATTTCCGTGGATACGCGCAAAAGCGAAATCGCCGCGAAAGCGGTGGAAAGCGGCGCGGAAATCATCAACGACGTGAGTGGATTGAAACACGATCCCCGGATCGCTGAAGTTGCCGCGCGCCTGCGGGCCCCGCTGGTGCTGATGCACATGCGCGGAGAGCCGCAAACCATGCAGCACAAGCCATTCGCGCGCGACGTGTTGAAAGATGTCGCCAGTGGCTCGCGCGAGTCGCTGAAGATCGCACGTAAGGCCGGAGTGAAGACCTCGCAGATCATTCTCGATCCCGGTATCGGATTCGGAAAAAGTTATGCGCAGAATTATGAATTGCTGGCCCGGTTGCCGGAACTTGCGACACTTGGATTTCCGCTGCTGGTGGGAACTTCGCGCAAGGGCTTCATCGGCGCCACTCTTTCCGAAGGCGGCCAGGCGGCTACGCTGGAGACAAAAATCTGGGGCACTGCGGCCACCGTAACGGCCAGCATTCTGCACGGCGCTCATATTGTGCGCGTCCACGATGTGGCGGAAATGGCTCGTGTCGCGCGCGTAGCCGATTGCATCCTGAAGCCTGCACTCGCACCTAAAAACTAACCGGCTGAGGCTAAGCTCGATTAGGTCTCGGCGCATTTCTTTCGGTATAATCCGCCACAATCAAATTTACCGCTCACCATCGCTTAATCGAAGGAGTACATGCATGCGCCGTCGCGCAATTTGGCTCATCGCTTTCTTGATCTGCAGTTTGGGCATTGCCTGGCCCACGCCGGCACAGGTAGCGCCGTCGACTACCATCACTCCCGCCGATCCATTGCATCGCACTCAATCGGCGGAAGCCTGCTCCATGGATGCGTCTTCTTCGTGTGCTGCGGCCGCGGCAAAGATTTTGCCGCTCGTCATGGGCCCTTCGCCGATGGAAGACAATCTGCGCCGCCTGACCGATGAAATCGGCGGCCGCGTTTCGGGCACGCCGCAGATGGCGCGCGCGATTCGATGGGGCGTGGCGGCGTTTCGCGCTGCCGGCGTCGATGTGCACACTGAAAAATACCAACTGCCGCTCACGTGGAGCGAGGGCGACACGCGTCTGGAGCTGCTCGGCGATCTGAAATTTCCGCTGCGCATTGTGAGCTTAGGGTGGTCGCCCGCCACTCCGCCGGGCGGCGTGGAAGCAAACGTCGTCGACGTGGGCTATGGCACATCTGAAGATTTCGCCGCAGCGGGCGCGGCACAGATAAAAGGCGCCCTTCTGCTGGTGCACACCAACATCGGTTCCACGTGGGCGGATCTGGATGCCGAATATAGCCGGCCGCCGGACATTATCGAACGCGCGCATGACGGTGGAGCAGCGGCAATTTTGTGGGAAGGCGCGCGCGAGCGGCTGCTGCTCTATCGCCACACCAATACCGGCGACGGCCAACTGGAACGGATGCCGCAGGCCATTGTCGCCCGCGAAGACGCGCTGCGCCTGTCGCGCACGGTGCTGGCG
>JBBRZT010000174.1:0-8339 GCA_038236395.1 Candidatus Acidiferrales bacterium
CCATTGCAGCGGCATCGGCGTCCGATGGACGCGAAAGAAACTCCTCGAGTTCAGCGTCTGTAGTTATTAGCATGCTTAGCCTAATTCGAATCCGGCGATGGCATAAACCATTTGATCATTCTTGGTGATGCTATCGCCCAGCACCATACGCTCCAACCGCCGTTGAGGCGCGAAGCCAAATTCCGCAGCCAGATCGACGGCATTTTGGTTGGTGCTCAACAGATCCCAATACCAGTTCGATTCCGGCGATGCTTGCAACGTGCGCGCTATCACCGTGCGAGCAGATTTCTGGTCTTGCGCGACACACGGACCCAGATATCGGCAGCGCGCGCCATTGCGAGAAAAATTGTACGCCTCTCCGGTCGAATCAGGAGGATTACGCGATGCGAGTTCCTGTAACAGTCTGGCGCGGTCGGCGCCAAAGGCTTCGTGATCCATCTCAAGCGGTGGCGGGACAGTCCGCAGTGCAGGCTGCGCTGGAGCGATCGTTGACTGCTCATCGCGAAACCAGCGTTCAATCACCTGTTCGGTCTCGAAACCCAGCTTTTCGTACAGCGGCTGGCCGTCCGCAGTGGCGTCCAACTTTATGCTTTCAATTTTCAGCTCAGAGGCCCGTTCAAGAGCAGCTTGCATAAGTTGTTTGGCGAACCCGCGGCGCCTGTGGTCCGGTCTGGTCAGCACCATCCCAATCCAGGCCAGCTGCTTTCCATAGCAGAGCAGGGTGGTCGTCGCCACGATTTGGCTATCGACTTCGATCGCAAAACAGCCTTGCGGATCGAGCCGCAATAGCATTTCCCAGTCATCGATAGTCTGATTCCAATTGGCCAGTCGCGAAAGCTCCACGGCCCCTTCCAAATCGGCGGGGCCCAGCAGTCGGAAATTTTCGTGAGACATCGGACGCGAAATCCTTCCAAGGTTTGCTGAGACACAAAGTGTACGACGAGACCTTGCGGATGCCATTCGAATTGTTACGGAATACATTGTTTACCTTCGCAGAAAGGCACGTTAAGCTCTGGGCCTTATGGCGCAAGTCGTTGCTCGCGACCGAGGCTGGGATTGACTGCGCACGGCGCGAATGCGCCTGATGCCATAGCGCCACGGGGATTTACACATTCTCTGCGGTGGGCAATCGGCGGGCTGCTTTTCACCTCCACCGTAATTAACTATCTTGACCGCCAGACCCTTTCCATTCTCGCGCCATTTCTTAAGGTCGATTTCCACTGGACCAATACCGACTACGCCGCCATCGTAATCGCGTTTCGGATTGCTTATTCGCTTGGCCAAGCGGTTTGCGGACGACTGATCGACCGCGTAGGGACACGCCGTGGAATCACCATGACGGTCGCAGCATATTCAGTGGTCTCGATGCTCACGCCGCTGGCGCGGGGCCTGCATAGCTTTGCTTTTTTTCGATTCTTACTGGGAGCTGGTGAGTCCGCGAATTGGCCCGCAGCCACCAAGGCGGTATCCGAATGGTTTCCGAAAAGCGAGCGGGGCCTGGCGACGGCACTTTTTGACAGCGGCTCATCCATCGGCGGCGCGCTCGCGCCTTTTCTGGTACTGGGAATTTACACACACTTTGGATGGCGGCCTGCCTTCGTCGTGCCGGGGATGCTGGGCATTTTGTGGCTGATATTATGGCGATGGCTTTACCATCCGCCAGAAACTCATCCATTCATTTCCGAACAAGAGCGCAGCATGATTTTGGCCGACCGGCCTTCGATTGCGTCTCAACCTAAAACACGCTTGCGTTGGTCGGAACTGCTCAAGATTCCACAAACCTGGGGCGTGATCGTCGCGCGAACATTTACCGATCCAGTTTGGTTTTTTATAACCGACTGGTTTCCAATTTATTTAATCGCTAAAGGATTCGACCTGCGGGGCAGCCTGATTGCCGTGTGGGTACCATTCATCGCGGCCGATCTGGGAAATTTTGCCGGTGGCGCGGCGACCGGCTACCTCATAAAACGTGGCTGGACCGTGGGCAATGCTCGAAAAGGGGTTGTGGTGGCGGGCGGATTCGGCATGACTCTCTTAATCCCTACTATTTTTTCTGCGAATCTCTACGTCATCACCGCCCTGTTTGCTCTCTCGACGTTTTTTTATGCCAGCTTCAGTACGATTGCGCACGTGCTTCCGACCGACCTCTTTCCAAATCACCTGGTCGCCAGCGTCAGCGGCCTGGGCGGAACAGGTTCCGGCCTCGGGACGATCGCTGCGTTCTTGCTCGTGGGACGATTGGCGGATGCCCACCAAGCCACGGCGACACACTCCTTTGATTCCATTCTCATAGCCGGAGGTGTGATTCCCTTTGTCGGCATGCTGCTGGTCCTTTTGCTGGTTCGCAACAATCGTTTCACGGAGGCGGGATTAACGCGGCGGATCTGATTAGGACGGGTGCGGAGCGAGTTTTCTACGTAATTTATTCGATAAACATCTTCGGACTGAGCATTGAGCTGGAAGCAGCGTCGAGGTACACCGTCGTGTTGGCATGATTCTGCAGTGCGGAAGCCGGCGCCATCGGACTGACCGCTGCTTCAAAGCAATTTTTGACGGCTTGCGCTTTACGCGCGTCCGGCACGATACAGAGAATTTCTTTGGCTTTGAGAATCTGGTTGATGGTCATCGATATCGCTTGCTTCGGAACGTCCTCGAGGGTCGGGAACCATCCCTCGTTAAGCTGCTGTCTGCGGCACGGTTCGTCAAGCTTAACGATGGCGTACGGTTCCTTGGTATCGAAATCAGCGGGCGGGTCGTTAAATGCGAGGTGGCCGTTCTCTCCCACTCCAACAAAAGCCACGTCGATAGGCGCTCGTCGCAACTGCTCTCCAATTTCTTTCATCACGCTGGCAGGGTCGTCAGTGCCGCTCAGCAGATGATAATTACGGATTCCAACCTTGTTGATAAAGCGCTCGCGCAAATATTTGCAGAAACTCGCCGGGTGCGTTTCGGGAAGACCGACGTATTCATCCAGATGGAACATTTCGACGTGCTGCCAATCGATGTCGGCAATCGTCGTCAAAGCTTCCAGGAATTCAAACTGGGAAGCACCCGTCGCCGCGATGATGCGGGCCTTACCCCGTTCCGCGATTGAGAAGCGAATGACCGTCGCGGCGCGAGCGGCGGCGGCGGATGCCAGCGATTTCTTGTCCGGGAATTTTCTGAGGATCACGGTGGACCTTTTCTGAAGCGAGTGAGGTTGGATACGCCTCAGTGAGACTTACTGTGATTTATACTATTTGAATATCGGACAATGACCAAGTTCGCGGCAGCAGTCGTTAAGAATGTGCCCTGCCACCATACAACTGAAAGATTCCCATGACCCAAGAATCGCTACGGTTACCTAAATTTACGATAGGAGTTGGAGATCGCTTCGCTTTGCAGGGTCGAGCCCAGCTTCGAGCGTGCGCCATAGCCCTGGAGTGCGGCGTGGAAGTAATTCCGGTTTGGAATAAGTCAAACCGTGAGCACTTGATTGTCGGTTCTGAACCTACGGAAACGTGGCAGGCTGCCGAGGCAGCGATCCAGGATTTGGGATGGACTCGACCGTATTTCCTGGATGCTGATCATATTGGTTTGAAGACCGTCGACCGTTTTATCGAGCCATGCGATTTCTTTACGATTGATGTCGCCGACAAGATCGGCTTGGCAGCAGACCCATCCGATGTTAGCGAGTTCATGAACCGCCATCCGGAATTGCAGATCGAAATTGCGCTTTCTCCGCTAGACGTCACACTCAAGGCCAATCGCCAGACCGTCGAAGACGTTGCGCGGAAATATTTGGAAGCGGTCCGGGAGGCTGGGCGAATTTATCGATATATCGCGGAGCGCAAAGGCGCCGGCAAGTTCATCCCAGAAATCTCCATGGACGAAACCGATGTGCCTCAGACGCCGCTCGAGCTATTGATCATCCTCGCGGCGATAGCGGACGAAAAAATCCCCATCCAAACCATCGCCCCGAAATTCAGCGGACGGTTCAACAAGGGTATCGACTACCGTGGCGACATTGAGGCATTTTCTCGGGAATTTACAACGGATCTGGCGGTAGTGGCACATGCCGTGCGCACCTACGAACTGCCCGACAACCTGAAGCTCAGTGTCCACACTGGAAGCGACAAGTTCTCGCTCTACGGACCGATTCACCGGGCCATCAGCACCTCCGGGGCCGGGGTTCACCTGAAGACCGCAGGCACTACCTGGCTGGCAGAACTCGAAGGGCTGGCGCTCGCGGGGGGCCAAGGCCTGGAAATCGCGAAGGAAATTTATGTTCAAGCTCACGAACATATTGCTGAATTGTGCGCCCCTTATGCATCTGTCATTGAGATCGATCGCGGCAAACTACCTGCGCCGCAATCCGTCAAAGTTTGGAGTTCGGAACAGTTTGCCGCGGCGCTGCATCACGATTCGAACTGCGAATCGTATAACCCGGATTTACGGCAGCTTCTTCATGTGAGTTTCAAGATTGCGGCAAAGATGGGAGCGCAGTTTATCGATGCGGTGCGGCAGAATGAACAGTTGATCGGGCGAGAAGTGACCAACAATTTATTCGAATGGCATATACGCCCCGTATTTGTCTCAAGTTAAGAGCCTCGAGAGCCGCATCCGCGCCGCAGCACATTAAAATAAGCGTGTTATTCGTGGCGAGCCTCCAGCCGTTGCTTTGTGGCCCAAAGACCCGACGAAGGAGAACTGATGAAAAATATCCTTTCACCATCAGGCATGACGTTCCATCCTTCTTTCATCCGGTCGGGAGGATAACGCTTCAGCGCCTCGTCAAGTGGCATGTAGCCGTACCCCACCTGATTGATTTCTTGTTTGCTTAGGAAACCGGGTGCGTACGAGATGTTGAAGCGCCCTTCGCTTGAACCGTGCAACAGGTGGGCCGTGGCATGCGCCAGTTGTTGTAAATCGGCGCTCTCGCGGTACTGCTTTAGTGTATTTGCCGTGCCGCGGTAACCATATTTCCGAATCAGTGCGTCCACGGATTCTTGCTCACCGAATCGCCGTAGCCCTGGCGCTATGATCAGCAGCTCGGCGCCATCCGCCAGCGCCATGCGAGTGCGGTAAACAGCCTTGTTGGCAACCCAGGTGCTGTGAAATTCATCGGCCTGCATCACCGCGACTACTTTTGTGATTGGTTCTTCCACCACGGTTACGTTTTCTTTCCTGCTGGCGCGCGCGGTCATCAGATACGTTTCGAGATCGTCTCCGACGTACACGCCGCAAGTGACCAACCGGTTGTCTGGGCTGCGCTTCATGACCACTTGAAAATAAACATCCGGCAGGCCGCTCAAGAATTCGGTTTCTGCCCAATTGAAACAACTGCGTAGCGGGGTGATGAGTTTTCCCAGGTTGTTTTCGATCCCATAAATCGCGGCAGCCATATGCGAAGTACAGATGGTTTCTTTTCCGCCCAGGCCGATGAAATAATTCTTGTTGTGATTGGCAAAACCCAGCACTTCGTGGGGAACTACGTGGCCGACATTGATAATGAGATCCCAGGATTCCGTCATCAGCGAAGTGTTTAGATCGACCGGAATGTCCCAATCGGCCACACCGCCAGTGCTTTGCGCCACGAGATGGGCGGGAATAAGACCGACTCGTGTAACGCCGCCAATCCAATCGTGAACATGAATGCGCTCATTGGGAATTTCGCCGAACATCCAGCGATTTTGCTCGGCGCTGTGGGGAACGTGCTGACCAAGGGTGGGAATGACGTGCACGTCGCAATGTTCGGTCAGGGCTTTGTAAAGCGTTTCGGTGATCCTGCCGCTGCCACTGTGGGCCCGGGTGATGTCGGGAGGCAGCAACAACACCCTGCGAAGATCTTTGTGGAGGCGAGAACGAGCTTCCGACAGCAATCGCAGAGCGAGTTCATCGATTTCCGCGCGCGATAATTCGTCCGCCTCACGCCAAAACCACGGCACCGTTCACCTCTCTAAATGATTATGAAGTGCGCGAAAAGAAAAAAGTTTAGCTTACTGATTGACTCCGCTGGCCAGGAATCCGCCATCGATGATCAGGGTCTGGCCGGTAACAAACGAAGCGGCGTCGGAGGCCAGATATATGGCAGCGCCGGCGACTTCGTTGGCCTGGCCGAAGCGCCCCATCGGCGTGCGCATCAATAATTCGTGGCCGCGAGGCGTTCCTTCCAGTAATTTTTGGTTGAACTCGGTGCGAAAAACTCCCGGAGCGATGGCGTTGACCAGCACACCATGCCGCGACCATTCGACCGCCAGCGAACGAGTCAACGAAACCACCGCCGCCTTACTTGCCGCGTAGGCCGCCACCTCCGATAAAGAAACGAAACTGTTCAGGGAAGCAATATTAATAATGCGTCCGTATTTGCGTTCCAGCATGTGCTTCCCAAATATCTGGCAAGCCCGCAAAGTACCGGTCAAATTTGTATCGAGAATCTGTTCCCACTCCTCCTCGGGAAACGAGAGAGTGGGCGCCCGCGCGATCTTTGCGGCGCAATTCACGAGAATGTCGACTTTGCCGAACCTCTGTAGAGTCTGCTGAAGCAGTTCTTCGATTGAAACGCGCTGGCAGACATCGGACACCACCCGCAAGGTAGCGCGACCTTTGAGTTCAAGCTCGGCTGCCACGGCATCGACGATCTCCTGGCGCCGGCCTGAGGCAACAACATCGGCGCCAGCGTCGGCAAAACTCAGAGAGATGGCGCGGCCAATTCCGGCAGTGCCGCCAAGAACGACCGCTACTTTTCCCGTAAGACTGAATGGCGCCTCACTCATCGATGTTCATCCAGGCGCAACAAGCCAAATCGCTCCGGCACATGAAATGTCTCGCTCATCGTCGGCTGCCAGGCGATGTCTTTGCGGTTGGAAAGCGGTCCCTGGCTGCGAAAAAAGTTTACTCGAAATGTTTTGCCGGCCGAAGGCGAGGATCCTCCCAAAGCCGACCAGGGGATTTTCATCGCGCCGTACCAAATGTTTGCATGCTTATCTATGCGCGCGACAACTTCAAACCCGGAATTCCACGTCCAGCCTTCTTCGTGATGCGGTTTAGCAAGATCAACGTCCAGATCTATCCATTCGCCTTGCGGGGATATCTCAAATTCCTTGTAACGGCGGATATTTTGAAAATCCGAGCCCAGAAAAACTTCCGCCACGTCCCAATTCCAAAGCTGATTGGTCTCGGTTTTCGTAGCGGGATCAGGTTTCAGAAACAGTTCCTGGTACGGGCACGTAAAAATAAAATAGATGTACTTGCCAGTCCAGCGAGAACGTATTTCGGTACGGTAACCGGGAAGCTCCTTCCCTTCTTTGTCCTTTTCGGCGAAGATCGGCGCCGCCTGCTTCCAGAATACAGAATCCGGATTGGTGTCGAGCGTTACATCGTTCGTGGCCTGAGTGCTGGTGGCAACTTCCACATTGGCGCCGGCTGCGGCGCACGTCGCAGTCGCGAGGGCCATGAAAATTCTAAGTAAGTTCTTCATCGCAAGCCCCCTGCATCTGAGCGATCGCTAGCTAGTGATGTGCAGCAACCGCGAAGCGTTGCCGTTGTAAACTTTCTGCAAAATAGTGTCCGGCAGATGTATTCCGTAGATTCGCCAACGGCCTTGTGGCGGAATTTCAGCCGGAGCGTAATCGAAGTACTCATCTTCAGTTTCCAGGAAACGGTAATAAATTTCGTACAGCTTGTCATTGAATACCTGTTGGGGAAAAGCTTCTCCATGCGGCGTGGCATCGGTTCCAAACAAAATCCGGTCCTGGTATTTGTCGAAGAATTTACGGGAATTGCGAGGTTGGCGCCCTAATTCTCCAATTCTGGCGGCGGTATCGACAGTCATATTGGGGAAGCGGTCCAGATTCTCAGAGACATTCTGCAAGTCCTCCGCAAAATTGCCCACGTGCAAAACGATGAATTGGGTTTTGGGATGCCGGGCAAATACGCGGTTGCGCGCTTCCAGCAATTCCGCATTGCTGGGGAAGTCGCCGCCGTAGAAAGACCAGTCCGGGTGGTTATTTAATTCCTCAAAGCGTTCGTTGAAGCGATCCGTGGGGGTGAAAAACGCAATTGGATCGGAAACGTGAATAGCGACCGGCATGTTCAGTTGCCCGCAGGTGTCCCACATGGGATCAAATCGGGGATCGTCAATCTTTACCAGCGTCCCGCTGGTGATATTTTCCCGCAGATAGAGTCCCAGGGTTTTCAGAATTTTCAGTCCCCTGGCACCATCGCGATGTGCTTGCTCAATGGTCTCCGCCTGATTTTTCGGGTAGTTTGGCTCTTTAAATCGTTCATAGGCCGGTTCGGTGAAGGTATAAAACCTTCCTGGCACAGCCCGATCGTATTTCTTAACAGCTTCCGCCAGG
>JBBRZT010000175.1:0-8328 GCA_038236395.1 Candidatus Acidiferrales bacterium
ATAAACAGCGCGTAAAACGGCGCGTACACCACCTGGCCCAGCCGCAACACCATTTCCACCAACGCCACCAGAAATACCACCACACACTGCCCAGTCTTCGAACCCACCGTGGTCTTCGGATCGGTGATCATGAAAAAAATAAACAGCTGGTACATCGGCCCGGTAATCGGCGCGATTTCCGACTGCCACGGACTCCCGGTCATCCAGCTGCGTACAAAAGCAAAGGCCACAAACGACAAAACGTAAATTCCCGTGATATGAAACCGCTTCAGCCGCCAGATAATCACCGACCCCAGCACCCAGATCACCACCATCGGCAAAAGATAATTCCCCCACTGAATGCTCAAACTTGCCACCGTTTCCGCCGCCAGAAACAGCATCACCGAAATTCCAAAGTTCGACGGGTTCCAGATGTGCTTGCCGTTCACGCGCAACACATATTTCGACGTAATCGACACGATGCTGCACACCGCATACGGCCAAAATGCCGGCGAACGAATGAGAATTCCGACGCTGATGCCGGTAATATACGCGCTGGCGATATTCGGCCACTTGCCAAAAAACAGGCGCGACAGAATCAACTCGGCGCCAATGCTCGCGGCAATCGCCAGAACGGTTTTCTGATAACTCTCCAAAATCCCGAACGACAAATCCCCCACCAGCAAAATCAAAGTGATAAAAATCGGCGCGATATAGCGGTTGTCGAGACTGATTAGCCTCTTCCGCTGCGGCAAATCCATCGGCGGTATGGCAGGAGGCGCGCCCGACGCGTCCGATGAGCCCGATGTGCCCGGTATAGAGGTCGACGCGCTCAATCCGGCTCCTTCACCGCGTGATTTTCGTCCACGCCCGGCTTTTCGATGGTCTGCACTTTGCCCGACGGCCAGCGAATCACCGCTTTTTCAATCCGCGGCGCTTTTCCCGATCCAAAATGCAGCCGCCGCTGGTTCTGCGCGCAAAATCCGCCGCCGCCGGAGACTTCCTGCACCTGCCGCTGCCCGTTCCAATACAAAGTCACCTGCGCGCCGATGGCGCTACGGTTGCTCTTCGTTCCTTCCAATTCAAATTCAATCCACTTGTTGTCCGGCGTCACCGTGTTTTTATAGATCAGCAACGGGCCGCGTTCGTTGGCCACAATCACGTCCAGCACGCCGCGATTCCACAAATCGGCCGTCACCACCGACCGCCCGTCGTAGGTGTCCGTCACTCCTACGGCCTGCGTCACGTCCACGAATTTTCCCGCGCCATCGTTCATCCACACGCGTTTTTGCTGGTAGCCCGACAGGCTGCGCCCTTCCATCGCCGGCCAGTTTTTCGCGTCGGCGATGATGGCGGTGTTTCCGCCGGCCACTTTCGAAAAGTCGTACCAGTAATTCCTCGAATGGTCGAGCGACACGTTTCCATTCGTCAGATACAAATCCAGCGTTCCATCGTTATTTAAATCGGCGAACTGCGCGCCAAAACTCCAGCCGCCCAACTCCACGCCCATGTCGCGCGCCAGGTTTTCATATTTCGGTTCCCCGCCCGACGTGCTTTCCTTGGGCACCCACAAATTGTTGCCCTGAATCAGCACGCCCTCTTCCGAAATATTCGAAACGTAGATCGCGTACTTGCCCTGGTTTAGAATGTCGCCAAACGCCACGTTCATCCCGCTCTTGGGCGCGAATCCCACGCCGGTCCGCTCGCCCACTTCGCGAAATTGTTTCCCATCGTTCAGATACAGCTCGGAAACTCCGTAATCATTGGCGACAAAAAGGTCCGGCCGCCCCGTTCCGCGCAAGTCGGCAGCCGACGCCGCCAAAGTCCAGCGGCGGCTGTTGATTCCCATTTTCTCCGTGACGTCTTCGAACTTCCCGTTGCCGAGGTTGCGAAAAAGATATTTTCGGCCGCCGTTCTTGGCGTACTCAAAACTTTCCGGCATCATCCGGGTGTTCTTCAGGTGCCACAAATCGATGTCTTCCGAATAATAGCCGCCGATAAATAAATCCAGCAGCCCGTCCCCGTCGTAATCAAACCAAATCGCCGAATTCGCATTGATCCAGTCGGGCAGGCCCGTATCTTTTACCCGCGTGAACCCGTGCCCGCCATCGTTGTGGTACAGCTCCGGACGCCCCCATTTCACAAGCAACAAGTCCTCATAGCCGTCGTTGTCGTAATCGCCCCACACCGCTGCCATCGAAACTCCCGTGCCCGGCTCGTTCACGCGCGCGATGCCCATTTCTTCCGCCACATCCTTGAACGTGCCGTCGTGCTGGTTGCGATAAAGCGCGTTGCGGCTGCCCTCCGCGCTGTTGGTCACGTAAATATCCGGCCAGCCGTCGCGGTCGAAGTCCACAATCGAAACCGCCGCGCCCATGGACGCCACTTCCGGCATGATGTGATCCAGTTGGTGATCCAGCGTCGGCGCCTGATGCACGAAATTCACTCCCGCGGCGCGCGACACTTCCTGAAAGTAGAATCCATGCCGCGCCAGCGCCGTTTTTTCATCCAGCGCGGATTTCGCGCTTTCTTTGCGCGCGGCCATCCGTTTGATGATTACCGGACTCACAACCATGGCGGCAAAGAATATCGCCAGCAATATTCGAGCTAAAGGTCCACGCTTCATGGTCGTGCTTCGCTCCTTAATTCCTGCTGCACAATTGCGGGCGTCACGTAGCGCGTATGATAGTTTTCCCAGTCCTCGGGATGCATCCGGTACACCTGCTCATCCTCCAGGCGCCCCGGCGCCGTCAAATATTCCCGGCGCGCGTGATACGGCAGCGGCTGCACCGTCCTTGAAAATGTAGTGTTGTAGTCGCCGTCTTTGATCCAGCCGTCACCCACAATCACGTAATCGCGCGTCCAGCCCGCCGGCGGAGCAGGCTGCTCGGCGAATCGCAAACTCATCTCGTCGCCGGCATTCATGATGATGTAGCGATCGTCCACGCGCGCCAGCAATTCGCGCACATCGCCAAAACGCGTGTAGTAACCGGACAAATCGCGCCACTTCTGTTTCGAAGCTTCCAGATGATCGTAGTCCGGTATTTCAGGAGAAGATTCGTTCGCTTGGTGGATCGCGGAATATCCTCGATAATGCAAATCCGCATATTCGGAAGCCAGCCGCGAAGTCTTGTTCGCAGCTCCCGCCACGCCTTGTGCCCATTCGATCGAATCCCAGTAAATTTCAAGGTTGGTGCGCAGGCGCAACTTTCGCGGCGTTCCCGGCCGAAAAACATCGCTCAGATCGATCAGGGAAATTTTATTGCGGCCGGCCGGAAAACCTAAATTGGCGCGCGCCACGATCCATCCGCCGCGCCCATCCGGCACTTCCAGGCTCAACCCGCGCGCGGTCTCGTGCCCGCCCTGCGTAATTGCCACGTTGATCGACGAATCGCTCGGGTGCATCCAGCCTTTGGCGATCAGCCACAGCGGCCCGCCCGTCGGCGCGTCATTGCCCAGATCGATTTCCACATAATGATCGCGCGTCACGCCCTGGTATTGCCCGCGCGCAAAATTATCCAGGTATTTTCCATCCACCGCGCGAAGCGTTTCCGTAACGTCGTGCCCTTGGTCATCTAAAGCGTGCGCGACGTTGTGCGGTTTCTCCACCGTGGTGATGGCCAGCTTCGACGGCGGCACCACAAATCGCTCATCCACAAAAACATCCGTGCCCGTGGGATGGTCGACGGTCATCAGCGCCAGATAATCGTAGTAGTACGTCTCCCAAAGCTCCGCGGTGATGCGCAAATCGTAAAAACCGTCGTGCGCTGCCAACTGGTCCGCCGGAATCTTGTACCACTCTTCTGTCGCCGCAATCCGCGCCGTGCCGGTGTTGTTGATGCGCAGGCCCAGCGCCGAGCTCCACGGCACCGCATCTTTCACGAAGCGCATCCCGTTCCCGTCGAATGCGAATAAAAACGGACACGAACCCTTCAACCGTTGCTCGGTCACCACCTGCTGATCGGCTTTCAGTCCAAACTCCGCCCGCAGCGTTCCGTTCGGCCAGGAAATTCTCACCACGTCAACGCCGTTCTGCCCGCCCAGTCCGAAATGCAGCTGCGGCCCGGTGATCGGCTGCTTTTGCACCAGCAGGCCTGATCGAATTTCCATTTCGCCGCCCACGCCGAACGGATTGATGCGTTGATCGCCGGTAGCTTGCCTCGCTCGCGGCCGAATCGTCTGCCAGTGATAATTCCGAGTACCGCGATTCGCGCCGCGCATCGGCTGCCCGTCCGCGGAAAGTCCCAGCATGTCCAACCGGCCTTTGCCGTCGAGGTCGGCCACGTCAAACACCGCAGGCGGCCCCAATGGTTTGGGCATCAGCGAAAAGTTTCCGTTCTGATCGCCGAGCCAAATAATAGCGCCCGGATTGGTGTTGCTGCCAATCGGGGAAGTTTGTGCGACCACGAGATCGAACCCGCCGTTATTATCCAGGTCCGCCACCAGCAGCCTGACTTCACCCTTCAGATTGTTCGCGGCGTCCGGCACCTGCGCGATCACCGCGGTATTCCAATCCGCTCCGTCATTCTTGTCCGACAAGCGAATGATATTTCCGTCCTCCTGCACGGCGAGCAAATCCAGAATGCCGTCGTTGTTCGCGTCAGCCACATTGATGGCCGCGATGCGCGGCAAGTTGTCCGGCAATGCGCGCTCGTGAAACTTTCCGCCGCGATCGTTCATGAACACATGCAGCTTTCCCGCACCGTCCACAATCGCCGCATCAGGATTGCCGTCGCCGTTGAAATCAGCCCAGGCAAATTCCCGCACGCCGGCCACTCCTGCAAAAGGATGGATGGGCGTAAGCGTTCCGTCGCCATTGTTGCGCAGCACCAGCGGCTCGCCCGCTTTGGCTCCCATCACCACGTCGAGATCGCCGTCCGCCTCAATATCCACCGCCCACGCGCCCGTGTAGCGTGCATTGACAATCGCCGCCGGCAATTTCGTTTGCGCAGTCACATCCGTAAGCGCGCCGGGATTGTCCTGCCGCCACATGCGAACGCCGCCCGCGCCTGCGAGGACCAGGTCGGTCTTGAAATCGTAATTAAAATCGATGGGCAAGATTCCGTCGGGCAGCGGGGCTTCATTCGCTGCCCCGCCCGGAAAAATCAAGTTCGCTCCGGTATCCAGCCGCACTTCGCGCCCGTTCGCGATCGCCACCGTAGGCGCGCCTTCGCCGGTCAAGCTGACAGCGCCGATCCAGTTCCACTTCGCGTCACCGTTCTTTGCCGCCACGTCTTTCACCAGCGGCACTGGGTCGAACGTCAGCGAAACATCCGCGGCAGCCGGCGTAAACACCGGTGATTCCATTTTCACAAAATGTGTAAACGGCTCGGCCTCCTCTCCCGCGGCCGCCTTAATCGCCGCCAGGCTCTGGCGGTAGCCGGCGTCGCGCATCAAAACGTTTCGCAGAAACGCCGTTAGCGTCGCCGCCGGATGAACGTCTGCCCCCGCGACAGCCGCCTGCAAGGCCGTCAGTTGCTGTTTCGCTTCCGGCGGCCACCCAGCCGATTGCTTTTCGATTCGCTCCACCGTGCTCTTCAAAGTCGCCGCGTCGCCATGTTTCGCCGCGATGCGGCTCAACTCCAGCAGCGCCGCCAGGTTATCCGGCTCGGTGTTCAGGATTTTCTCCACCAGCGCCTGGAATTCCGCGGCGCTGCTTTCATCGCTCTGCCGCTCGATTTCTTCCGCCAACTGATACGTGGCGCGTAAATTCCGCGGATTCAGCTCCATCGCTTTGCGCCAGTCCGCAATCGCCTCCGCCGACTTCCCGCGATTGCTTTCCAATAATCCGAGCAGGTAATAGATGCGATCGTTCGCCGGCGCCAGTTCGCGCGCCTTCTCCAGCCGCTGCGCCGCCAAATCGAAATTCCTCTGCCGCAGCGCCAGTATTCCCCAGTCGGCCCATGCGGCCGGCTCGCCGGGAGCGATTTTCGTCGCATCCCCCAGCTTGCTTTCGGCGCGAACGTCGTCGCCCACCTGCAACGCCGCCAGCCCGGTATAAAACGTCGAAACAAACTCGGTGTATTCTTTCGACGATTTAGCCGGCAGCTTGCTGTGTCCGCATCCGTAAGACGACGTAATCAGCGCTCCGCACAAAAATACTGCCAAACAAACAGCTGCCGTCGAATTCCTGGCTTCCATTTCCCTCCTCTTGAATTTGCGCTTGGTCGCCACCGCTTTGAACCACAAAAATCCCACGCCCGCGAAGGGAAGCAGGTACAGCAGAAAGTCCCATCGGCCAAATCCCGCAGGCGTCGCCTCCACACTGGCACTGGACTCACCGCCGCCTTGCGAACTGCTCAGAATCAGCCGCGCGCGAAACAAATCCTGCCGGTCGAAGTTCACTTCCGTCTTGTACTCCACCTGCCCGCGCAAATTCTCGCGCCGCGTGGGGTAGATCACCTCGGCAAGCCGCCCGCTCACCGGCTGAATCCCCAAGTCGATTTTCAAATCACCGGGAATCGCAGCACCCGGCGGAGCCTCCACCATCACAAAAAAGGTTCCCAAGCCAATATCGGGATGAGTCCACAACGAAACAATGCACGGCCCCAGCCGCTGGTCGACAATGATCGGAAATGGCGGCCCGTTGTGCGCGTGTGCCGGCGGAACGCACAGCAGCAGTACCACGGCAAGCACCGCAAGCCGGCACTGGCGCGCTACTCTCACAACTTTCCGCCCGTTTGCATCGCGTTCGACAAAATTGTCATCAGCGACTTTACCCGCCCATCAGCATCGCGCGCATTTCCATCGGCTGGTACATCAGCCACATGGACTCCACCCAGATCATCACGCTGACCAGCGCCCACGGCGCGAACGCGCGAATCACTTTTGCCGGCGAATCCTCTTCAGCCAACCGCAACGCCACCAACAGCGATCCCGCCAGCCCCAGCAACAAAAAACCAATCTCCATCGGCTGAATAAAGCGCGAGGGTATACCCGTCAGCCGCCACATCGGCGCGCCTAAAATCGGCCAACCCAAACTGGCGAAAATATTTTGAGTCACGGGAATGAAAGTATACAGCCCGCTGAAAAAATGAAATCCATAGTGCGCCAGCCACATCCCAAAACCGAGCGGCGCCAGCGTGTAAGAATACCTGACCGCCAGCGGCATTATCGCGCGCGGGCTGCCGCTCCACACTTTGGTAAGCCACGCGGCGGCACCCAGCAGCACCAGCGGCTCCACAACCAAAAATAACCCAAAAATCAACGCCAGCACCGGCGCTTCGGCCTGAACATGCAGCACTCCGCCAAGCCATTTCTCCGTGGCGTACACTGGACTCACCATACCAAACGCGTTCAGCAATGCTCCGAAACAAAACACCATCGTCAACACCGCGATATCTTTCCGTCGCGAAAACAAACCGATTCCCGAGCGCATTGGATCGGTCATCAATTCCGCCGCGGGCACCCGGCTGAGCACTCCTACATTGTCGTGCGGGCAGGCGTGCACGCAATCCAGACAAAACGTGCAATCCATGTTGCCCACTTTAAGCGGCTGAAACAGCGCCAGCTCGCAACCGCGTTGCAGCACCACAAAATCCGGCGACGCAGGCAGGTCGCGTCGCCCGCGAATGCAATCCTTCGTGCCGCACGCCGCGCAGACGCCTTGATCGCGCACCTTGACCTCCAGCGGCGAAACCGTGGAAGCCACAAAATTAAATTGCCCGATAGGGCAGACAAATTTACAGAACGTGGCGTGTTTGAAAACGCCGTCGATCACCAGCGCGGCAACGAAGTAACTGACAATCAGCCAGGCCGTCCACCACGGCGAATTCCACAAGTCAAACAGCTCATAGATGAAAAGAATCGCCACAAATAGCGCCACGCTAAGCCACTTATTCCTCATCGCCCGCGGCCAGTTCATCCATGGCTTAAGAAATCGCCGCGCCGTGTTGCGCACCAGCATGAACGGGCACGCCAGGCAAAAGAAATTCCCGGCGCACAGGAGGACCAGCACCAGCGCTCCGCGAAAATGCACCCAGGTCAGCACGCTGGCCAGGTTTTTCGGCGCCAGCGCCGGGCCGAATAGCCCCTGCAGAATCATCACCACGCTGATAATCAGCAGCGGAATCTGCAGCACCGTGCGCGAGTGCCGCCATTTCAAAAAGCCGCCCAGGCCAGGCACGCGCAGCAAATCGAATTCTGATGATGGGAGAGGAACAGTTACATGCGGATGGATTGGGATAGACAACGGTTCAGTTAGCCCGGACGACTGTAGCGCAGATTGTCCGACCCCGCAGCACGCGAGGCGGCAATTAGACCGCTCGCGCGTTGACAAGACTGTGCTGGTGCAACGAACAACTGCAAGCCGCTTGCTCTTCGCCCACCGGCGGAAACATGTGGTAGTAC
>JBBRZT010000176.1:0-8319 GCA_038236395.1 Candidatus Acidiferrales bacterium
CGGATCGGATTTTGTGATCATCGATTTTGAGGGCGAGCCGGCGCGGCCGTTGGAGGTCAGGCGTTTAAAACGGTCTCCGTTGCAGGATGTCGCCGGCATGCTGCGGTCGTTTCATTACGCCGCGTATGCGCCGCTGCTGGCGGGCACCGGAACGGTGAAGATCAACGCGAGCAATACGGAAAATCTTAATCGTTGGGCACCGGCCTGGGCGACATGGGTGAGCGATCGATTTCTGACGGAGTATTTGAAACTTGCCACGGAGGATGTTTTTTTGCCGCCCACCCATGCGCAAATCACAGCGCTGTTGCAGATTTATGTGCTGGAGAAAGCGGTTTACGAGCTGGGCTATGAGCTGAACAACCGGCCCGAGTGGGTGGCGATACCACTGGAAGGGATTTCGAAAGCGCTGGAGACATAGGAATTTAGATTCAAGGAGCCGTCACGTGAAACGAATCAGAAAATCGCCGGATTCCAAAACCAGGATTGCGCCCAAACCTACAAAGGCCGGGAAGACTTTGCCGCGTGGTGAAGCGCCGGGTCCGGACGAAAAACGTCCAGAGGTGAAGGCGGACGAGATTTACGGCGACACACAAATTCCCAAGACGCACCGGAAACCCTGAACGGAATTTTCGAAGCGCAAGCAGGCGTGGCCTATTTAGCGAGTAGCTTATTTACTTTGGCGGTCAGGCTTTGGGCGTCAAAGGGAGCGCGGACTTTGGCGTCGTTGTCGAAATAAACGAAGACGTCGCGTGTCGCGCGATTGGGGCCTTTTTCTTTGATGACGCGCTCGGCGTCTTCTGGTTCGGCGCCGCGTGCCCAGGCGGTGACGCGGGTGGTCCACTGGTCCAAAGATGCATCGTCGTAGCCGCTGGCGTATAAAACTTCCGAGCCGTGCAAGCGGCAATACATAAAATCCGAAGTCAGGTCCATCAGGCGCGGCCATTCGACCGTGTCTGCGCAAACCAGCGCGACATCATATTTCCGCAATAAATTTATGAATTCCGGCGTGGCGAAGCTGGCGTGGCGGATTTCCATGGCATGACGCATGGGGCGCTTGGCGTCGGGTCTCAGTGCCGCGCGGTTGGCCATCCATTTATCGTGGTTGTTGGCCCGTGCTGCGGCCTCTTCGGTGTCGTGCGGCAGCAGTCTAAAAAAACTCTCCAGTATTTCGGGTTTGAATTGAAAGTTGGGCGGCAGTTGCCAGAGTATGGGGCCCAATTTTGCGCCCAGATTGAAGATTCCCGAGGCCAGAAAATTCGCTACCGGAGCGTCGGCATCTTTCAGGCGCTTGATGTGGGTGATGAAGCGCGGGGCTTTGACGGAAAAAACAAAATCGTCGGGTGTTTCAGCGGCCCAGCGTTCGAAACTGGTGGGGCGCTGCAGGGAATAAAAGGTGCCGTTGATTTCGATGGAGTTGAAAGCGTTGGAGGCGTATTCCAGCTCGCGTTTTTGTTTTAGATCTTTGGGGTAAAATTCGCCGCGCCACGGCTTGTAGGTCCAGCCGGAGATTCCGATGCGCACTTTTCCCGGGGCAGCCATGGGGAGGATAGTTTAATGCGTCATGCGAGTGAGTGAGTGCGAAAAGTAAAAGCACTTGACAGGAACGCAGGAATTTCACAGAATGCGGCGTAGGCGAACAAAAAGCGAAACTGATATTGACCGCTATCTTCCATGCGCTCCAACCTCGCTACGCTACGCTCGCACGTCGAACTATCCCTGGCTGGCCGTATTGTGTCGCCCTTCGGGTATCGCGACCGCAAGAGCGTGGAAACCGTGCTCACGGGCATCCCTGAAATCGATGCGCTGGCGGGCGGGCTGCCGCGCGGGGCGCTGACGGAAATTTGCGGGCCGCCCAGTTCGGGGCGAACTACCGTGCTGCTGGCTGCTTTGGCTTCCCGAACCGCCGACGCGGAGGTGTGCGCGCTGATCGATGCGCGCGATTCGTTTGATCCGCGCAGCGCGGAGGCTGCCGGTGTGACGCTGGAGCAACTGCTGTGGGTGCGCTGCCGCGGACTGGACCAGTCTTTGCGTGCTGCGGACCTTTTAATTCAGGGCGGCGGCTTTGGATTCATCGCGCTGGACCTGAGCGATATCGCGCCGGAAACGGTGCGGCACGTGCCACTGAACGCGTGGTTTCGTTTCCGGCGCGCGGTGGAAGATACCTCGACGGTGCTGCTGGTGCTGGAGCAGGAATCCAACGCCAAAACCTGCGCTTCGCTGGTTTTGCAGATGAAGATGAAGGCGGCGAACTGGTCGGTGACCGGGCAGCTTGAGCACGGGAAGATTTTGCCGCCTGCTCACGCGCGTTTATTTGATGGCACGGAGGTGCAGGCCGAAATGCTACATACGCGGGTGCAGTCCATCAACATGCCGCGGGCGTGCAATGGGCCGGTTTCGATTGATGGCCGTTCGGCGAGGCGCGATCACGACGGCGGCGACGGCGGCAATACGCAAAGTTTTTCAGCGCAATCGATGTGGAGCTTTTTACAAGCCACGCCAGTGGAAGCCAAACCTAAATAGGAAGCGGTACAAAATAATTTTGCCGATTTTATTTTCCAATTTGAGATCGAGTTTTTATGTCTTTTGCGGCCATTCATATTCCCGATTTTATTGTGCAAGCCATCGTACGCGGCGAAATTCCGCTGCGAGGAAAGGCCGTGGCGATTGTGGAAGGAACGCCGCCGCTGTGGAGCGTGGTGGCTGCCAACCGGCGCGCTTTGCAAATGGGGATCGAGCCGGGGATGGCGAAATCGCAAGCGGCGCAATTTACAGCGGTGGAAATTCGTCATCGTTCGGCGGCGCGGGAAAAAGCGGCGCACGAAGCGCTGCTGGACCTGGGCTGGTCGATTTCGCCGCGCGTGGAAGATAGCGCACCGGACACCATCGTCGCCGATCTCGCGGGACTGGGCGCGTTGTTTGGCGGGGAAGAAAAAATCGCGCAGGAGCTGACGAAACGCGGGGCCAGTTTGGGCTTCAGCGCAAATGTTGTAGTCGCTGAAGGCATAGAAGCGGCCATTCTGGCGTCGCGCGGTTTGCCGGGCGTTACGTTGATCGCGCCGGGCGAAGAAGCGAAACGGCTGGGCGTTTTACGAGTGGGCACGCTGCTGCCCTCGCCGGAAATTCTGGAAACGCTGGCGCGTTGGGGCGTGGAAACCTGCGGCGCGCTGGCCGCTTTGCCGGTGATCCAGCTTTCGGAGCGCCTGGGGCAGGAAGGGGTGCGGCTGCACACGCTGGCGCGCGGCGCATTGGCGCGTTCGCTGACGCTGGCCAAACCATCTGTTTATTTTCAGGAAGAAATGGAGCTGGACGATGCGGTCGAGGAACTGGAATCGCTCAGTTTTCTTCTGGGGCGTTTGCTCGATCAATTGTGCGAGAGGCTGGCGGCGCGGTCGTTGTCGGCGCGGGTTATCCGCATGGAATTCGATCTGGAACGCTCGTTTGAAAAAGAGCTGCAAATTTCGGCGCCCGCGGAGCAGCAGAAGCGGATTCCCCGCAAATTCGAAAAAGTTCTGACGCTGCCGGTTCCCATGCGCGATTCCAAGCTGTTGCTAAAACTGGCGCGTTTGAGATTGCAATGCGATCCGCCGCCGGCGGCGATTATAAAAATGACGCTTTCGGCCGAGCCGGATCGGCCGCGCAGCACGCAACGCGGGTTATTTCTGCCTGCTTCTCCCGAGCCGGAAAAACTGGAGCTGACCATGGCCCGGCTGGCCAACCTGGTGGGCGAAGGAAATGTGGGTTCGCCGCAATTGATGGATACGCACCGGCCGGACGCCATTCGTATCGATCGATTTCGCTTGGGGCGATTTCGCCTGGCGTGGGAAAACACCGGGGGTCGCGGCAAAAAATCTTCGGGCACGCCCGCGGGTAAGACTTCTTTGGCATCGCCAATGGCGAAGCCGGCCAACGGCTTCCGGTTTTTTCGTCCTGGGCTTCCGGTGCGCGTGGAATTGCGCGATGGATTTCCCGCGCGGATATTTTTTCAAGGCATGCGCGGCGAAGTTGCCGCGGCTTCAGGGCCGTGGCGCACTTCGGGAGAGTGGTGGCAGGAAGCGTGGGAGCAGGCGGAATGGGACGTGGAAGTTCATTTTTCTGGCGGCGCGCCACAAAAAACTGCCAGGCCTTCTCAACCCGTCAACACGCGCGGGCTTTATCTTTTGTATTACGACGCGCGGCAGCGCGGATGGTTTTTTCGGGGCACGTACGATTGATGTA
The DNA here is from genome assembly GCA_038236395.1 of Candidatus Acidiferrales bacterium. GTDB lineage: Bacteria > Acidobacteriota > Terriglobia > Acidiferrales > UBA7541 > Acidiferrum. Next base: position 4,216 of record JBBRZT010000176.1, read on the forward strand.
TACCGAATTGCATGCGCGTTCCGCGTTCAGCTTTCTAGCCGGGGCTTCTTTGCCGGAAGAATTGGTCGAGGTGTGCGTCGAACGGGGCATGGGCGCGATGGCGGTGCTGGATCGCGACGGCATGTACGGCGCGCCGCGTTTTTATATGGCCGCGCAAAAATCAAATGTTCGCGCGCTGGTCGGCGCGGAAGTGACTTCGGAGGAAGGCTGGCGGTATCCGTTGCTGGTGGAATCGGCCAACGGGTATAGAAATATCTGCCGGCTGATCACCCGCATGAAAATGCGCGCGCGCAAAGGGGAAGGCCGGATTTCGCGCGCGGAAATGAACGACCAGCTGGGAAACGATGCGACGGGATTGGTCTGCCTGACTGGAGGAGAGGAAGGCCCGCTGGCGCACGCGCTGGCTTCGGGCGGAATGCCGGCGGCCATTCAGTGCGTGCAGCAACTTTGCGAATTATTTGGAAAACGCAACGTGTACGTGGAATTGCAGCGACATTATTGCCGCGATGAAGAGGTTCGCAACCAGCGCGCGCTGGAGATCGCGCGGAAATTAAATCTGCCGGTGCTGGCGACCAACGGAGTGAGCCACGCTTTGCCGGAGCAGCGCGAATTACTGGATGTGTTTTCGTGCGTGCGGCATCACCGCACTCTGGCAACGGCCGGGCGCCTGCTGGCACGCAACGCCGAACGCCACCTGAAAACTCCTGCGGAGATGGAGCGGCTGTTCGCGGATCTTCCCGAAGCGCTGGCGAACACGCAGGAACTGGCGGCGCGGTTGCAATTTACTTTGAACGATCTGGGCTACCGCTTCCCGATTTATCCCGTTCCGGATGGGCGCTCTCAGATGCAATTTCTGCGCGACCGGACTTACGACGGCATGCTGCACCGCTATGGCGCGGACAACGAGCGCGCGCGGCGGCAGATTGCGCACGAGCTGGCAGTGATCGAAAAGCTGGAGTTGCCCGGATATTTCCTGATCGTGTGGGACATCATCCGTTTTTGCGGGGAGCAAAATATTCTGGTGCAGGGGCGGGGTTCGGCGGCGAACAGCGCGGTTTGCTATGCGCTGGGGATTACCGCTGTCGATCCGGTGGGCATGGAGCTGCTTTTCGAACGATTTTTATCGGAAGAGCGCGGCGAGTGGCCGGACATCGATCTGGATTTGCCCAGCGGCGACCAGCGCGAGCGAGCCATTCAATATGTATATGAGCGCTATGGAAAACTGGGCGCGGCCATGACCGCCAACGTGATTACTTATCGCGGGCGTTCTGCTGCGCGCGAAATTGGAAAAGCGTTCGCGTTCGATGCGGAAGTGCTGAACCGGCTGACTACTCTGGTGGGCGCGTGGGAATACAAGGACGCCAACGACACGCTGGAGCGGCAGTTTCGCGATGCCGGGCTGGATTTGCAGCACCCGCAGATCCGCAAATTTTGCGAGCTGTGTTTGAAATTTCAGGATCTGCCGCGCCACTTGGGCCAACATTCCGGCGGCATGGTGGTGTGCCAGGGGCAACTGGATTCGGTGGTGCCGCTGGAGCCGGCCACCATGCCCGGGCGGGTGGTGGTGCAATGGGATAAAGACGATTGCGCGGACATGGGCATCGTGAAAATCGATCTGTTGGGGCTGGGGATGATGGCGGTGCTGGAAGAGTCGCTGAAAATTATTCGCGACGATTACGGAGAAGAGGTGGATTTGAGCCGGTTGCCCGCGAACGATGAGGTGGTTTACAAAACTTTACAGAAAGCGGACACCGTGGGGATGTTTCAGATTGAAAGCCGCGCGCAGATGTCTTGCCTGCCGCGCCTGCACCCGGTTTGTTTCTACGACATTGTGGTGCAGGTGGCGATTATCCGGCCGGGGCCGATTGTGGGGCAGATGGTGAATCCTTATTTGAAGCGGCGGCAAGGGCGCGAGGCGGTGAATTGCCTGCACCCGTCGCTGGAGCCGGTGCTGGCGCGCACTCTGGGCGTGCCGCTTTTTCAGGAGCAACTGTTACGCATCGCCATGATTGCCGCGGGCTTCAGTGGAGGTGAAGCGGAAGAGCTGCGGCGCGCTTTTGGTTTCAAGCGTTCTGAAAAGCGCATGAAAGAGGTGGAGCACAAACTGCGGCGAGGGATGAATAAAAACGGCATTATCGGCGAGACGCAGAAAATTATTATTCGCGCGATTACTTCGTTTGCGCTGTATGGATTTCCCGAGTCGCACGCGGCCAGTTTTGCACTTCTGGCTTATGCCAGCGCGTATTTAAAATGCCATTATCTCGCGGCGTTTACTGCGGCTATGCTCAACAATCAGCCGATGGGGTTTTACCAGCCGCCTTCGCTGGTTACCGATGCGCAGCGGCATGGCTTGCGCGTGCGGCCCATCGACATCACGTGTTCGGGCTGGCTTTGCACATTGGAAAAGATTGATGAAAAGTTTGCGGTGCGACTGGGATTGCGCTACGTGAAGGGTTTGCGTGCGGATATCGGCGCCGAAATTGTTACGGAGCGCCTGGCGCGCGCGTTTACGTCGGTGGATGATCTGAAACGGCGTGTTCCGCGGATTCAGAAAGGGGAATTAGCGGTGCTTGCGGAAGTGGGGGCTTTGAACCGGCTGGGGAACCAGCGCGGGTTCCATCGGCGCAGCGCTTTGTGGCAGGTTGAAAGAACGGCGCGGTCGAGTGGTCCATTGTATGAATATTGTGACGATATGGGAAAATTTTTTGCTGAAACGGAATTGGCCGAAACGGAGTTGGGGAAATCTGAAGCGGCAAGCTCGCCCCTTGCTGCCATGACCGCGGAAGAAAGACTGGTGGCCGATTATCGCGGGACGGGAATGACTGTCGGGCCGCATCCCATGGCTTACCATCGCGCCGAACTGCAAAAAATGGGGGTGCGTTGCGCGGGGGAATTGGCTCGCCTGCCGGATGGCATGCAGGTGCTGATTGCCGGCGGGGTGATTGCGCGGCAGCGTCCCGGAACCGCCAAAGGATTTGTGTTTTTAAGCATGGAAGATGAAACCGGAATTGCCAACGCCATTATCACGCCACAGCTTTTTGAAGAATGCCACGTGGTGGTGGTTCATCAGCAATTTCTGCTGATCGAAGGGCAACTGCAGAATCAGGATGGCGTGGTGTCGGTAAAATCGCGACGCATCCAGCCATTGACGATCACCAGCGCGCCGACGTCGTCGCACGATTTCCACTAGTATTAAGAGTCAGGCGGCGAATAATAAAAGGACCGCAGCCCGGCGAAACGTCATCTAACCAGCGTGAAATCCAAACCAAAGTCAAAACGACCACAGTCGCGAAAAACCGCGCGCGCCCTCAGCAGCCGGCCGCAAAAAAGCGTCCCAAACGCGCAAACTTCGGGCCAGCAAGTACCTCATAACGTCGCGACCGCCACTTTGGATGTCGAGGGCGGCCCGGTAACGCTCACCAATCTGCAAAAAGTTTTCTTTCCCGGGCTCGGTTTGACCAAGCGCGACTTGCTGCAATATTACCTGGACGTTTCGCCGTGGCTTTTGCCGCATCTGAAGAATCGTGCCATGGTCATGAAGCGGTATCCCAACGGAATCAACGGCGAATTCTTTTTCATGAAGCGCGCGCCGTCGCCGCGGCCTGCGTCGATTCCCATTTGCGACATCGAGCACGGCTCCGGAAATGTCATCGGTTTTCCGGTGACTCAACACTTGTCGTCGCTGCTGTGGGTTGTGAATCTCGGGTGTATCGACCTGAATCCCTGGTACGCGCGATGCGACGATGTGGGCCGGCCCGATTATCTTCATTTCGATCTGGATCCGGTGGTGGGCGCGTCGTTCGAACGCGTACTGGAGACGGCGCTGATCGTTCGCGATGCGCTGGACTCCATTAAAATAAAAAACTACGCGAAGACCACCGGGTCGCGCGGAATTCACGTTTACGTTCCCATCATGCGCGGTCCGACGCAAAAACAGGTGTGGGCCTTTGCCAAGGCGCTGGCGAAGGAGCTGGAAGCGCGCCACCCGAAAGTAATCACCGCCGAATATCGGGTGGCCAAGCGTCCGCGCGGCCGGGTGCTGGTGGACTACAATCAAAACGCGTGGAACCGCACGCTGGCTTCCGTTTATTCCGTGCGGCCCAA
>JBBRZT010000177.1:0-8191 GCA_038236395.1 Candidatus Acidiferrales bacterium
AAATCAGCGCGGTCTGATATTGAGCCATGTCGGCCAGTTCTTTGTCGCCGCTGGCGGTGATTTTTTTCAATTCTTCGAGAGCCTGATTCTGCTGATCCAGATCTTCGAGACACAAAGCGTGGTAGTAGCGGGCCAGCTTGCCCGGACTGGTGCCCGGGTATTTGTCGGCGACCTCCGCGAATTTTAGAGAAGCGGCCTGGGAGCGAGCGGCTTCATCGGGAAAGGAAGGCTCGGTGGGATCGACCGGTTCGCCGGGGAGGGGCGCGCCGACGCGAGCGCCGTAAATTTTTTGAGCGCCGTCGAAGGCCGCGGAGGCTTCGACGGTTTTGCGATCATGGTAGATGCGCCAGCCACCATAGACGGCGGCGGCAACGAGAATGACCAACACGATGACGGCGGCGAGCTGGCCGTGGGAATAGACAGCCTCGGCGCCATGCTCGAGGGTCTCCTTGATTTTGTCCTGCTTCAGCTCTTTGCGCGAAATATGTTCGGGCACAAACTTTTCCTCGCTTGTTTGGAACTCGTAATCGTAGCACAGTAGTGGCTGTCCGCCCATGAACCGCATCTCTGCCTGCTTGATTACCCTCAACGAGGAACACAACCTGCCGCGCGCGCTGGCCTCGCTGGCGGGAATCGCCGACGAGATTGTGGTGGTGGACTCCGGGAGCACGGACCGCACCGAAGAAATCGCTCAGGAATATGGAGCCAAGATATTTTTTCGCGAGTGGTCGAGTTACGGGGAGCAAAAGAATTTCGCGGCGGAGTGCGCGAGCAACGAATGGATCCTTTCAATGGACGCGGACGAAGAGTTGAGCAGCGCGCTGCAAACTTCGCTGCTGCAGTGGAAGAATACGCGGCCAAAATTTTCCGTCTATGAAGTGGCGCGAAAAACGTGGTACCTGGGGGCGTGGATCAACCATTCGGGGTGGTATCCGGATTTTCAGCGGCGCCTTTACGATCGGGATGAAGCGCGCTTTTCGGGAATCATCCATGAATCGGTGCGCTTTGTGGGGCCGCCGGGGCGGCTGAATGGAGACTTGCTGCACTACACGGTGCGGTCATTTGAAGAGCACCAACAGAAAGTGGACAGGTACACGCAACTTTCCGCTCAGCAATTGCATTGGGAGGGAAAACGCTACTGGCGAACGGGGATGCTGCTGGGCGCGCCGTGGCGGTGGATTCATACTTTTGTGCTGCGTGGCGGTTTTCTGGACGGGCACCGGGGCGTTTTGATCGCGTGGATGGCGGCGCGGTCGGTGCGCTTGAAATATTCCAAGCTGGGGAAATTGATTAAAGAGAAAAAACGCGAGCGCGGGGGCGCACCGAATTCGTGAAGATCCTGTTTGTGGACCTGGAAACGGAATGGCGGGGCGGGCAAAATCAGGCGTTGTTGCTGCTGACGGCGTTGAACGCGCGCGGCGACACGGCGGAACTAGTGGCCGTGGAAGGCTCGGCGCTGGGCAGGCGGGCGGCGGCGAAGCGGGTGAAGGTACATTTTGTGGGGGAGTATGCGGCGAGGGTTTTGGCGGCTGCGAAGATTTTTCAGCAGACGCAGAATCGGGCTTTCGACGTGGTGCACGCCAACGAAGCGCACGCGGTGACGGCGGCGTGGCTGGCCGGAGCGCAGCGGCGCGCGGTATTCCTGATTTCGCGGCGGGTGGGCTATCCGCTGAGTAAGGGACGGGTGGCGCTGGCGCGGTATAAAGCGGCCCAACGAATCATTGCGATTTCACAGTGGGTGGCGGAGCGGCTGGCGGCTTCGGGCGCGCCGGAAGAAAAACTGGTGGTCATCTATGAAGGAGTGGAGGTGCGCGCGCTGCCTGACGCCGAGGCGCGGAAGCGAGCACGGGTGCGTTGGGGCGTTGCGGAAGAAACCGTGCTATTGGGGTCGGTGGGAGTGTTGCTGCCCGACAAAGGGCATGAACTGCTGATTCGAGCACTGGCGCTGCTGCGGGTGGAATTTCCGGATTGCAAATTACTGCTGGCCGGGGCCGGGCCGGGCAGGGTGATGCTGGAACAACTGGCCGCCGAGCTGGGCGTGAGCGAGATGGTGGTTTTCGCCGGGTTCGTGGCTGATATTGAAACGGTGTACACGGCGCTGGATGGGTTTCTTTTTCCTTCATTTTTTGAGGGACTGGGAACTTCCCTGCTGGCGGCGATGAGTTATGAGATTCCGTCGGTGGCGTTTAATTGTTGCGCGTTTGGAGAAATTATCGAGAACGGGAAGAGCGGATTGCTGGTGGAAACCGGAAAAGTAGATGAGATCGTGAAGGCGGTTTCACAGCTGCTGCGAGACCGGGAATTTGCGCGGGCAGTGGGGCAGGCGGCCCGCGCGCGTATCGTCGAGAAATTCTCGAGTACGGGAATGGTGGAACAGACACTTACTTTGTACCGGGAACTCTGCGAGCGATGAAACGGGATGCAAGAAGTGCGGCAAAAAGCAGGAAGCGCCGGACATTTGGTGCGTGTCGCGGCGCCTCGAGCGATACTAAAATTTCGCGCTAGTTTACTGTCTATCTCTATTTCCAGCGGTTCCCTCCTGTCCGCCTGCCGAATACGTCAAGCGTGTTTGAATTAAACAACCCATCGTCCTTGGGCTTCGAGGAACTCCACACCCACTGCAAAGCCTTCGCCGTGCAGTGCGTGGCAGTAGGCCACTCGAGCTGAGGAACGAAACTCTCCGGTACGGGAGGCGAAATTCAATCGCTCGCCTTGATCCCAGCGGCGCGTGCTGACTACCCGGGCGCCGCGCGCGCTTACATTTTCGGTAAAAGTCGATTCGGTGCCGGGCATCTTGCGGTGTCCGTCGAGAATGACGGGGACTTCCATGGGAATACGGCGCTCGGCGCGGTGATAGGTGAACGGCCTGATGTTTGGAGGGACCATAGGGGCTCACAAACACGCAGCGATGCGAGTGAGATTTTGAACATTGCTGTTGCCGCGATTCTTCATGCGATAGAGAGCGCGATCGGCTACACCGAGCAATTTTTCTGGGGTGTCGCCGTCTTCGGGATAGCAGGCCACGCCGGCGCTGGCGGAAAGCGCGGGAGCTTCCACTTCGGTGGAAAGACGTTCGCGGATGCGCGAGATGACCCTGGTGGAGATGTCGCGGCCGGCTTCCGGCAGGACCAGAGCGAACTCATCGCCACCGTATCGGGCGGCGGTGTCGATAGCGCGAGAGTGATTGCGCAGAATTTTTGCCAGGCGCACGAGGGCGCGGCTACCGGTCAAATGGCCGAAGCGGTCATTGATGGTTTTGAGGCCGTCCATATCGAGAAGGACGACACTGAAAGGGCGCTGGGTGCGGCGCGAACGGTCGAGTTCGGCTTCCAGAACACTGATCAGGCGGCGATAGTTCGCCAGGTTGGTGAGCGGATCGGTGACCGACATGGAACGCACTTGGTCGAAGAGGCGCGCCTGATCGAGCAAGGCGCCGCCCAGCATCACGACGTAGCTGGTGGTCTTGCTCAGTTCCGCGAGAAAGAAAGGCGCATCGAAGAGCTGGCGAGAAAAGGCGGCGGAGACGTGGCAGACGACGCTCAAGGCCGCGACGATGAAAAGCGAATAATCGTAGAGAGAGGGCGCGCTATGGGAATTGCGGGCGCTCCTGAGACGGTGGAAGAAGCACAGGGCGGCGCCAAGAAATAAGGCCGCGGGGAGCAGATCCCAGGGACGAGAGATCAAGCTGGCGTGTTGCGCAAAGGGCTCGGACGGCGCCGCGAGGAATGCCGCGCTGGTGAGATAAGCGGCGATGGCGACGACAAGGAGTGCGCCGGCAGTTTCGCGGCTAGGCTGGCGAGCGGTGGGCATATAGCGCTCGACGGCGACGGCTGCGAGCAAGAGGACGGCGAGGAGCGTGCGGCTGACCATCCAGCCGGTGGGGACGCGAGACAGGACGAGATGACCAGTGGTGACGGCCTCGTTCAGGCCAAAATAGCCTACGGTTTCGATAATTCCAGAGAGGACAAAGCCGAATGCCAGAATCAGCGCGGTGCGGTCATGGGTGCCCCGAAAGCGGACGAGGGCGTTTGCGGCATAGCAGAAGCTCAGGAGCGTGCCGCCTACTTCGAGGTAGAGATAGGTTTGCGGTGAGCCGGCGAAGCTGACTTGCCGCAGTTCAACCATTAGCGCGGGGAAGATAGCCAGGGCGATGACGCAGGCGCTGAAGATGATGAGCGCGCGGCGATTGTCGGTGGGCTGTCCGGCCTGCTCAGGCCTTAGATACCCGACGATCTTGACCCAACCACCCACGATTACCCCCAATTGCCTACAAAAACCTGACAACTCCGTAGGATTGCAAGTGGGTGACCTTTTGCGGCCAAAAAGTGATGTCCGTAATGCACTGATATTAGGACGTTTATGAGAGGCGTACGGAATTTATCGGGTCGGTCTAAATTGGGCGAGACGCGGTGAAACGGCCCAAACGGGCCGAATTGAAGGATATTTCTAGTGTTTCGTTGTAGTTAACCCGGCCCTGGGGTCAGTATCACGGAAAATCGGGGCTGTATCAGGATGAGACAGTCTCACAAACAGTGTGCCGACCTGAACGAGTCTATTGAATTGCTAGACTTTTGGCTTGAGAGGGGGCAATTCGCGGGCTACGACGTTGTCCATGAAGCCGCTAGAATTGTGCGAGCCATCGCAGAAGGGCTTATTGGCGGAGCGGCCGCAGCGGCACAGGCCGATGACGGTGCGGCCGGCCAAGCCGAAGGGTGCGCCCTGGGGATCGACGATCTCGAAGTCGCCCTCGACCCGCAGCGATCCATTATTGTTCACAGTAATTTTAGTAGCCGCCATTTACGCTCCTGTAGTCAGTTTTCGCGAATCGATGGTGCGACGCCAGCCAACGGATTGCGCGATCAATACTTGGGTACGGAAGGATCTACTTCGTCGGACCACGCGAGAATACCGCCCTTGAGATTAAGTATCTTACGGAAACCGGCTTTTCGCAAAAAGTCGACCGCTTCGGCGGAGCGCTTTCCGCTGCGGCAGTGAGCCACGATTTCGCGCGATGAGTCGAGTTCATGGACGCGGCGCGGCAGTTCGCCGAGAGGGATCAAGTGACCGTGGAGATTGCAGATTTGATATTCGTGCGGCTCGCGCACATCGAGGATAAAGAGATCGTCGCCGCGGTCGAGGCGAGTTTTCAGATCGCGGGGGGTGATTTCCGGAACCTGCACGTCGGAGGCAGGCGCTTCTTCTCCACGCACGCCGCAAAATTCGTAATAGTCGATGAGCTTGGTGATAGTGGGATGATCGCCGCACATGGGGCAATCGTGATTCTTGCGCAGCTTTAATTCGCGAAACTTCATGGCCAGGGCGTCGAAAAGCAGTAGGCGGCCTTTTAGGCTTTCGCCGGCGCCGAGGATGAGCTTGATGGTTTCCATGGCCTGGATGGAGCCGACAATTCCGGGAAGCACGCCGAGCACACCGCCCTCGGCGCAGGAGGGGACCAGGCCGGGAGGAGGCGGCTCTGGATATAGGCAGCGGTAGCACGGGCCATCGGGCATGCCGAAGACGGTTACCTGGCCTTCGAAACGGAAAATCGAGCCGTAGACGTTGGGCTTGCCGAGGAGGATGCAGGCGTCGTTGACGAGATAGCGGGTCGGGAAATTGTCGGTGCCGTCGACGATGATGTCGAAATCCTTGAAGAGGTCAAGAGCGTTTTCGCTGGTGAGCTTGGTTTCGAATGTTTCGATTTTAATGTCGGGATTCAGATTAGAGAGACGGGATTGCGCGGCGGCGGTTTTGGGCTTGCCAACATCGTCGGAACCGAAGCTGACCTGGCGCTGGAGATTGGTGAAATCCACGACATCGAAATCGACGAGGCCTAGATGGCCGACGCCGGCCGCGGCGAGATACAAGCCGAGCGGGGCACCAAGTCCGCCGGTGCCGATCAAAAGGACTTTGGAGTTTTTCAGCTTGAGCTGACCTTCCATGCCGACCTCCGGCATGATGAGGTGGCGGCTGTAGCGAAGAATTTCTTCGTTGGTCAGCGAGGTAGCTTTGCGTGTGGCTGACCCCGGCTGGGTTGCGGGAGACTGAATTTTTGTGGGCGAGCTGCCACCCGCGATGGAAGGTACGATGCTGACGGTGTCGCCATCTTTGGTGGGGGTATTTTCTTTCGCAAGATAACGAATGTCTTCATCGTTGATGTAGACGTTTACAAAGCTGCGCAGCTTGCCGTCTTCGGTGAAGAGATGCTTGCGCAAGTCTCCGAACTGCATCGTTAGTTGTGCCAGTGCTTCGCCCACGGTGGCGGCGGCGACGTCTGCGGATTCACGCTTGCCGGCGTAAACGCGCAGAGGCGTGGGAATCATTACTTTTACGGACATCAAAGCTCCTTTTTCCAAGACCATAAATTTCTGAAACCGCTAATCGCCGGGCTCGTGACCGCTTTTCCCAGGGTTACGAGGCGGCTTGCTGCAGTTCAATTTCTTCGCACTCAAAATCAGTGCGGTCGTCGGCGAGACGCCAGGAAGTCATGTCTTCCGGAATTTTGTTGGCGACGCTGACGATAATGTAGCTGTACCACGGCCAGGCATGATCGCGATCAAACTGGCTGGGGCGAGCTGGGTGATCCGGATGCGAATGATACCATCCGACGACTTCCAGGCCGCGCGCGCGCGCGTCTTTTTCAGCTTCCAGAACATCTTTGCTGGTGACCGAAAAACGGTTTTGCGGTGAATCGTCGCGGCGATTCACCAGCGGATGGAGGGCGTGAATCTCGCGGTAGACGCGGCGGTCGGCAACTTCGGTGTCGCGTCCGAGAAGCGCGCCGCAACATTCGTGAGGATAACACTCCGCGCCATGGCTGCGGATCTGACCTGCCAGTTCGGATGTGATTTTCAGCTGCGCAGAGTTGCTCATGATTTACTCCTCTTCCCAGAATCGTTCGCTGAGATATTTTGTGGCGGAATCTGCGAATACAGTGACGATGACGGCGTGCCGATCAGCGGGAATTGTCTTGGCGACCTGCAGGCAACCGAGCAGCGCTGCGGCGGCGCTGGGACTTAGGAGCAAACCCTCTTCGCGGGCCGCGGTTTTTACCATGCGATAGGACTCCTCGGTGCCGACCTCGAGATTTTCGTCGGCGAGGCCGTCGTCGTAGATGGATGGCACGAGGGCAGTGGCCATGTGCTTCCAGCCTTCCAGTCCGTGGAAAGCGGCGTCGGGCTGCAAGCTGATGCAGCGGATATTGGGATTCAGCTCCTTGAGGCGGCGGGTCACGCCCATGAACGTTCCGCTGGTGCCCAAGCCCGCGACGAAATGCGTGACGCGGCCGATGGTTTGATCCCAAATTTCGTTGGCGGTGCCGTGATAGTGGGCCAGCCAGTTGGCTGGATTGCCGTACTGATCGGGATAGAAATATTTTTCGGGGTCGGCGGCGACCATTTGCTGCACGCGACGGATGGCGCCATCGGTGGCTTCGTCGCCGGAAGTCATTACCAGTTCCGCCCCATAAGCGGAGAGCATGCGCTTGCGCTCGTGGGAAGCGCTGTCGGGGAGGCAGAGGGTAACGGGATAACCGAGGGCTGCGCCGATCATGGCGTAGGCGATGCCGGTGTTGCCGCTGGTGGCGTCTATGATGATTTTGCCGGGGGTGAGCTTGCCGCTCTTGAGGCCGGCATCGATCATGCCCAGCGCCGGGCGGTCTTTTACGGAGCCGCCGGGATTGAACCATTCGGCTTTGCCGCAGATTTCCACGTGAGCAAACTCGCGGCCGATACTGGCGAGGCGCAGCAGGGGCGTGTTGCCGATGCGCGCGAGAATGGATTCGCCCACGCGGCGGGAGGCGGTCTTACCGGTGTTTGGGGTGATGGGACTGGTGGCGGACATATTTTATTTTCACGTAGCCGGGCTAATACAGATTAGATGCCGCAGGGCATGGTGCAGATATAGCCCATGGCGTGGCGCAATGATAATCCGATTCGTGCCTGGGCGTCCAAAATGGACTCGTCGAGGCTGGAGGAAGTCGGCGGCTGGGTGCGCATCAAGGTTTCGGGGGACGAGTTTCCGGTTTGTTTTGCGACTTGAATCTGGCCTGCATTTCTTCCATAGCCTTCGGAAAACCCTCGGGATTGTGCATCAGATCCAGAAAAAAGCCCCGCATATCGATTGGCGCGCCGGCAAATTGGCGAAACGCGGAAGGAAGCGGAGGGCCGCCGGGGCTACCTGCTTCCGGGATGCG
>JBBRZT010000178.1:0-8141 GCA_038236395.1 Candidatus Acidiferrales bacterium
AACGGCAATCTTTCTATCTTGAAACTTCTCGCTGGTCTCGGTTCGGGGTTCGACATTGTGTCAGGCGGGGAACTAGAACATCTTCGGGGCATTGGCGTGCGTGGCGACCGTATTGTTTTTTCTGGCGTGGGCAAAACGCGCGAGGAGATACGTGCTGGCTTGCAGTACCGGGCTGGCGGACGCGGCAACCGGTCGGGCATTTTGCTTTTTAATGTGGAATCGGAGGCTGAGCTGGATATTTTACTGGGAGAAGCCGCTCGCCACGTTTTGCGTGGCCACGAAGCACCGGGCGTGTCCATCCGAGTGAATCCTGATGTGCTGGCGGGCGGGCACCCGCACATCGCCACCGGCCGGCATGAGCACAAGTTTGGGCTCGACTGGCGCGAAGCGCGGCGTTTGTATTTGCTACATCGCAATTCGAAATGGATTCGCTGGCGGGGAATCAGCGCGCACATCGGTTCGCAGATTGTCACCGTGCGGCCATTCGAACGGGCGCTGAAGCGGCTGGCCACTTTTGTGGAGGAATTAAAAAAGCGGGGAATTGCGCTACGTTATCTGGATTTTGGCGGTGGTTTGGGTGTTCGCTATACCAATGAAAAGACTCCTTCGCGCGCGGAGTATGCGCGAATGGTTAAGCGGATCATCGGCCCGCTCGGCCTACACTTGCTGCTCGAGCCTGGCCGTACCATTATTGCGCCTGCCGGCGTTCTGCTCACGCGGGTACTCTACGTGAAACGCAATCGCGGCAAGACATTTGTGGTTGTGGACGCGGGCATGAACGATTTGATGCGGCCGTCGCTTTATGGCGCGGTGCATCCGATTACGCGCATTACGCGCGAGGCGACCGGCTCGCGTTCGAAACGTGAGCGCGTCGATATTGTCGGCCCGGTGTGTGAGACGGGCGATTGTTTTCTGCGCGATTGGGATTTGGGGCCCGTGAAGGCGGGCGACGTGTTGGCCATATGGACGGCGGGTGCGTATGGAATGTCGCTGGCGTCCAACTACAACGGGCGCCCGCGCGCTGCCGAAATCTTGGTGTCAGGTAAAAAAACGCGTCTGATCCGGCGCCGGGAGACGAATCGAGATCTGCTGAGGACTGACGTACTGGCTTAAACGCCGCGCAATTTTCTTCGATCACGCCGGCTCTACGCTTCGCCCCACTTCAATTTGTTGCGCAGTATTTCGAAGTACGATTTCTTGGGCGTCTGAATCAACTTTAGCAGCTGCGCGGCGCGCGAAATTCCTACGCGATCGGTGGCTTGCAACGGAATTCCTTTCTGGCCATCGAGCGTCAGGAAAACCGATTCCGTTCCAGCCGACAATTTCACATCGATGATAGAAGTGTCGCGCACCACGACCGGCCGGTCGCTTAAAGTGTGCGGACAAATCGGCGTGATGATAAAAGACTCTACCTCCGGGTGGACTATCGGGCCGCCCGCGGAAAGGGAATAGGCCGTGGAGCCCGTAGGCGACGCGACGATCAAGCCGTCGGCGCGGTAGCGGCAGACAAAAGTGTTATCGATGCTCAGCTCCAGCTCGATCATACGCGCCAGCGCGCCCTTGTTGACCACTACTTCGTTCAGCACGGTTTGTTTGTCGATTATTTTCCCGGCGCGGTGAAGCTCCACGTGTAGCATCACCCGTTCGCTGATGGTCAAGCGGCCGGCGAGAATATCCTCAAGCGCGGGATAAAGCTCTTCCAGCATGAAGCTGGTGAGAAAACCGAGGCTGCCCATGTTGATAGGCAGAATCGGAATGCCCTTGGCCGACGCCACTCGCGCCGCCGCCAGCAGCGTGCCATCGCCGCCGAGCACCAGCAATAAGTCGGATGTCGCCGCCACATGCTCGCGGCTCTGGCCCTTCGATGAATTGTTCAGCGAGCCCGCGGTTTCCTCGTCGTAGGTGACGTTCACGCCGTGGCCTTCCAGCCAGCGCAGCAATGGCGGCACTACTTCGGAAAGATTCGAACGCCGCGGCCGAGAAATGAGGCCGATTTTTCGAAACGCCAGTTCAGGCATGGTGTGAGAGCGATTCTACTCCACAGGGTTTTTGCGCGCGTGCAGAAAATACTCCTGATTGCCTTCCGCGCCTGGCAGTTGGCTGGGCTGCACGCCCAGGCAAGTAAGCCCCGCCGATTTCGCTGCGTGGCGCACGATGGCAATGGCTTTCTCGTGCAGCACCGTATCACTGACGATGCCGCCAGCGCCGATTTCTTCGCGGCGCAATTCGAATTGCGGTTTTACGAGGATTAGGAAATCCGCGGCAGGTTTGGCTACCGCTGCTGCAGGAGGCAAAACCTTTCCCGCCGAGATGAACGAAACGTCCACGGTGACCAGATCGATAGGCTCAGGAATATCGCTCGGGCTGAGTTCGCGCGCGTTGCGTTCGATGCGCACTACCCGCTCATCCTGATGCAATTTCCACGCGATTTGACCCACCGTAACGTCCACCGCATAAACGCGAGCCGCGCCATGCTGCAGGAGGCAATCGGTGAAGCCGCCGGTCGAGGAGCCCACGTCGAGACAGATTCTTCCGGCCGGATCGACGTGAAAATCGCGCAGCGCGCCTTCCAGCTTGAAACCGCCACGGCTGGCATATTTGTGTTCGCGGCTGTTTACTTCCACCAATGCATCTTCGGCGATGGCGGTGCCGGATTTGCTCACGCGCGCTCCGTTCACAGAAACTTCGCCTGCGAGGATCATCGCCTGCGCTTTGTGAGGAGAGTCCGCCAGGCCACGCGCGACCAGCAGATCATCGAGTCGTGTTCGTCGCTGCCTGGTCTTCATCGGGAAGCGCGATTCAAGCGCGGCGGCGAACTAGAAATTCGGCCAGCGCCCGCAGTCGCGCGGCACGTTCGCCGAAGACGCTGATTTCCTCGATGGCTTCATGGGCGAGATTCGCGGCGATTTCGTGCGAGCGTTCGATGCCGAATACCGCCGGATACGTGGCTTTCTGCTGTGCGATATCTTTTCCGGCGGTCTTGCCGAGCGCCGCGGAAGATTCTTCCACGTCGAGAATGTCGTCGGTCACCTGGAAAGCCCAGCCGATCGTTTCGCCAAACCTGCGAAGCCGCGCGACATCGACAATGCCCGCGCCCGCGCTGATGGCCCCGGTCGTAACGCTGGCGCGAATCAGCGCCGCTGTTTTTGAACGATGGATATACTCGAGCGTTTTCGGCTCGATGCGCTTGCCTTCGTTTTCCAGATCGGCGACCTGACCGCCGACCATGCCGTTTACCGTTCCCGCCGCGGCGCTGATTTCATGCAGCATGGCCACGATGCGCTCGGCAGGCGCCGGGCTCTGGCCCACGGTTTCGAACGCCAGTGTGAGCAGGCCGTCGCCGGCAAGAATCGCCGTCGCTTCGCCGAATTGTTTGTGACTGGTGGGTTTGCCGCGGCGCAAGTCGTCATTATCGAGCGCGGGCAAATCGTCGTGGATCAGCGAATAGGTGTGAATGAATTCGATCGCGCACGCTGGATGCATTGCAGGCGATGATGTAAGCTCCGTGCCAGCGTCAAAAATGCGCGCAGTCTCCAGGCAAAGAATCGGGCGAATACGCTTGCCGCCCGCAAAAACGCTATAGCGCATCGCGGTGTGAATCGACGGCGGCTCCATCGTTTCGGGCGGCAGGAAGCGCTCCAAAGCGGCGTCGACGGCATGGCGGTCGGCTTCAAAAAAATCGGGCAGGATCGTCGCTGGCGCGCCGGAGGACGGACGGCGCTGCGTCTCAGGACTCATTCTCGCCTTCGGGTTCAAACGGCTCGGGCGCCATTTTGCCGTCGGCTTTTTTCAGCAAAATCTCGACTTTGCCTTCCGCTTCTTCGAGTTGCTTCTGGCATTCGCGCGAAAGTTCCACGCCCTCTTCGAATAATTTCATGGCGTCGTCGAGAGACAGTTGCGGGCTCTCCAGGCGGCGAACGACTTCTTCGAGGCGCGCGAGCGAGCGCTCGAAATCGGGCTTTTTCGCCGGCTCAGGTTTTTTCGGTGCGGGTGAATTCACGCGGTCAGCCTGTCTTTCAACTTGCAACTAAGAACACCTCAGCATTCTAAGGCCAGGGCGACAAAACACAAAACCGCTTTCTACCGCTCCGCAAAATCTTATGGTTTCAGAGTCAAGGTGTGCTTGCGCGCCGCTTTTTCCGCGCCGTCGCTGAACGGCAGGACAATCGGCTTGCCCTCATACCAATACGAAAGTTGATCTGAGTAGTGCGCGCTTCCCAGTTGCCCCGATTCACCTGTAGTGATCAGCAAAATCGAATCATCCCAGTTGGCCGGATTGGCAACAAAGCGCTCCGAAGGGCCGTGGCGTTTGGTGGCCGCGCGCACGCTGTAACCTGTCCCAGCCTGCGGTTTATCCGTAATGCTGAACAGCGATTTCAAAATGCCGCTCTGGCCGATGGGATGCAGCATATCCAGCGAATTAAATTTCTTCCACGCCCAATCTTGGGGATTCTGGCTTTTGCTTTGCTCCGCCAACTTGGCGGCTGCTCGATCGGCCGCGGCCGCCAGCAACTCGTCGTAGCTCTTGTATGCCGAGGGCAGCCACTTGGCCGGGCGGTCGGTTAAAACTTTTTGCAGGAAGGTCATGCTGCGCCACTCGTACATGCCGGTGTCATTGCCAAGGTAAGGCTCCAAAATCATGGACAGCAGCGAGCGGCGCACGGCCTGTAGAAAAGAAATCTCGGAGCCGTCCGCGCTGGCAATCCCGTTCCAGTCTTTCAGGTGCTGGATCAATTGCTGCGCGCGGGTATCTTTCGGTTGCGCAACTTTCATCGCTGCCCACAATTGCTCGGACAGAAACATGTGCGGATAGCTGTAGGTATCGTTCTGAACCTTGAGCATGTCTTCGGGGCGCAAATCGTGGCGGCCCTGCAGCAAATCAAAAATGCGGGCGGTGCGATACGGCTCTTCCCATCGATCGGTCAGATACGCTTTGTAATCCGGCCCGACTACCCGTGCGTTGGCGGTGACGATCAAACCGCTTTCAGGATTCAGCGCCTGCGGCAATTGGTCAAACGGCACGTAGCCGGTCCATTCATAAACATCGGTATCGCCGGGAACAGGTACTTCACCATGGCCTTTTTTTCGAATGGGAACGCGCGCGGCCATGACGTATCCGATATTTCCGGTGACATCCGCGTACACCGTGTTCTGCGCCGGGCCCCACACCTGTTTCATCGCGGTGCGAAACTCCGCCCAGTTCTTCGCTTTGCCCAGCCAGTTGTAGGTGTTCGACAAGCCGCCCGGTTCCGTAGCCGTCCAGCGCAACGCGTATCCTTTGTCACCGTCGCGCCGCACCACCGGGCCGTGGCGGGTGGCCACAACTTTCAGGTGCTCGTCGTTCTGGTTTTTTACGTGGATCACCTCGTCGAACACCTGCACTTTCACCCACGCGCCGTTGACACGATATTCGTCGGGCGCCGCCGGATTGAAAGTTTCGATGTACAGGTCCTGCACGTCCGCGCCGTTGTTGGTAAATCCCCAGGCGAAGTAATCGTTGTGGCCGATGACCACCAGCGGAGCGCCCGGCAACGTGAAGCCGGCAACATTCCAGTCCGGCGCGGTGAGATGCACTTCGTACCAGATCGACGGAACGCTGAGTTCGAGATGGGTGTCATTCGCGAGAAGAGGCTTTCCTGTGGCGGTATGCGCGCCGCTGACTACCCAGTTGTTGCTTCCCAGCCCATGGCGAATTTCGCGATTCGTTCCTGCCAAAAAATCGCGCACTTGAGGCCAGAGCATCGAAGCGATATCCGGCGCGAGACCGGTCTGCACCGGAAGCGCATCATGATTGGCCGCTTTCAGCACGTCGTCCGGCGTCATGTCATCGTCGTCGTCTTCATCCTCGCCGCTGTGCGCGCGCTGAGAACCATCTTTCTTGTCGTTCGGGTCGCCGACGACAAAATGGTCCATCGCGGCGTCTGGCGAAAAGAGGTCTTTAGCGCGATCGGCCCCCACGCGGTCGGTTACTTTGGCGCGATTGATTTCGTCTTCCCACGTGTCCGTCAAGGTCTGGTACATGTAGGCGGTAATCGCGAAGCTGTCGGCGGGCGTCCACGGCTGCGGCTTGTATTTCAGCAGAGAAAATTCCACCGGCAGGTGATTTTGATGCTGCTCGATGAATTTGTTCACCCCGCGCGCATAGGCGTCCAGCAGCAAGCGCGGCTCGCCGGTCAGCGCCGCCGCATCGCGCTCCGCCGCGCGGCTGAATCCCAGAACGCGAAAATCCTTGTCGATAGGAATCACCACTGGGCCAAGAATTTCCGCCAACTGGCCGCGCGCCGCCCGCCGCAGCAGATCCATCTGCCACAAGCGGTCCTGCGCCATCACGTAGCCTTGCGCCTCCACCATGTCTTCAGTGGAACTTGCACGAATATGCGGGATGCCCCAGCCATCGCGATCCACGGTCACTTCACTGTGCAGCCCGCTTAGCGAGGCAGTTCCGTCCACCTGCGGCAGCGGCCGGTAGACGAACCACCAGATGCCCGCTCCCGCGGCAATGATCAGAATTACGACAAACGCCAAAAATGCCTGGCCGGCTCTACGCAATTTGTTCCTTCGCGATTTCGATTCCCATCGAGTGTAGAAGACAGCTTATCCCCAGACAACGTTCCAGCGCACCGCATTTGTCTGCTGCTACAATGCGGCAGAGGATAGCGAGACTATGTTGGTGGTGCGGTTGCTGGGCGTACTGACGCTGATCGCGCTGAACGGCTTTTTTGCCGCGGCGGAGTTTTCGCTGGTGGCGGTCAGGCTTTCGCGCGTCCGCCAGTTGGTTGCCAAGGGCAATCTGCGCGCGCGCGTGGTTGAACAACTCGTTGGCGATTTGCGCCGGGTGGTTTCCGGTGTGCAGTTGGGCATCACGCTTTGCAGCCTGGCGATCGGTGCGCTCGGCGAAGCCAGCCTGGCGGCGTTTTTTCAGCGCGTGTGGCCCGCAATCCCCGGCGAGCACTCGGTTCTGATTGCGCATGCGCTGGCGCTGACGGTGGCCTTCGCGCTGCTCAGTTCGCTGCACGTGGTCATTGGCGAGCTTGTTCCGAAGACGCTCAGCCTGGCGCGCGCCGAGCGTGTTGCGCTGCTGATCGCCTTGCCATTCTCGGCCTTCCTGAAAACATTTCGCTGGGCCATCTATCTACTCGAGACCATTTCCAACGGCATCATCAAAGCCCTCGGGGTCACCGCGCCGCAAAGCCACGGCGTGGCGCATTCGACCGAAGAGCTGCAGATTCAGATCCAGCAGGCTCGTGAGCGCGGACTGCTGGCCGCCGGCGAGGAAAAATTTATTGTCAGCGCCATTGAGCTGACTCAAGTGCAGGTGCGCGAAATTATGGTGCCGCGCCCGGACATGCACACCCTGCCGGTCGAATCGACGCTCGACCAGGTGATGCGTGCGTTCGCCACCACGCAGCGCTCCAGAATTCCGGTGTATCGCGGCTCGCAGGACCACATCCTGGGCTTCGTCCATATAAAGGATATGTTGTGGATTCTGCTCGACCGCGAACGCCGCGCTGCCGAGAATCTTCCGCCGCCGATGTTTGATTTGCGGCGGGTGCTGCGCGAAGTGTTGATTGTGCCGGAGACCAAGCCCGCCAGCGAGCTGCTGCCGGAGTTGCGCGCTCGCCATGTTGGGCTGGCGATGGTGGTCGATGAATTTGGCAGCATCCTCGGGCTGGTTACGCTAGAAGATATTCTGGAGCAGGTGGTTGGCGAGATTCACGACGAGTTTGACGTTGTGGAGCAGCCGCTGACGCTGGCGGACGGCGCGGTAGTGTTTGATGCCGCGCTGAACGTGCGCGATCTGGACGCGCAGTACAACATCGCGCTGCCCGAAGATCCCGCGTATGCCACCGTGGGCGGCTTCGTGCTCGACCAGTTGGGCTTTATTCCCAAAGGGGGCGAAAGTTTCGAATATGGCACATCGCGTTTCACAGTGGTGGAGATGGACGGCAAGCGCGTGGCACGGGTGAAAATTCAGCGCATTCGCCCCGCTGACGAACTTCCCAAGCCTGTCGACGCCGCGACATTGATTGCTCAACAGACAAAGGACAAGGAAACGAAAATTGCCCACTCAGATTCCTAGACGCAACCGGCCGCACAGGTATCATTAGTTTCAATCGCGAATGCTGCGTTATTTCTTCCAA
>JBBRZT010000179.1:0-8097 GCA_038236395.1 Candidatus Acidiferrales bacterium
CCTGTCATCCCGAATCCCGCTTATTCTTGGCGGGTCAGGGACCTGCTGTTCAATCCACGTTCGTGCAAGCCACGCAGACCCATACGTCAACATAGACGTCAGCCCAAGCGAAAAGTCCGCAAGCCAACCGCCCACACCAACACAAATTTTGAATGGAATTTTACAGAATGAACTTCAACTCAACCCAGCGAAGCCAACAAAAAACGCCTCTTACGCCGCCGTCGAATCCGCCTCAGACGACGAAGACCCTTCCAACTGCGACAAAATCCCCCGCAGCGTCCGAATCAACTCGTCCCGAGAAACATGGCTCTTCTTAAACTGAATCCTAAACTTAAACTCCTCGTTCTCCGGCTCGAACTGAAACAAAAACGGCTGCGGCTTCTGCGGTCCAGTCACGTGGTCCTGACGCTCCCGCCGCGCCTCATCCCTCGTCAACCCGCCCTGGATCATGCGGTGAATCGTCTCCAGCATTTTCTTCTCGGTAGGTTGCCGCGCAATCTGCAGCAGCAATCCCTTGGTATTGATCCCCTGCTCCGCGCACTTTTTCCGCAGCGCTTCCGGAATATGCAGCAGCGACAGCGTCTCCGTCACCGAAGTCCGCGCCCGTCCGATCTTCCTCGCGATATCGTCGTGCGTATATTCGAACTGAGTGCCCAGCCGGTCCAGCCCATCCGCCTCTTCAAACGCCGTCAAATCTTTGCGCTGCAGGTTCTCAATCAACCCGATTTCCAAAGTCTCCGCATCATCCGCGGTTTTCTCGATGCACGGCACTTCCCGCAATCCCGCCGCGCGCGAAGCGTGATATCTTCGCTCGCCGGAAATAATATAGAAGCAATCCTCCCGCGCGATGAACCGCACCAATAGCGGCTCCAACACGCCCTTCTCGCGTATCGAATCCGTCAGCTCCCGCAAATCACCCAGCGCCTTGCGCGGCTGGTCCGGGTTCGGACGGATCCGCTCCACCGGAATCATCCTTCCCACTGCCGCCCCGCTATAGCTTGTCAGTGATTCGACGTAGTGCGCGTCATGCCGCATCTTCAGCGTGACGGGTAACCCGATCCTCTTCGACACGTTGGATAACCTCCCCGGCCAGTTTCTTGTATTCCAGCGCCCCCGGTGACTTGGGAGCGAACGTCAAAATCGTTTCCTTGTACGCCGGACTTTCCTCCAGCCGCACATTCTTGCTGATCTTCGTCTTGAACAACACTTCACCGAACACCGTGCGAATCTGCCCATGCGTGTCCCGCGAAATATTCGTCCGCTTATCAAAAAGTGTAATCACCACGCCCAGCATCTTCAGCCCCGGATTCGGCCGCGCCCGGATTCGCTCGTACGTCTCCAGCAAATCGTCCGTGCCTTCAATCGCGAAATAAGCGGACTGAATCGGCACCAGCAGATGCGTCGACGCCACCAGCGCATTCACCGTCAAAATTCCCAGCGAAGGCGGCGTGTCCAGAACGATGTAGTCGTAATCTTTTTGAATCGTCGCCAGCGCATCCTTCAACTTAAATGGCGCGTCGAATTGTCCCGCCAGCACCTGCTCCAGTTTCGCCAGCGCCAGTCTTCCCGGCCCCACAAACAGCAGGGGATCTTTCGTGGCCTTCACCACCGTCGCCATCTGCACGCGCTGATCGCTCAGCACGTCGAACATTGACGTGGCCACTTCGCCGGATTCAAAAAATGCAATGGTGGAATTTGCTTGCGGATCTAAATCGATGAGGAGTGTTCGTTTACCGCGATGGGCCAGCGATGCCGATAGATTGATCGCCGTAGTAGTTTTACCGACGCCGCCTTTTTGATTCGCAACTGTGATGATGGCAGTCAAATTTTTGCCCCTGCCCGCGTTTTCAATTTCCCGCCGTCGCGATCCGGCAAACCTGGCCCCTTATATAGGTGTCGTCCGTAGGAAACCCCCTAGAACTAGCTAACTTTACGTTCGCTGCCACTATATTGGCAAGCGAAAAGTGACCGCCCTCCACAAGTTCTCCAGTGGAAATCTTCTCTCATTCCCATTACGAAACCAACTCTAAAACTCCAGCTCCCAGAAATCCGGCTCTGGCTGCCTCAATAACAAACCCAATTCCCACCCCGACGTTGCCTGGTGCCCCCGCCACACCAGCACTGCTTCGCACTCTTTCCGGTTGCCCAGATTCGTCAACACCAATTTCTCCCCCACTTCAAATTGTTCCGGCACCACCGCCAGACACCCATGCGCGCTGATATCCATCGTGTGCCCTTCCGCTCGCGCCGGACGCCCCTCTTCCTTCCGCTCCACGGCCACCTTCACCCGCGAATTTACGCGCACTCCCGCGCGCAGATTCCTCTTCTCCGATCCCTCTCGCTCTTCATTATCGTCATAGCGGTCATACAAAAGCGCCACAGTGCTCTCCTTGAATTATCAAAACGTCGGGCGGGCTAGGCCACGGCCGAGCCTCTTTGCCATAACCGCTCACCAACATAAGACGTTGCCGCTAACCAGGTCAATCGAAGTTCGCCGCTACCTGAGCGCCGTTTGTCGCTTTCATTAATCCTCGCTGCCGTACATCCTCAAAGACGCCCCCGCCATCGTAATCTTTATTGCTATATTTAGCGGTGGTCCTCCCACCCATGGAACTTTACTTTTCGCGTCCCGGTCTACGCTCGGTTTGCTGCGTCGCGTTTTTGTCATTCGCGCTCCTGATCTTGACTCTGTCTTACGCTCAGTCCGCCGCCGCTCAAAACCCCAACCAGGCCGCTCCAGCTCCGCCTCCTGCACCTCTGAACGATCCTCCTCCTCCTCCTGTCGATAATCCCTCCGGCGTTGCCCCCCTCAAAATCGAAGCCAATCTCGTAGTCGTCCCCGTCGTTGTTCGCGATTCATCCGGTCACGCCATCGGCACTCTGCGCAGAGAAGATTTTCAGCTCTTCGACAATCGCAAGCGACAGGAAGTTACCCAATTCTCGGTAGAGAAATCCGAACCCGATTCCCCTCCCAGCCCGACAGGCTCAAAATCCGCCAGCTTTGCTGTGCCCTCCAGCTTCACCGCACTCCTCTTCGATGACCTTCACCTTACATTTCAGAACCTTCCTCTGTTGCAGTTGGCCAGCACGCAGCTACTTTCCACCGCGCTGGCCCGTTCAGAACGCCTCGGCGTCTTCACCACCTCCGGCAAAATCACAGTGGATTTCACCGACGACCGCGCCAAACTCCAGGACGCCATTCGCCGCCTTCGGCCCAATCCGCTTCCCGGCTCCATGCCCAGTTCTTGCCCTACCCTCACTCACTCCGACGCCAATCAAATTGTAAACCGCCACGATCTCGCCACCCGCGGAGCCGCCGTCTCAGAAGTCATGGGCCAATGCGGCGTCAAAGACCCCAAGGCCGCCCTCGATATCGTGATGGCCTCCGCTGAACGCCAGTTGAACGCCGACGATCAACAGACCGCCACCGTTCTCCAGGCGTTGTCCGCCTTGATCGATCGCCTCACCACCTTGCGTGGCCGCCGCACCATCGTCCTCGCGTCTCCCAGTTTTCTGGTCAGCGACCGCGAACATCGCGAATACCAGGTTGTCGACCGCGCCGTTCGCGCCCGCGTAGTCATCAGTACCCTGGATTCACGCGGTCTCTATGGCGATGACCAAGACGATGGCATCGATACCAACATCCTCGGCGAATTCGCCGATTCCACCGGAGGCCTTTTCTTCCGCAACAATAATGACCTCGCCTCCGGCCTTCGTCGCGCCGCCGCCCCACCGGAGTTTGTCTATCAGCTCGGTTTCTCTCCCTCATCGCTCCAGGACGATGGCAAATTTCATCGCCTCCAGGTAAAGCTCGCCGGCGGCAATAAATTCTCCGTGAGCGCCCGCGAGGGTTATTTCGCGCCGGCACACCCCGCTGACGCGGCGCAAGCGGAAAGCAAAATAATCACCGACGCTCTGTTTTCCTCCGATGAAATCCGCGATCTGCCTGTTCAGATACACACCCAGTTCGCCCGTGACGCTAAGCCCGCGACCACCACCACACTGACCGTCCAGGCCATGCTCGACCTCCGCTCTCTCCCTCATCGCCAGGTCGACCAACAAAACGTCAACGAAATAAGGGTGGTCGCCGCTGTTTTCGACCGCAACGGTAAGTACATGGGCGCTCTCGACAAAAAAGTTCCGGTTCGGTGGTCCCCGCAAAAGGAAGGAATAATGATCGGCGCTACCTTTTCCTTCCTTCTCGACGCCGGCGGCTACCTCGTCCGCCTCGTCGTTCGCGATACCGAATCTCAGCACCTCTACGCGCAAGATGCCCTCGTTGAAATCCCCTGACCACCCTGACTCCCACCTTTCATTTTCTTTTCACAACTTCGTTCTGAACTCGTGCTAAGTTTCTGTCAGCTTAGCTGTTCGGGAGGAGATGTTCATGCTCCGCTTTCCATGCCTCATCGTCGCCCTTGTCTCTGGCCTCTTCTATGCATCAACACCCGCGCACAACTCCACCTTAGCCCTTTCACCGGCTAAATCGATCACGCTCGCAGCGCCCATGCTCGAACCACGTTCCGGCCACTCCGCTACGCTTTTGCCCGGCGGAAAAGTTCTCATCGCCGGCGGCATGCGCCGTAATCAGGATTTTTATCGTTCCGCCGAGTTGTACGACCCTGCCTCAGGAAATTTTCAACCTACAGGGCAGATGAGCGTCGCGCGTGTCGGCCACATTGCGGTACTGCTTCGCTCCGGCAAGGTACTGGTCGCCGGCGGTTGGGTCGGACACGATTGCACCGATTCCGCCGAGCTCTACGATCCCGCCATCGGCAAATTTCAGCCTCTCCCTAAAATGACCACCAGGCGCGGCCGTCCAAACGCCACACTGCTCGCCACTGGAGACGTCCTCATAACCGGCGGTGCCGACCACGACGCCCCCGGAGGAATCGCCACCGCGGAAATCTTCCGCTCCGCCGATTCGCGCTTCGAACCGCTCAGCCCCATGCATTTTACCCGCATCGCCCACACCACCACTTTGTTGCGCGACGGACGTGTCCTGATCGCCGGTGGACGCGGTGCCACCGTCACGGCCGTCGCCGAAATATTCGACCCCTCGACAAATCAATTCATCGTCACTGGCAGCATGCTCACCGCCCGCTACAAACACTCCGGCGGTCTTCTTCCCGACGGTCGCGTACTGATCGCCGGCGGTTCCGACGATCGCGACTGGACTGGCACTTTAAACTCCGCCGAAATTTACGATCCACGCACCCGCACCTTCACTGCCACGTCTCCGTTGCACGACAGCCGTTTCAAACTTCCCGATGAAGCCGTACAACTCGCCTCAGGACGCTTATTGATCGCCGGTGGAAGCAAAACCGTCGAAGTGTACGATCCAAAAACCCAAAAATTTGTCGTCGCCACAGGCCAGATGCCCGAGCCGCGCCACTACATGAGCGAAACGAAACTACCGGACGGCACCGTCCTCCTCACCGGCGGCTACCCCAACAGCGACCGCGCCTCCAGCGAAACATGGATCTATCACCCCTAACAAAGTCGCGCTGACCAACCCAACCCTTCGCCAAATGTAATCACGAGGGTGCCCGAAACCTTTCGGTTGTGAAAGGGTCGGCCTGCAACGCCTTCTACAGTTGTTTGTGCTGTTTCTTGCGCTTCGTTTGCGCCTCGCTCAACCTCCGCATAAACTCATTCGCAACTGTCCATGATTCGCCTTCAAACTCTTCGCCGGGAATTTCCTCCCACGCTCCGGCTCGCCCTACCGCTCGTCCTCGCCGAACTCGGCTGGATGATCATGGCCATCGTCGACACCGTCATGGTCGGCCACTTGCCCAACAGCGCCACCGCCATGGCCGCGGTCAGTCTCGGCTCCAACATTTTCATCGTGGTAGCTCTTTT
Source organism: Candidatus Acidiferrales bacterium (assembly GCA_038236395.1). Taxonomy (GTDB): domain Bacteria; phylum Acidobacteriota; class Terriglobia; order Acidiferrales; family UBA7541; genus Acidiferrum. The sequence continues at coordinate 5,863 of JBBRZT010000179.1, forward strand.
CGGTGCAGGACTCCTCATGGGCCTCGACACTCTCGTCTCCCAAGCCTTCGGCGCAGGCCAACGCGAAGACTGTCACCGCTCGCTCATCAACAGCATTTACCTCAGCATCGTTCTCACTCCCATCCTCGCCGCGCCGGTTTTTCTTTTGCCCGGCCTGCTGCGCAGCATGCATATCGATCCTGCGATTCTCGCGCTAGCCATTCCCTACACTTGGGCCCTCGTTGTGGGACTCTTCCCTCTGCTCCTCTATTTCGCCGTGCGCCGCTGTCTCCAGGCCATGAACTTGGTTCGCATCGTGGCCTTCGCTCTCATCACCGCCAACATCGTCAACGCCGTCGGCAACTGGATACTCGTCTACGGTCACTGGGGAGCGCCCGCCATGGGCGCGGTCGGTTCCGGTTGGTCCACCGCCATCGCGCGCCTGTACATGGCCGCCGTCCTAGTCGTCTATCTATTGTGGTACGACCGTCGACATCGCACCGACCTCCTCAAAACTCCCGTAGACATCGACATCCCGCGCATCCGCCGCCTCATCACTCTCGGATTCCCCGCCGCGATTCAATTCACTCTCGAGAGCGGCGTCTTCGCCATGGTCACCACACTGATCGCCCGCCTCGGCCCGGTTCCCCTCGCCAGCCATCAAATCGCGCTCAACACCGTCGCCCTCACCTACATGGTTCCACTCGGAATTTCTTCCGCCGCCGCCGTCCGCGTCGGCCAGGCCATCGGTCGCAAAGATCCCCGCGCAGCAGGCGATGCAGGCAACACCGCAATTTTTTTGGGAGCCGCTTTCATGACCCTTGCCGGCGCAGCACTCCTCATCTTCCCGCGCGCCATCGCCCGCATGTACACGCCCGCCGAAGACATCATCCGCGCCACCACCTACCTCCTCGCCGCAGGCGCCGCCTTCCAGCTCTTCGACGGCATCCAAACCGTCGCAACCGGCGCACTCCGGGGCGCAGGCGACACTCGCACCCCCATGCTCTGCCATTTAATCGCCTACTGGATCATCGGCCTGCCCCTCGGCTACTGGCTTTGCTTTCACCTAGGCTGGGGAGCATTCGGCCTCTGGTCCGGCCTAAGCCTCGCCCTAATCCTCATCGGCGTAGTCCTCCTCCTGACCTGGCGCCGCATGACCAGCCGCCTCGCCGCGCCATAGGGCACCTAGATCGCACCCGAAGAGTGGGTGCCACATCCTTTGCGCCTTCCAAAGAGTGCGGTCTTTCCCCCAATCAAACGAAAAACTTCACAAACGTCAACGGTCGCACCAGGGCGTCATTCCGAATCCCGCCGTTTTTCCAGGCGGGTGAGGAATCTGCTGTTTTCAGCAAAGCCACAATCCAAACGATCGGCAATGTTTTCTGGAATTGAAATTCAAGGAAAGCCGAAGGAAATTCTCGCGAGGTCGAAGCACTAAAATCTACATCTTATATCTACCCAAATCATCATCCGACAGCCCCTCCAGCCACGATCTCAACTGTTCATTCGTCGTCCGCTCATTAATCGCGCTGGACACCTTCGAATTCTTCAACACTTGGTCATTCACAAATATCGGGCAATCCATCCGCAACGCCAACGCCAGCGCATCGCTAGGACGCGCATCAATCGTCATCATTTCCCCATCGCGCTCCACACAAATCAGCGCGTAAAAAGTATCGTCCTTCAATTCACTCACAATAATTTTCTGCACCCGCACTTCCAGCCCCAGCAAAACATTCTTCAGCAAATCATGTGTCATGGGACGCGGCGTCTGCACCTTCTCAATCTCCAGCGCAATCGCGTTCGCCTCGTACACGCCCACCCAGATCGGCAAAATCGCCTGCCCGCCCACATCCTTCAACACCACAATCGGCATGTTCGTCACGGGATCCATCATCAGCCCACGAATCTTCATCTCTACTTCCACGTTGGCCCCCCGATCCCAGAAACGTCACTCCACATGTATGCCAGTCAAACTCCCCGTCCCGCTATCCGTCACCCTCACGCGCACGTAGCTTCCCAAAAGTTCTCGCCCGTTGGAAGAGAAACTTATCACCCGGTTCGAAGTCGTATGCCCCGACCACTGCTTCTCCCGCCGCGACTTGTTGCTCACAAACACATCCAGTTCCTGCCCTAGCATCGCCAGATTCCGCGCCGTCTGAATCACCCGCTGCTTTTCCTGCAGCATCGCCAGCCGCCGCCCTTTTTCCTCTTCGGGAATCGGATCGTTCAGCTTCAAAGAAGGAGTATTCGGCC
>JBBRZT010000180.1:0-8077 GCA_038236395.1 Candidatus Acidiferrales bacterium
GACGGCTGGCTGTCGTTTAACTTCACGCGGCACGTCGCGGTGGTTGGGCTAGTCAGCGGGCAACGAGCTACCGATATAGAAGGATCAGGCACGGATCTGACGTTGACCACGTTTGTGGTGGGGCCGCGCTACAGCTTCGAAGTGGGGCGAAGAGTCGCGCCTTTCGCGCAAGTGCTGGTGGGCGGGGCGCACGCGAGCGGGAGTTTGGCGCCGGGAAATGTTCTGATCGACGGGTCGTCCAACGCTTTCGCGATGATCGCGGGCGGCGGGCTGGATGTAGCGCTGAATCATCATTTCGCGATTCGCGCGGTGGAAGCGGATTATTTCATGACACGCTTTAAAAATGGAGTGAACGACCGGCAGAACAATCTGCGGCTGAGCGCCGGGGTTGTGGTTCGATTCTAAGCGGGTAAGACGAGAAGCAAAATATTTCCTCGCCAGCTTGTGAGGATGCACGCTCGCGCGCGCTCTCGATTACGACGCGGCAGCCCAAGACCTCGCGTCAATTCCCAGCATAATTTCCGCAGGATACCAACGGCAACTTTCATATACCTGACAGGCGTGGCATAGTAAGCCGCGTTGTTGGCTGTAATTCGGAGGCCTGATGGCGGATGCGCACGTCGGTAAAGTGCTGAGATTATTTTTGCTGTGCGGCATGATTTTTGCCTGCGGTGCTGGGGCAGCGCGGGCGCAGACTGCCGCGCCGTATCTGGATCCCAAGTTGCCGGTGGAGCAGCGCATTGCGGATCTGCTTTCGCGGATGACCGTGGAAGAGAAGGTGGCGCAGATGACCGGCGCGTGGGAGAACCGCGCTTTTTTTAGCGATCCGCAGGCGTTGTTTGTGGATGAGCAGGGGAATTTTCTTCCAGAGCGTGCCGCGGTGCACTTGAAGTACGGACTTGGCGAAATTTCGCGGCCGAGCGAAGGGCGCGACCCGCGCGCGATGGTGGAGTACACCAATACGGTGCAGAAGTGGGTAAAGCAGAATACCCGGCTGGGGATTCCGGTTTTGTTTCATGACGAATGTTTGCACGGGCATGTCGCGCCGAAGGGAACGTCTTATCCGCAGGCGATTGCGCTGGCGTCGACATGGGATGCCGAGCTAGTAACGGAAATTTTTACGGCGACGGCGGCGGAGGCGCGGGCGCGGGGCGTGCAGCATTGCCTGGCTCCGGTGCTGGATCTGGCGCGCGATCCGCGCTGGGGGCGGACAGAGGAAACGTACGGAGAAGATCCATACCTGGTTTCGCACATCGGGCTGGCGGCGATTATGGGCTTTCAGGGAAACGGGGCGGTGATCGACAAGGCGCACGTGATGGCCACTGCAAAACATTTTGCGGTGCACGGGCAGCCGGAGGCCGGGACCAACGTGGCGCCGGCAAATTATTCGGAGCGGGTGGTGCGGGAATATTTCCTGAAGCCGTTTGAGGTGGCGGTGAAGGAAGGGCACATTCGCACGGTGATGCCGTCGTACAACGAGGTGGACGGGATACCTTCGCACAGCAATAAATATTTTCTTGACGATATTTTGCGTAAGGAATGGGGGTTTCAGGGCGCGGTGGTGTCGGATTATTTTGGAATCACGGAGTTGAGAACGATCCATCACATCGCAGGAGACAACGGAACGGCGGCGCGATTTGCGCTAGATGCGGGCGTGGACCTGGAATTGCCGTTTGCGGGCGGGTATCCGACGCTGGTGGAGCAGCTCAAGGAGGGCAAGGTTTCGCAGGCGGCGGTGGACCGCGCGGTGACCCGTGTGTTGCGCGCGAAGTTTACGGAGGGATTATTCGAGGATCCTTATGTGGACGCCGACTATGCGGAAAAAATTACGAATAACGTGGAACACCAGAAGCTGGCTTTGAAGGCGGCGCACGAAGCGATAATTCTTTTGAAGAATCAGGGCGGACTGCTGCCGCTGGAGAAAGGGAAGTACAAGCGCATTGCGGTGATCGGCCCGAACGCCGCGGAACTGCATCTGGGCGGGTACAGCAATAAACCAGGGCGCGGCGTGAGCGTTTTGCAGGGGATTAAAGACAAGGTTGGCGGCGGCACGGAGGTGCTGTACGCGGAAGGCTGCAAGATTACGGAGACGCCGCCGGATTGGGACGCCGACAAAGTGGTGCTTGGCGATGCGGCGCTGAATGCCAAGCGGATTGAAGAAGCGGTAAAAGTGGCGGCCCAGGCCGAGGTGGTGATTCTGGCGCTGGGAGGGAACGAACAGACTTCGCGAGAAGCGTGGTCTCCCGAGCACAAGGGCGATCGCGACAGTTTGGATTTGTTGGGGAATCAGGATGATCTGGTGAAAGCGATTCTGGGAACGGGGAAGCCGGTGGTGGTGTTCTTGCAGCACGGGCGGCCGAATTCGATTAATTATGTCGCGGAAAATGTTCCAGCGATTCTGGAGGGATGGTACCTGGGGCAGGAAGGCGCCACGGCGGTGGCTGACGTGATTTTTGGCGATTACAATCCCGGTGGGAAGTTGCCGATCACCGTGCCGCGAAATGTAGGGCAATTGCCGGACTACTACTATTACAAGCCGTCGGCGAAGCGGGAATATTTAGGGACAACTACCGAACCGCTCTTTCCGTTTGGGTGGGGGCTGAGTTACTCGACGTTTACGTATAGCAAGCTGAAGGCATTGCCGGATTCGATGAATGCGTCGGGGCGGGCAAAGATTTCGGTAGAGGTGACGAATACTTCAGCGGTGCGCGGGGATGAGGTGGTGCAGATGTATGTGCATCAGGAAGTCAGTTCGGTGACGCGGGCGGTTAAGGAACTGAGAGGATTCCGGCGGCTGACCTTGAATCCAGGGGAATCGCGGGTAGTGGAATTTTCAGTGGGACCGGAGGAATTGTCTTTCTTGAATCGCGAAATGCGGCGGGTGGTGGAGCCCGGAACTTTTACGATCATGTTGGGGGGCAGTTCGTCGAAATTGATCGAGGCGAAGTTGAGCGTAACCGGAAATTGAGACTGGGCGTTTTTCAGATGGTTTCCTCGAGATAGAGCTGGCGGGTGTGGGCGATGGCTGTGACCACGGCCATAATGAACATGGCGGCAATGGCGATAGCTCCCCCGATATCGAACATGCGGTAGAGCATGCCGGGGACCCGGGCGTTGGGATGGAAAAATAAGACGAGATTGCCGAGGGACAACAGGATGCGGAGTTCGGTCGGGCCGAATCTGGCGAACGAGAGGCGGAAGACGCCGAGGGTGTAAGACGCGAGATAGGTTTCGATGGAGAGCAGCAGAAACGCGACGAGCATGCCGGCAGCGATGCGCCAGTCGACGTAGCCGGAGGCGCCTAGTCCGGCCATAAGGAAGAGCGCTCCAAACGAGTCGATGACGTGGTCGACGTAGAAACCGTAGCGCGGGCGCTGGCGATTTCTGAAGCGGGCGAGCGTTCCGTCGAGGCTGTCGCCAAACCAATTGATAGCCAGGAAAACGGTGGACAGCAACAATCCCCAGTGATTCCAACGCGCCGCTGCGTAGCAGCAGCCTGCCAGGAACATGGCTGCAAATCCAAGCAGGGTGAGATGGTCGGAATTGATCGCGGTAGGCAGGCGCGCGGCCAGCCACAGCAAGGCGCGGCGTTCCGGTCCTGAGGTGAGGCTGTTCTGGATGCGGGTGGCGTGGCGGAAAGATTTTTCGGCGGCTTGAAGCGAGTTCACTTAGGTTCTCCTTTTACAGGGTAGTTTGGTGGGGCGTTGCGAAATTTCTGCAAGAGCGCCTGGCGGGTGGCAGCGAGCGTGAAGCGCAGCGATTGCTGCGGGATTTTCTGGATGAATGAGCCGACGAGCCATCCGAGGCCGGCGGGAACATCGCGGGTGAGGGAGACGGCGTTGCACTGAATGTAGACGCCGCCATCGGCCTGATAAAAACGCCAGTAGGAATATAAACGCCACAAGAAACCATGGTCGGCGCCGGGGGCGATGATGCGCTCGCGCGGGGAGCCGGCATTTTCCACTTCTGAAATGTGAGTGCTGTGCGATTGTGAAGCGGCGTGAGAGTTGTCGAGCATGCTGTACTGGATTTCGTATTCCGTGTCGAGGACGACGGTGACGACGTTGGTCTGTTTCAGCCGTAGAAGAACATGAAAGCGGTCGTCTGATCTGGACACGAGTTTTGCGGCGGTCACTTGAGGCTGGTAGTAGACGGCGTCGCGGTCGTAATCCTGGAGAGCGGCGAGCGTTTGGGCGAGAGTGACATTGGGGACGAAGACGATGGCGGTCCAGTCATGAAGCAGACTGCCGAGAGGGGAGGGATAGCGCACTTGGCATTGCTGGGAGCGCTGAATCAGAAGCTGGCCGTTTTGCAGCGCGGAATAACTCCGGGCACGTTCGAGTTCTGGCTGGGCGTCGATGAATAGAAAATTTATGTTGGCGACGAGTTCTTCGTGGAATTGCGCTTCGGCGTCTGCGATATAGCGGTCGAAAGATTCGAGGGTCGCCGGCGAGGGACCTTCGGCCTTAGATGGTGGCGCTATGTAGGCAAGTGAGATTAAGAGAATAAGACTGGCGCGCGCTGCATACAAAATTTCTGCGGTGTGCATGGGCGCAATATGCTGGAAAGGCGTGCGGGGATTCAATGCTCTGGCGGTAATTTGTGGACAAATCTATTGGCGCGAATTCTCACGCCGGAAACTGATGAAACTTGGCGTTTTAGCGAGAGTTCTCTCTTAGAATGGAGCCGGCTTTGCGGAGATCTTGAGCGTGGACGAGGGGAAGATACAACGGCGCGTGTTTCGCTTTGGCATGTTTGAGCTGGATACGGCCAGCGGCGAGTTGCGCAAGGATGGAAAACCACGGCCGCGGATGCGCGACCAGGCACTGCAGATTTTGACCATGCTGTTGGAAAGGCCAGACGTGCTGGTGACGAGGGAGGAGTTGCGCGAGCGGCTATGGCCCGCGGACACGTTTGTGGATTTCGATCATGGGCTGAACAGCGCGATGAACCAGGTGAGAAGTGCGCTCGGGGATACACCGGCGAATCCGAGATTTGTGCAGACCCTGCCGCGAAGGGGGTACCGGTTTATCGCGCCGGTGCAGATTGTGGCGAGTGAAGCTGCAGTTGCGGCGGCGGGAGGTCAACCGGAGACGCTGAAGATGCATTCGTCGATATTGAGCGCTGGGGACGACCTGCCTAAAGTGGGGAACGAGGCGGTGCGAATTTTATTTTCGCTGATTCAGGTGATGTATCTGGTTTTTTATGTGGTAGCGCTGGCGCGGCTCTCGAGAGTGGAATTGATGTTGAGCGGCTGGGGAGAACGCGGCATTTTGCTGTTTGTGGGCTTGATCGTGACCGCGGCGGTGGGGATTCCGGTGCGGAGTTATCTGCTGACTGCGATGGCTTTCAAGTACGAGGGGTTGAGCGGGAAATTCAGGAAGTTGTTTCCATTTGTGCTCGTGTTGGATGAACTGTGGGCGTTTACGCCGTTTCTGCTGATGGAGCAGTTGGGAGTTGGATTGGCGATTGCGTGCGTGGCAGTACTTTTGTATGTGCCGTTTTCGCAGCGGTCGTTGTTGTTGATGGGGCCTGGTAGGACTGGCGCCACAGGCTGAGGTTCCGTTGTGGTTCCCTCGCTAATGTCGCGCTTGAACACTTCCTGCGCGGGATTTGCTGAATGATCATCTGCCCAAAATCCGATTTCATCGCAAATTACAGCAACGATGACCCGTCCGCGGACACGATCATAGGTGCAAGCGTGACAGGCAATGACGATGTGATTGTCCAGGGTGATCTCGGTCTTTGTAATCTTTACGATGCTCTTCGAAAGAATCGGGGAGTTGCGCAGATAATTCCGGATGTATTTGAAGGCGATCCTGGCTTGATCGATCGTGGGCGCCAACAGCATGACGCAGCCTTCCCTCCCCGCGGGGAGCAAGTGATCGCGAAACGCCTCGTAGCATGCGATGATCGAGGACAGTGTGGTTTTGCCTCCTTGGCGGCCTGCTATCAAGGTTGTCTCGCGCTGCTCCGTTTCAGGGTAGCTTTGCTGCCCGGTGGCTTGCTGGTAAATTCGAAGTTCCACTTCGCTGAGCGGTAGCCCATAGATAGATTTAAGAACGGCAATTTGCGCATCTGAAAGCTGCTGATTATTCAACAGCTGCGGATGTTGGGCGAATTCGATGATGTCCAAGGATTGTTTTTTCATGGTTACCCCGCGGTTTAGTTTTTTGGTCCGAACATTTCTGCCAGTCCAGTCTCGCCTGCGGTTTTTAATGCTAGAAGCATTCCGGCAGCGCGATAAAATTCGCGCGCGAAGTGTCCGTCGTAACGTTGCACGATTGCTAAGTAACTCATCAGTTCTAGGGGAAAGCCGTTTACCACTTCGGCGTCATCGCCGAAGATGAGCGTTGGCCGCTCCCGTTCCGCCAACGCCGGCAACCGCGCCGCGGTATCCGCCCGGTGATCCAACATCGTGAAGGCCTGCTTTTCAACATTGACAATCAGTAAACACCGTAGGTACGATGCCCAGGCCCGATCAAAAATCAGTTCCGAAAAAATTCCTTCCGGTTGCAGCTGCTCGCGCATTAGGCGCTCGATTTTTCGGAGCTCGCGAAGATTTTCCCCGCGGTGGACCAATGCCTCCAACGGCGCACGGCTCAGAATTCCGTGGTGAGTGATATGCAGACGCTGGTTGTCCTTGCGCGGTTGCTTTGTCCTCTTGGGCCGCGGTGCACGCTCGCCTGCGCGGGCGGCTTCTGTTTGCAAATCTGGCGCTGGATCGGTACTGGGTTGATCGTCGCTTAACAGATTTTCGTTTTCTTCCATCATCGTCTCTCCAAAAAAAAGAGCAGGCAGACTGTGCGGCTTTAGTCTGCCTGCTCCAATAAGAATTGTCGGTGGCGGTGAATCGTGAACCCGCCGCGCAACTTGATTCTACACAGCGCGGAGACACAAGCAATTAATTTTTTTGTTCCCTTCACTTTCTGGACACAAAGAGCAGAACGATCTTTCCCGTTCTGTGGGTGATTAACTCGCTAACGGACCAGGCGATGTTCCCCGATAGATATACAGATGGCCGCCGCCGGCGGCCACCGCGCAGAAGCGATCCGAATCATGTCGAGCAGTTTCCCCCCGCGCGGTTCTTGGGATTCAGAAACTATTGGAAGGGTCTGGGCTCTTCGTAGCCGCGGCTCGTCCTTTCCAGTAGTTGATCCAATCTTGTAGCGGCACCCCGTGGGAGTAATCGCAGAAAATCCTGCGGTATTGGATCAATCAGGGAAAAATCCAAAACGTTGGCCGTCCCGCCAGCGCTTCCAGTTCGGCCACGGCCAGTTGGGGTAGGGGGTACCACGGTCCATCCCGCACGCAATCGGCCGGCAATTTTTTCAACGCGGCTCAGGCCGCGTCGTGAATGGTCGGCGCCCGGCAGAGTTTCCGCTCGGACTTACATCAAAATCTTCGACGTTCATCAGGTCAGCGGAGATGGGTGCTCTAGGATCTCGAAACCGCCGGCTTCGCCGATACAGGCTGTGGTTTGGCGATCTCAGTCAGAAGAAACAGATCCGTGAGCAGAGCGCGGAGATGGATGGACGCATTCAGATTGTCAATCAACTGAGAACTGATGGTGGTTTGCGCCAGGACCACCTTAATAGCGGCAAGCGAATCGCTTGCGTCGCGATCGAGCACGGCAAAGAAGGCTTGGTAGCAGTCGGCGGGATCGAGACGTTCCTGTTTCACCGCCATCGCACAGTTCTCGGAAAGCCCAGAAATTGCTCTCACAGCCCGGCCCAAAAAGTCCCGAATTCTCCCGCCTGATTGACTGCCTCCTTCACTGGGAAGGCCTTGCGCAGCGTACGCCAGCATGAACTCGTAGCATTCTTCTAACGTGTTGCAGCGTTCGGAGATGTCAGCCAGCATCTCTTAGGCTGTCCGTGGCGAATTACTGAATCGGCCCAAAATCAGTTGTTTTTCGGGTTTTGATACCATGCCAGGATGTCCGATGTCGTCATCCTTTTCGTTCATTTGATCGTCACCGTCATCCGGCTAGCACGGCCGGGAGGCCTCCGTTCCGTCGTTGCCGAGTCGGTGCTCATCAAACATCAACTACGGATCCTTAATCGCGGCCGCAAGC
>JBBRZT010000181.1:0-8045 GCA_038236395.1 Candidatus Acidiferrales bacterium
GGCGTCAGCGATCCGCCGGCCTCGCGCCTGCTCTTCGAACGTGTGACGCGCTTCTTTCTAGATAATCTGTGAACAAGAATGGGCACATCACGCTGCCCACTTACCGCGGTGTTTGCGCATCCAATATCAATGCGAAATACAATATTGTCGATCGTCCTGACATTCGCAGTTTCTTTGTGCTGTTCCAACACTTTGCGAGCGCAAACCGCTCCGCCGGAAAAGCCCGACATGCCATCTCCCCGGCAAAGTTCGCTGACTCCTTCGGCGCAGGAACCTTACATACCGATATCCGGCAAAGAGCGCGCGAAATGGTTTGTCAAAGCGACGGTCGGTCCGCAGAGTCTGGCCGCTGGCTTGTTTACCTCAGGCATCAATACGGCGCGTGACAAGCCTGTGGAGTACGGACCTGGCTGGGAAGGTTTTGGCAAACGCTACGGAATGCGATTAACCGGTGTGGCGACGAGTAGCGCTATAGAAACGAGCCTGGGGTCGATCTGGGGTGAAGATCCTCGTTATTTCCGCACCAGCGGCCAGTCATTCGGCAAACGCGTTCGCAATGTGGTGATTATGACCTTCATGGCTAAGCGAGCCGATGGCTATCTGGCGCCAGCTTATGCGCGTTACACCGCAATTGTCGGGGGTAATTTTCTCTCCAATACTTGGCGCGCGGATAGTGAAGCTACCAGCACCGCTGCGTTGCGCCGTGCGGCATTGGGCGTTGTTGGACGCATGACGGCTGATGCGTTCAAGGAATTCTGGCCCGATTTAGCCCGAGTGATTCACCATCGCTAAAGCCAACGCGCCGGTAACGTCTAGACCTTCGCGCAGTTTTGCCGCATCAAACCTTACCTACGTGTTGCCCTGGCGCCCGGTGGGCTGCGTTATCTTTTGGAAAGAGGATCAGTGTCGCATTCTCCGAGTAACAGCGGTTGGGGCAAGCCGCCCTGGAAGATTAATTTTGACGCTGCGGCGGGTGAACTGCCGGCAGAGGTGGATTTCGCCATCGTCGGCGGCGGCTTCAGTGGCTTATCCGCGGCGTGCCGCCTTCGGCAAGTACAGCCGGAAAAAACTACCGTCGTGTTCGAAACAGATTGTGTGGGCGCGGGATCCAGCGGCCACACCGGCGGCATGGCTTTGGCCGAAACGGCCGCCGGCAAATTGCCGGGCCTCGGCGACGTCCTCAAAGGATTCGGCGAAATTCAGCGTGAGCTCAAAATCGACTGTGACTTTAACTTGCCCGGCGCATGGGAGCTGGGCCGCAAAAGCATAAAAAAAGATTCGCCCGTCTCCTGGAATGATTCCGGAACTCTGGGCGTCGTTCGCAAAGTTCCAGGTGGCACCATCGACCCCGGAAAACTGGTAAGTGGCCTGGCCCGCACGGCGCAACGAATGGGCGCCGGCATTTTCGAAAACCGGCGTGTGAAAAAAATCCTGTACCACACGCCATTGGAATTGGAAGTAGGCGGGAAGCGAGTTCGCGTGCGCAAGGTGTTGATTGCCACCAACGCGGAGTCGCTGGAACTGAGCGACCTGGCCGGCGGCGCAGAACCGGAATTTACACTGGCGCTGGCAACGGAACCTTTGAACGCCACAGCGCTAGAGGCGCTTGGTCTGTCATCGCATCGTCCGTTTTACACCGTGGACATGCCGTATCTCTGGGGCCGCCCGCTGCATAAAAAACAAATGATATTCGGCAGCGGTCTGGTACACCTCTCGCATTGGAGCGAGTTGCAAAACCTCAATATCGACAGCGGAGAGGCGGCTGGTCTGATGCGCCTGCTGGAGTCTCGCGTGCGTGGTTTGCATCCGGTGCTTCAAAATATTAAGTTCACCAACCTGTGGGGCGGGCCGATTTTGATCGGCGAAGAAATGAAGCCGGTGTTCGGGCACCATCTGAAGAGCAAAAACATCATCGTGCTGGGCGGCTACAGCGGCCACGGCGTGGCGCTGTCCGTGTACCTGGGCCGTTGGGCGGCCGACGTCATGCTCGGAAAAAGAAGATTGCCGAAATGGAATAAATCAGCGGGAGCGTAAAAAAAGGCCGCAACAAATTTCGTAGCGGCCTTTCCATGTGTACCTCAACGCTTCGGAGAAGGCTTTACGGCAACAATCCGAAGATAGCTATGCCCGATGCTGTCCCGACGTAAACGCGGCCTTTGGCAATGGTGGGTGTCATGTACTTGTTTCCGTTGCCGAACCGGTCGCGCGAATTTGCAGCCTGGCTGCTGTTATACAGCTGATGAGAGACGTTGGCGGCCTCGTAAGCGTCTAGCACCGCTGGACTGGTGTTGTTATAGCTCCAGACGATTCCGTTGCTCGACCCGTTTGCAGAAATGCTGGGTGTCGCGCCCGGATACCCGAGGCTATTGTTGGCGCTGCTTGAGGGCGAACCGGAGAGTTTTCCGTTGGCAATCGTAAAGGCCTTCAACCGGTCGTTACTCGTTGCATAGTAAGCGGTGTTGTTAAAATAGGCGGCCATGGACCATGCACCGGTGATTGCGCCGGTCAGTTGCTGATAGATGTGATTGCTGTTGGGATCGAACTTGCCCATGTTGTCGCGGTTGACGACATAAATGTTTCCGTCTTTGCCCGCGCCCAGCGCCAGGTGCAGCGTGTTTCCCGAGCCGTCGCTCAGGTCTGGAAGCACCAACGCAGCTCCGGAGCCAAAATCCGTGTCGGCGTTGGATTCGGAAACGGTGTTAGACATCGCGAAATAATCCGCGACCTGCAGCCCATTGGAAGTTGAAATTTTGCAGAAGCAGTTCCCGAAATCTCCCTTGGAAGGGAAGCCGTTGCCGTTGAGAGTTGTGTCCATCGTACCGTTGCCGTCCAGCAGGAAAATGTTGCCGCTGGAGTCGGCCGCCGGCGCTGCGCCTGACATCCACATCGCGCCTTCGTTGCCGTTAGGCGTGATATTCAGCACGCTCACAGCCACGAGCGTGTTGGCGTTGAAGGACATGATCCAGCCGGTGTACGGTCGGAAATCGCAGTGCGACGCCCAGGTGGTGTAAATATTTCCGCCGATCATCAGCAGGCCGGCGCGCTCCTTATATTGTCCTGGATCAAAAATCACGTTGCCGCCCGAGCTGTGGTCGCCCGTGCCTGGATAGTTTGCGGTGATGGTGTGTGGCCCGCCGAAAAGTTGCGTTCCCGTGGTGACGTCCAGTGCGTAGAGCCTCTGGAAATAGGAGCCGTTGCTGTTTTTCAACATAGCCACCACGTAAATTGCCCCGTTCGGCCCGCGTGTACGGTCAATCACTGGCGTGGAAGTGATGCCGATTTCCGGCGACACCTGTCCGCAGCCGTGCGTGTCGCTGGTGGTTTCGCCATTGCTCAGGGTGGAAACGTGCCAGAGCACCGCGCCCGTGGCGCTGTCCAGCGCGTAAACGCTGTCGTGTTCAGTCACCACGTAGACCACGTCGTGCGTGCCTCCGGCGACGGAGACTCCGGAAAGAAACAGCGGCTGGGCGTCGACTTTTCCATCCAGGGTTACGATTTTGCGAAGTCCAAACGTGTTTTGGTTCACGTTTGAAAGCGTCAGCGTTGTTTCCTTCAGGTTCTGGCCGGTGCGGCCGTTGTCGTTGTTATAGGTGATCACGTCCACCGCGACGGATGGAGCGCTAACGTTCAAAGTCGCGTCGTTACTGGTAACCGAGCCTGCTGCATTGCTTACGCCGACGGCAAATTGCGCGCCACTGTCCGTGCTGGTAGTTGCCGGCGTGGAGTAAGTGGATGAGGTCGCTCCATTCAGGATCGAGCCGTTTTTCTGCCACTGATAGCTGAGGGGAGAAGTGCCCGAAGCGGTCACGCTGAACGCTGCTGTTTGGCCGGTGGTGACCGTCTGGCTGGACGGTTGGGAGGAAATTGTGGGCGCAACGACGGCGGCGTTAACGCTCAACGTCGCAGTGCTGCTCATCACGGTGTCTTTGGAATTGGAAACCAACACGCGGAACTGCGCGCCATTATCGGCGCTGGTGGTTGCCGCCGTGGTGTAAGCCGAGCTTGTCGCGCCGGAAATGGCCGCTCCGCCTCGCTGCCACTGATACGAAAGAGGAGCGGTGCCTGAAGCGGTCACGCTGAACGCCGCGGTTTGGCCGGTGGTCACGGTTTGGCTCGATGGCTGGGAAGTAATTGTGGGTCCGACCACTGCGGCATTGACCGTCAACGTCGCGCTGCCGCTCGTCAATGTGCCCTTGGAATTGGAAACTACCACGCGGAACTGCGCGCCGTTATCGGCGCTGATGGTCGCCGCCGTGGTGTAGGCCGAGCTTGTAGCGCCGGGAATGGCCGCTCCGCCTCGCTGCCACTGATACGAAAGCGGAGCCGTTCCGGTGGCGCTTACGCTGAACGCCGCGGTTTGCCCGGCGTTCACAGTCGTGCTGGACGGCTGGCTGCTGATCGCCGGCATAGTAGCCGCTGTTGCCGGCACAATTTCGATGGCGGCGAGAATTGGATTATCGTTGCGGTGCACAAAACGAATCGTCAATTGCTGCTTCGTGACCGAAACAGTGGCCGATTTGATCAAGGCATGATTCAAGCCCACGATTTTAACGATGTCCAGCGCCGAGAATACCGTCACCCCCTGCAGTTGCACGTCGAAGACGCGGTCTCCGATCACGGAGTCACATGGGTCCGCAAAATATAGATTTACAATATAGGAGCCATTGGACACGGGAAATGTGTATTGCAGCTCCGGGTTAGCCGTTCCGCTAACGCGTGCGCTCTTGAAGAGAAACGGATCGGAAGTTCCCGTCACCGTTGATCTGGGCGCGCATCGAGAAGCATTTCCAGAGTTAAACCCGAAGTCAGCGCTCCACGCCTGGCCCTTGCTGTCGGTGTAGGCCGGCCCCCCGGCGTTGACGCGAATGGTGGTCTGAGCGTTGGCGCTTGCAGTGCCGAGCAGGAACATCCAAATCAATAGGCATACGAGCTTCTTTTGCATTGTCTCTCCGGGCGCCTGGCTGCGACGCTTATTAAAATTTTTTAGAATGATGGACCTCGCACGGAAACACTCGCGCGTTTTGACACGGTTTCAGCGACCTTTGCTGCTCTTGAGTTTTACCGTCGGCGGAGAGAGGGGCCCGCGACTGTTTATTGATCTGCAGGCTGGCGTACGCCTGTTACGTCGGAGTGAAAAAATCGCAGTGAGCCGGGTGGCTACCCGCAACACACTCTACGTATTCCCATCCTAAGCAGCGTCAACTAACGCGTCTGTGCACTTCTATACGCTACCGTATCGAGTAGCGCACATCGTTCTGGCGGACAGCGGAGAGGGAATCGCCGGCTAATCGCTCAGCGAATCGATAGGGAGGAGCATTGGAGAAAATAACGCAACGGAGACTTTCTATGGAGCGATGATGTCTTTTAATTTCGATTTCGCCTGCACCGCCGCGAGGCTCGACGCATCCCAACCGCCGCCCAGCGCTTTCACCAGCAGCACGCTGGTCAGCAGCCGCTGCCCTTGAATTGTGACCATTTGCTGCTCGTTGCTCAGCAGGTTTTGTTGCGCTGTGACCACGTCCAGATAACTGACCAGCCCGCCGTTATAGCGGTTGGTCGAAATATCCATCGTGCGCCTGGCGGCATCCACGGAGAGCTGCTGCGCGTCTTGCGCGTGCGCTAGGACCGTCAGCCCGGTCAACCCATCCTGCACTTCGCGAAATGCATTTAGCACCGTGTTGCGGTAGCTTGCCACATTGGCGTCGAATCCTGCTTGCGCGTATTGCACCTGCGCGCGGCGCGCACCGCCGGTGAAAATGCTTTCCGCCACGTTCGCTCCAATCGCCCAGAAAATGCTGGATGCGTTGGCCAGTTTCGCCAGGTCCGATGCCTGCGGGCCAGCCGACGCGAACAAATCGATTGACGGGTAGTACGCGGCTTTCGCGACGCCAATCTGGGCGTTGGCCGAGGCCATTTCCCGCTCCGCTTGAGCAACGTCGGGGCGCCGTTCCAGCAGGTCCGAGGGAATCCCGGCGTTCAGCGGCGGAGGCGTCGCGGCGTTCAATTCGTTCGAAGGCAGATGAAATTCCGGCGCGGGCTTGCCGATCAGGACGGCGACGGCGTCTTCGAACTGCCGGCGCTGTTGCTGGCGCAAAATTGATTGGGTCTGCGTGTTGCGCAGCAGTGTCTCTTCCTGCGCCACGTCCAGTCCCGATGCGACGCCGCCATCGTGTCGCGAATTCACCAGGTCGAATCCTTTTTGCAGCGCCTGCACTGTGCGATTGAGTATCGCGATCTCGCTGTCCAGCTGCCGCAGCGAATAATAATCTCCCGCCAGCTCGGCAGTGATCACCAGCCGGACATTTTCCAGGTCGGCTGCGCTGGCCTGATAAGCGGCCTCTGCGGATTCGATGCTCCGCCGCCGCTTCCCGAACAGATCCAGTTCGTAACTCACCACGAACGGCAAGGTGGCCGAATTCTGCTGCACTGGACCGGGAGTGACCGGCGAGCCGGCCACCGGCCGGTTCCCCGAAAGCCGCTGCCGCTCAATCGTCGGCGTCGTTCCAGGAACCAGTCCAAACGTGGGAAACAGCGTGGAAAGTTGCACAGCCGCGGTAGCGCGCGCCTGCTCCAGCCGCGCGATGGAAACCTTGATGGTCTGGTTGGCCTCCAGCGATTCCTTTTCCAGCGCATTCAGTTCGTCGTCGTGAAAAACCCGCCACCACTGTCCTTTGGGTATTGCGTCTTTCGGCGCGCTTTCACGCCACGGTTCCTGCACGTCCCACGTCGTCGGCACCGGCGCTGTGGGACGGTGATAGTTCGACCCCACCGTGCAGCCGGCCAGGAACAGGGCGGTAAACGCGCCGATAAACGCGAAAGTCCCCGCCGCTCGCACGCGGTTCCTGAAAATGACCTTGATGAATTCCACTCCGCTCATTTGGATATCAGCGCGCTCATGTACGCAAATTTGACTACTGATTTTTAGGCGCGGCCTGCCCACCGCCGTTGGGATTTGGCGCGGGAGTACCGCTTGGCGGCCGTGTCCCGTTATTTGTAGGATTGCCCTGTACGCTGGAGTTGCCGTTCCCAGTGCTGGCCGGCGCGGGCGCGGCGGTCTGCGCCATTTGTTTCACGTTGACCTGTACACCTTCATCCAGGGAATCCGCCGGATTGATAACGATCCAGTCGGTGGGTTTCAAACCCTGCAGCACTTCCAGCGAGGTTCCGTAATCGCGCCCGATGGTCAACGGTTGCAAGTGCGTCTTGTGATTGTCGTCCACCACCACAGCGCGCAATCCTTCAGAGCGGAACAATAATGCATTCACCGGCACGTTCAGCCGCGCGCCCGCCACTTTCACTTCCAGGTGCACTTGCGCATATCCGCCCGGCAAAAGCTGGCCGGTCTTGTTAGGCACATCCACTTCCGTCAGAAGAGTGCGGGTGTTCAGATCGATGGAATCCGCGGTGCGCGCCACTTTGCCGTAAAATTTCTGCCCGGGAAATTGCTGCAGCTCCAGGTAAGCCTCAAGCCCCGGATGAATCGACGGCGCGGAAACTTCCGGCACGTTTACGAACACTCGTATCGGATCGGTCTGCGCCAGCGCGAACAACTCCTGCGCGGAACCGCCGTTTCCCGCGTTGATCAGGTTGCCGAGATCGACGTTGCGCCGGGTGATCACCCCGCTGAACGGCGCATAAATGTGTTTGAACGACTCGGTCTCCTGCAGGCGCCGCACATTCGCTTCCGCCGACTGGGAGTTGGCTTTTTTCGCGGCCAGATCGCCCGCGGCATTATCCGCTTCCTGTTTCGATACGCTGTCCGACTTCAACAGCCCCTCGTAGCGCGTCGCGGTGATCTGCGAAAGGTTCTGATTGGCCTGCGCCGTTCCCAGTTCAGCGCGCGATTGCGCGAGTTGCTGATCGATTTCCGGCGTATCGATGTCCGCCAGCAGTTCGCCCTTGCTCACGCGCGTGCCGATGTCGTGATACCACTTCTTCAGATATCCGCTGGTTCGCGCATAGATCGGCGATTCCACATACGCCTGCATGGTAGAGGGCAGAACCAGATCTTCCGCATCCGATGCGGCAATCGGATGGACCACCGA
>JBBRZT010000182.1:0-8031 GCA_038236395.1 Candidatus Acidiferrales bacterium
AAAATGAGCGAGGGCTTCGGCGGCGGTTTTGGTTTCGCGGCCGAGGCGAAGGAGAGCGGGCAGCGTTAAAGGGTGTCTGACGACGTAGCGCGCCACGCCGCCGATTTTGACATTGCCTTCGGCGTCGACCATGGTGTCGATCTCTACGGGAAGGCCTTGATCGAAGGAATCGGAAATTACACGGATGGCGAGGGCGGGTACATTACGGACGCGCGCGACATTTAAGATTGCGAAGCTCTCCATGTCGACTGCTTCGGCGAAGGGCGAAAGGCGTTCTTTTTCCGCGGCGGTGTTTGCGACGTGGTCTGCGGTCAGCAATGTTGCAATGGTTTTGGCGCCATCCTGCGCGGCACGGGTGACGAGATTTCGCGCGCATACCGCTGTGCCGCCGTTGCCGGCGTGTTGGACTTTTTCGGCTACCACCACATCCCCCAGTTTCACTTTTGCTTTCAGGGCTCCTGCGAAGCCCGACACGATACAAAATGAATATTCTTTGGAGATGACCGCTTCCGCTGCGCGTTGCGCGTTTGTCGCTCCTATTCCAGTGGCTACGAAATCTACTGTCGCGCGGCCAACTTGCGCGCGGCTGGCTTCCACGCCGCCGATGGTTACCGGCTCGAACGAGCGCAAATTGCGCCACGGCGCGACTTCGGCTTGCACGGCGTAGGTGACTAAAACTTTCATCTTGCAGCCACCGCGACTAGGCCGCGACCGCGTGCGCCATTTGTTTGATGCGGCGCTCGCTGACGTAGCCGTTTTTTTCGTACCAGCGCACCGCGCGTTCGAATGCCGCGGCGACCGGCTCGGACTGAAATCCCAATTCCCTTTGCGCCCGCGCGCAGTCCACGAACATCAGGTGCTGCGCGATTTTTACGCCCTCGACGGGAATTTGCGGTTCCCTTCCGATGAGCCGCGAGAAGGCCGTCTCTGCATAGGCTACACCCAACGCCAGGACGCGCGGAATCTTGAGGCGGGGCGCGGGGAGGCCGGTGAGATGGGCGAGAATGTCGAGCACCTGCTTGAGGGTGAGATTTTCTGAGCCGAGCAAGTAACGCTCGCCTATTTTGCCTTTCTCGGCGACGAGCAGGTGGCCTGCGGCGCAATCTTCCACGGCGACAAAATTCAGGCCGGTTTCGACGTAGCCGGGCATTTTGCCATTGAGAAAGTCGACGATGATTTTGCCGGTGGGCGTGGGCTTCCAGTCCCAGGGACCGACGGGGGTGGTGGGCATGGCGACTACCGCGGGGAAACCAGCTTTCGCGGCCTGCAAAACTTCCTGTTCGGCCATCCATTTCGAACGCTTGTAGTGGCCAACCATCTCATCGAGTTTCGAATCGGTGAATTCGTTGGGGAGCTGCGGGCGATCGACCGCGATGGTCGCCACCGTGCTGGTGTAAATCAGGCGCTCAATGCCTGCTTGTTTCGCGGCAGCCAAGAGATTTTTAGTACCGCCGACATTTGAATCGTAAATGTCCTGAGGGTTTTTGGCCCACAAACGGTAGTCGGCGGCTACGTGAAAGACCCTTTGGACGCCCTGCATGGCGCGTTGGAGAGAAGCCTGGTCGCGGAGGTCGCCGGTAACATATGCGAGTGGCAGATCGGCGATGGCGCGGTTGGAACTGGAGGTCCGCACGAGGACGCGGACGTTTTCTCCGGCGGCGACAAGTTGGTGCGCTACGTGGCTGCCCAGAAAGCCTGCTGCGCCGGTGACTAGGGTGGTCATAGGGAGCGGATGCTTTCTTCTTGGGTTGGCAATCCTTGGTTGGGCGAGTCGCTTCCCATATTACCAACCTCCCCACACGCAAATTCGGCATGTGGGGCACCCAGAGTCAACTTCTCACCTAGAAGCGACTTCCAGCCCAGAGGCAAATGCTCGGAAAATTTTCGCCAACTGAGGTTGGGGATTAATTTTCTTCCGAAGGTGAGTTTTTCTTCTGAGGGTTGCGCGGGTGCGGAAACGGACGGGCGCGTTTGGATCCAGCCGTCGACGTCGAGTTTCTGGATGAATTCTGCCAACTTGTGGAGTTCGGTTAGCTCCATGTCCGCGAAAATTGTTGTCTCGACGCAGATGTGGAAGCCGGAGAGTTTGGCGGTGCGGATGCTTTCGACGGTGGCGCGAAAGTTGCCGGGTTGCTGGGCGCGCAGGTCGTGGGCGGCTTCCAATCCGTTCAACGGCAGGACCAGATAGAGGCGCGATACCGGGCGGAATTCGTGGATGCGGCGGCGCAATAGCGTTCCGTCTGCCTCGATGAAAACTGTGCGGTCGAGTTTGATAATTTCTTGCGCGAGGTGTCCGATGCGTGGGTAGTGCAGCGGAGACTCACCGCCAATCCAAACTACGGGCGCCGCGTTTTCACGCACGCGGGCCAGCACATGCAAATCTCTGGAGGACACCGATTGCGAGGGATCCCCGACGTCGTCGGGAGAAATTTCGCTTTGCGCCGGAAAATCAGCGAGGTCGACGTGCAGCGCCAGCCGGCGGCGCGATGATGCAGAAAACTTTTGTGCGATGCGGACCCTGGCCAGATCCCATTTGAGGCGCGGCGGGAAGCGCATCATGCGCTCTAGAATCCGCTGCGCAGCCGGAACTCGTCAGGCTGGAACTTCAACGCGCAGAATTCTTCTGCTCTGCGAGCCTGATTGTAGTAACGCGAGAGCGCGTAGACCGGGAACGAATTGCGATATAGGTGATATTTCAGATAGAACACGCACGGAAAACCGGTGCCGGTGAAATCCGGCTCGCTCCACGAGCCATCATCGGCTTGTTGATCCACGAGATAAGAAACCGCGCGGGTGATCGATGGGTCGCTAGTGTTCGATCCTGCCAGCATACCGATCAAGCCCCAGGCGGTCTGCGAAGGCGTGCTGGCGCCCTGGCCCTTGGTGGACACGTCGGAATAAGTTTTCAGGGATTCGCCAAAGCTGCCGTCTACTTTTTGCACGGTCTTGAGCCAGGCTACACCGCGCTGGCAATATTCCTGCGCAGTAAGCGAAACGGTTTCGAGGGCGCGGAGAACGCCGCTGGTGCCGTAGACGTAGTTGGCGCCCCAGCGGCCGAACCAGGAGCCGTCGCCGCATTGATCCTTGAGCAGAAACTTGACGCCTTTTTGAACCGCGAGATGATCGGCGGGCCAGCCAAAACGGCCGAGGCATTCGATCACGCGGGCGGTGACGTCGGCGGTGCTGGGGTCGATCATGGCGTTGTGATCGGCGAAAGGAATGTTGCACAAGAATCTGCGGTCGTTGTCGCGGTCGAACGCGCCCCAGCCGCCGTCGCGATTCTGCATACTGAGGAGCCATTGAAGGCCGCGGCGAACGGCGGCTTCCATGCGCGGAGCGTCGAGAAATTTCACGCGCTGCAGGGCCATCAACACAAAAGCAGTGTCGTCCACGTCGGGATAGAAATCGTTGCGGAATTCAAAAGCCCAGCCGCCGGGCTCAGCGTCTTTATTTTTTACCTGCCAGTCGCCGGGACCGAGAATCTGCTTGGATAGAATCCAATCGGCGGCGCGAACGAGGGCGGGTTCGTCGGGCGATACGCCGGCCTCTTCGAGCGCTACCATCGCGATGGCGGTGTCCCACACAGGAGAGACGCAGGGTTGCAGACGGATGGTGTCTTCTTCTTCGATCTCAAAATTCGCGAAGGCGCGGGTTTCGCGGCAGGTCAACGGATCGTCGGGGCCGTAGCCCATGGCTACCAGCGCGAAAATGGAATTCAGCATCGCGGGATAAATGGTGGCGAGGCCGTCGGAGCGCTCCATGTGCTCAAGCAGCCAGGATTTGGCTTCGCGCAGGGCGCGCTGGCGCAGTGGCTTCCAGGGGAGGCGTTCGTAAAATTTCAAGCCGCGATCGAGGGCCAGGAAAAAATTCCGCCAGGAGATGAGTTGCTTGCTCCAGTCAAAGGCGGCCGTTTTGCGGCTGGGGTCGGCGAACAATTCATCGACCTGGGCGCGTTCGGGCAGGCGCCAATTGGGACGCAGTGCGGACAAAATCATCATGGGGATGACGATGCCGCGGGTCCACGAGGAAAATTCATAAATATTTATGTAAAACCAGTTGGGCAGCAGCATCAGCTCAGGCGGAATGGCGGGAACGAGTTCCCAGCCGACGGCGCCCACCAGCGCGAGGTAAAAGCGGGTGTAAGAATTTGTTAATTCGAGGCCACCGAGGCGGTGCACAGCGGCGCGCGCACGAACCATTTGCGGCGCATCAACAGAGTCGCCGGCAAGTTTCAGGGCGAAATAAGCTTTGCTGGTGGCGTTCAGCTCGGACGGGCCGCCGGGATAAATGCTCCAGCCGCCGTCGGGAAGTTGGCGGCGACGAACATGGGTGGCAAGTTTGGCGATCCGCTCGGGATCGGCCTTCCCTAGTACAAATAGGTAGTAGATGTAGTCCGATTCGAGGGTGGTGTCCGCTTCCAGTTCGCCGACCCAGTACCCTTCTTCGGTCTGGAGGGACAGAAGGTGATTTGCGCCGCGCTCGATGGAGCCTTCGAGGCGCTCGGCCCAGCCCTGTTCATGCCAGTGTAATGGGGCTGGCGCTACAGCCGTTCCGTCGCCCATCCGCACTGTCGACGCCATTCGTCCCCTTTCCCGCGAATCGCCGGCATGAAAGCCGGGTTATGCGCTCTAAGGTCGCTATTAGGCAAAACTTTTCACCGTTTCACCCCGGCATCTACGTAGATTCAGGCTGGGGTCTGGCGGTTACCTAAGGCTAAATCCTAGGGTGAAACCAGTACTACTAAATTATCGCTGGGTTTGCCCCTAATGGTCAACGCCATTGTCTCTGATAGGACACAAGTTGCACGCGCCGTGTGTCAAACCCGGACGTCGGCGGGGGCTTCCAACGCGCGTCTGACAAGTACCTGTAACGGGACAGGCAGCGGTTCGCCCTCCAGTTGGCGGACGGACGGGACGGCGCGGAGGAGTTGGGGCGACAGTTTGCTCCAGGGTGGATCGGACGTTGGGGAACCCTCTTCGGCAGTGCCCTGCTCAGTATCATTTAAGACCAGGGCATCGGCGCGGTCGAGAACGACGCGGGCGGAGTCTTTGAAATCCTCGCGGCGGGAATCGAGTACCGCGAAGTAAAGGCTGGGCTGGATGAATTGGAGGACTGAATTGCTCTCCAGGATCAAGACGGGGGGATCGACGATGTTGTCGCCGACTGCTTCCGTGAGTGCATTGCGGAGGAGCGGAAGGCCTTCGGCTAAAAAACCCTGCTTGGTGCGCAACCAGAAAGATCGCTTGGCGCCAGCGGCGAGGAAACGGGAACTGTCTGTCCCGGATTGTGCGTTTTGTTCCCAGCTGATGGCGTAGCCGTGTTCCTTGGGCGCGCAGTCGCAATTTTCTCCGTTCTGCGCGCAGACGCCGTGGCCGTATTGGGTGATCTTGCCGGCAATCCAGTTTGTTTCTGGGAAGGCGTGGATGATGTCGCAGACAAGTTGGGTTTTGCCAATGGAGCGGGTGTGACCGCCGACCACAATGACGCGCCAGCTTCGTTTGTTCTGCGTTGCGGTACTTTCCAAAGTCGCCGCCCTCGTTGAACAGCCCTAGCTATTTTCCCACATTCGCTTCCAGTTTTTTAATGCGCGCCGCCAATTCCGGCAGGCGCGACTGCCACACGAATTGTTCTTTGAATTTTTTTAGGGAGCGCGCCGGCGTGCCCCAAACCGTTTCCCCGCTGTGGATTGTTTTTTCGCCGAGGACGCCCGACTGGCCGCCGATCACCGCGCCGTCTTCCAGTTCACAGCGCTCACCGAAACCGGCCTGGCCGCCGACGACGACATTTTTGCCGAAGGTGCAGGAACCGGAAAGACCGGCTTGCGCAGCGACAACGGAGTGCTCGCCGATCTGGCAGTTGTGGCCAATGTGCACAAGGTTGTCGAGTTTGACTCCCGAAGAGATGTGCGTGTCGGCGAGCGAGCCGCGATCGATGGTGGTGTTGGCGCCGATTTCGACGTCGTCGCCTACTTCCACGATGCCGGCTTGAGGAAATTTCCAGTAGCGGCCTTCGCCGAAAGCGTAGCCGAAGCCGTCGGCTCCCAGGACCGCGCCGGAATGGATTTCGACGCGATTGCCAATGCGCGCGCCGTTATACAAAGTGACGCGAGGATGAATGCGGCAATTTTTGCCGATCCAGCAGCCCGCGCCGATTACGGTGTGGGGACCGATCTGCGTGCCTTCGCCGATGTGGACGTCTTCTCCGATGACTGCGTAGGGACCAATGGCGACGTTGGCGCCGATTTGCGCGAGCGGCGCGATGATGGCGGTGGAGTGAATTCCCGACGCGATGGGGGCTTGAGCGACGAGCAGCGCGGCGGCTTTCGCAAACGCCAGCTTGGGCGCGGAACTGCGCAGAATGGTTTTACCTGGGAGTTTTAGGTCAAGCGGCGCGATGGCGCACGCTGCCGCCGAGGCGGCCGCGCGCGCGGAATATTTGGGCGATTCCACGTAGATCAAATCGTGGGTACCGGCGCGCTCCGGCGAGGCGACGGCTTGGATTTCGAAGCTACCGTCGCCGTCTACCGTTGCGCCTATCGCGGCCGCTAATTCGTTTGCTGTTTTTTTCATCGCTGCCCTCGCGGAAACTTGTTTTCAATTCGATGCACGCTTTGGTTTCGTTCAGTCAAACTTATACAGCGGCGGTTCGCCCGCCGGCCTGGTGTTCCACCGGCCGTGTATCCATACCCACTGATCGGGGTATTTCCTGATAATTTCTTCGATAACCTTGGCAAATTTTTGGGTGTTCTCAAGAACGTCACGTTCTGTATCGCCAGTGCGCGTCAACTCCACTGCGGGCTCGAATCGAAGACGATATTTCTTGAGTTGCTCGTCCCAAACCGCGTAGCCGGGAACGACTGCGGCTCCGGTGTGCAGGGCGACGCGGGCGATGCCGGCGCTGGTGCATGCCGGCGCGCCAAAAAAATCGACGAACACGCCTTCGATGGGCATGGTGTTTTGATCCGCGAGAATGCCGACGGTGCCTGCGTCTTTCAAAACTTTCAGGACAGCGCGCGCGGATTCATTTTTGAAAATCGGGCGGTTACCGCTGAGGCAGCGGTAGCGGTTAACGAGAGCGTCCAAGCGGCGATTGTCGAGCGGCCTGGCCATGTAGTGCAAAGGATAGCCGTATACGGCGTGCGCGAAGGAAGATAGTTCCCACGCGCCGATGTGGCCGGTGAGATAGAGAACCCCTTTTCCCTGACGATAGCCTGCCAGGAAATTTTCGTTGCCGTCGAGGACGACGACGTCTTCTATGTTTTGCGCTGAATATTCGGGGAGGCGGGCGAATTCGGCGGCCATCCAGCCGAGATTACGGGTCATTTTGCGAATTATCTCGGCGCGTTCTGAATCGCGCCAGTGCGGGAAAGCCAAACGGAGATTGAACTCGGCGGTTTTCCGGAGCTTGAGAGAGAGATGGTACAAGACGCGCGCGCCGATGGCTGCAAGGGAGCGCGCTATGTTGCGCGGCAAGATTTCGAGCGTCTTCAGTAACACGCGGACTGTCGCGTATTCGAACCATTCCCTCATCGGCGTTCGGTTACCATCCGGGTTGTGGCTTCGACAGTATGCCTACGTGTGTAGATAGAATGCCATGGAGTTCGCCATGGGCGTGGCGCGGAATGTTAGACTCACGTCGCTGAACTTCAATTTCAAATGACCGACACGACTCCATCTTCCGAGCAAACGACTCGCGCGATTTCTTCGCGAAACGTGAGTTGGGCGATTTTGAGTTTCGTGACGCTGTACGTTTGCTACTTCAGCCACCTGGGAGCTCTGGGGCTGGTCGGGCCGGATGAGCCGCGCTATGCATGGATTGCGCGCGACATGGCGGAATCGGGTGATTGGGTCACTCCTCGGCTTTATGGACGGCCGTGGTTTGAGAAGCCGCCGCTTTATTACTGGGGCGCGGCGCTGTGTTTCAAATTGTTTGGCGTGAGTGATGTGACGGCGCGGCTTCCCAGCGCTTTGTCCGCGTTGCTGGCAACATTGGCTCTGGCTTGGCTGGCGCTTCGCTTGGAGGGTTGGGAAC
>JBBRZT010000183.1:0-8004 GCA_038236395.1 Candidatus Acidiferrales bacterium
GAGCCAGGCGCGCAAGAACAACAAGAAAGGAAAATGCAGCACGTACAGGCTGTACGAAAATCCCGCGAATAGATGAGCGCCGCGCAGATAGATCCCGTCAGCCAAAACTTTAAAATCCAGTTGCAGCACTCCATACAAAAAGGCGGCGAATGCCAGGCCGACCGCCAGGTCTGCACTCTGGAGAGCCAATTTCCCAAGCCTGGCGGCGGTCAGGGAAGCCATCAGCGCAGCCGAAGAAAAAAGCAAATATGCTACACGGGCGCCGGCGCTCGAAAGTTTTAGTCGCGACCACACCAGTAGCACCACAAATCCGGCCAGCCAGATCAGAAACCCGATCATTTTCTCCGGCCCCAGGATCAAGCTGACGCCCAGCGCAGCAACCGTCAACAACGCCGCCGGCGCAAATGATTTTCTCAGCCAGGAATAACCGGCCAACAACCCCAAAGGGAACAGCACGTAATACCAGAATTCGTTGGCAATGCTCCACAGCGGGCCGTTGGAGCCAAATGAAGTGCAAACAATCGTCTGAAGAAAAAACATGGTGCCGAAAAAGTTCCGGACAGTGAGCTCGTTCTGCACGATCAATCCGGCAAAACTTCTCAGGGGCTGAGTGTAAAGTCCGGTGGATGCAAAAAGAGATTTGCCCAGCACGTCCCAGAGCAGCCCAAACATAAGCCCGGGAATCAGCACCACGTACAAGCGCGTGGCGCGGCTGATTGCGTATCCGCGCCACGACCACGTTCCGCTGCCGACGCCCTTTAGAATTGAGGAGGAGATCAGAAAGCCGCTGAGTACGAAGAAAACCATGACGGCCTGGTGGCCAAATCCCGTCAGGAAATATAGGGTCTTTAACGATGGAGTGCGAAGCGCCAACTGGTCATAATCGGCAAAAAAGAAAGCGCGCAGGTGCCCCCACATCACCGCCCAGGCCGCCACACTTCGAATGACGTCGAGGTGCGCGGAGGCCGAGGCGCTCAGCGCGGCAGGTTTAAGTCTGCTGAGCGGCGACGAAACGAGCCGGCCTGGTGAGTGCTTCAATGAGTCGGTTCTCCCGCAAATCTGAATTACAAAATGCCGCCTACGATCGCATGCTGCTGCGTACCGCCTCTACCGTGGCGATTACATTCTGAACCGGAGACCAGGATTTCATGTGGGCCCGCGCGGCGACTCCCAGAGAATTGCGATTGCCTCGTTCCTCGAATATCTTACGCAATGTGGCGGCCAGGGCCGCGACATCTCCGCGTCGGTACACCAATTCCGGCGATACCGGAACGATCAGGTCGCGGGAAGCTCCCACGCAATCGCTGGCGATCACCGGGCATCCGCAGCACATCGCTTCGTTTACCACCACGGCAAAGGCTTCGTATTCCGATGGGAGTACCATCACATCAGCGCCGGTGTAGATCGCCGGCAGTTGGGACTGATTCACGAAACCCAGGAATCGCACGCGCGAAGCGATTCCCAAATTTAGTGCCTCGGCTTGCAGTTGAGGGCGCAGCGCACCATCTCCGGCAATGACCAGCAATCCATTGGGAAGCCCGGCTTGCCCAAACGCTTGAAGCAGATCAAGTGGGCGCTTCCACGGCACCAGTTTGCCGCAAAAAAGAACCACCGGATCGTCCGGAAGCGCGCCCCATTGCGCTCGCACGGCATCGCGATCCACGGCCGCCGATTGTTTCATCCACCAGTCATTGTCCACCGCACACGGTATGACCGACACGCGCGCTGCGGGCAATCTCAGCGAAAACATCAAGTCGCGAGCAGGAGTGGAAGGCACGATCACCTGATCGGCAATCCTAAAAAGTCGCGGCCACAGGATTTTCTTCACCCGCGCTTTCCACGGCTGGCCGTCCCGCGGAAAAATCGTAGTGGCATCCGTGCCGAACAAAAATTTCGCCCCCGAAAATTTCGCGGCAAAATAGGCGATCCAAAATGAAGCGCGGCGATATCCCGTATAACATAAAACCGCGTCGTACTTTCCCTGGCGTATCAGTTTCCACAAGCCGGGATTCAACAAACCAAAAAATGATTCCGAGCCGGAGCCCTTGTTAGGCACATGGGTCCACTGGTAACCATCGAGAAGCGGCACGTCCCATTTGACCACCGTGCCAAATTCGGGATCGTGAGCGGCTTCCGCTCCCTGTAGGCCGCAGTAGGCAACGTGAAAGTCGATTTCCGGGTGAAGCGCCAGTTGCCGGAACACCGGCACAGCATATTGCACCACGTGAGAGAGCACGGCCAGCACGCGAAGGCGTCGCTCTGTCATGCGCGAACCACGGTCGGCGTAAACAACGAGTGGAAACCAGGCGGAAGAAGGAAATTCAATGAAGACCTCACGTGAAGTATACCCGGTTCCCTGGCGCCAGATTTATGACCACGCGAGCGTGATAATCTTGCTGCCGCGAAAGCGAAACTCTAATTCTTGCAACATAGCGGAGAAACTTGCCGGCTCTCTCACCAGTCTCACGTACGCGTTGCATCGCCATCCTCGGGCGGCGGGATCAGCCGACCGATGCGGTCGAGGAATATTGCCAGTACCTCGGCGAGGCGTTGAAGGGTGAGGAATTTGAGCTGGAGATAGTTCGTGTTCGATGGGACGAAATCGGCAGCGCCGCCAGCATGCAGGAACTGCGTGGGCGGATCCGCGAAACACAAAATCCATCACGAAACGATTGGTTCCTGCTGCAATACACCGCGCTGGCGTGGTCGCGGCGCGGTTTCCCGCTGCGAATTGTACGCCTCGTAAAGTTTCTGAAAAAGCAGGGAGCGCGCTGCGCGGTCGTCTTTCATGATGCAGAGGCGTATGGCGGAAAGCGCTGGGTGGACCGCTTACGGAGAATAGTACAGCGGCACGTCATGCGGCGGTTGCTGCTGCTGAGTGATATTTCCTTCTTCACCGTTCCCCGTGAAAAAGTCTCCTGGGTTCCCGCAGGCGCAAAAAATATCGTGTTCATCCCGGTGGGAGCAAATTTGCCGTCACCCGAGAAAGCCTGGAGCCAAACTCGGAATCCAGTAGAAAGCAAACCGTGTATCGCGGTTTTTTCCATCACAGGTAATCCCCGCGCACAGCATGAAATCAACCTGATTTCAGAAGCGGTGAGCTACGCGGCAAAGCAAATTGGACCGTTGCGTATAGTGGTCTTCGGGCGAAATTCGGAGGCCGGAGAAGAACTGCGGGTTAGGTTGGCGGGCTCACCCGTAGAAGTGAACGTGCTGGGACTTATTCCCGCGGAAGAAATTGTGCGTGTCCTGGGTGCAAGCGACGTGCTCTTGTTTGTGCGAGGCCAGATATCCAGCCGCCGCGGCAGCGCCATCGCGGGCATCGCCTGCGGCTTGCCGGTGATCGCCCAGGAAGGCTCTGAAACCGCGCCGCCCATCACCGATGCCGGGGTCGTTTTAGTGCCCGCTACGGCTCCGCGTGATTTTGGACCAGCGCTACTACGCGTTTTGACCGACCAGGCTTACCGCGAGTCTCTCGCCGAGCGCAGCCGCAACGCCCAGACGCGCTATTTCTCCTGGACCGTTATCGCCGCCCAGTATGCCAAGGCGCTTCGGGATAGCGCCTCCCAACTTCGGCAGACCGTTTCCAAGCAAAAACAGCCTGGCTCCTCGGCGGGTTGAACCCCTTGAACGGGTTCCCCACCTCAGCACGGCTGTGCTAGACTGCCTAAGTTTTGCAGGGGTAGCGGCTCACCGTAGTCTCCGCAACGTGTACCCGAAGGATCGTTTGGCGCTGCTGTTCGGCCAGGCGCAGGCGCTCCGTTACTAGCCCAGCGGCGAACCCCGCAGATCATGCGGAATCATTTCATAGAGATCTCCTAAAGAGGATGTGTCATGTCCGGGCATTCAAAATGGGCAACCATCAAGCACAAAAAGGCGGCTACTGACGCCAAGCGCGGCCGCGCCTTTACCCGCGTAATTCGGGAAATCACTATTGCCGCGCGCATCGGCGGCGGCGACCCCACCTCCAATCCTCGTCTGCGCACCGCGATTCTCGCCGGCAAAAACGAGAATATGCCCAACGACAATATCGAGCGCGCCATTCAGCGCGGCACCGGGCAACTGGAAGGCGAGCAGTATGAAGAGGCCACCTTCGAAGGATACGGCCCGGGCGGAGTCGGCATGTTGATACAGGTGGTGACCACCAACCGCAATCGCGTGGTCGGCGAATTCCGCCACATGATGAGCAAGAATGGCGGGAACATGGCGGAAGCCGGAGCGGTCGGCTGGATGTTCAGCCGCAAGGGCGAAATTACCGTGGCGAAAGAAGCGGCCGGCGAAGACAAACTGTTGGACATCGTGCTGGAAGCGGGCGCGGAAGACCTGAAAGACGATGGCTCCGGCTGGTATATCGTCACGCCGCCGGAAGCGATGGACAAAGTGAAGGAAGCGCTGGCCAAGGCGGGAATTACGCCGCTGTCGGCGGAAATCGGCATGGTGCCGCAAAACTACATCAAGCTGACTGGCGCGCAGGCCACCCAGATGGTCCGCCTGGTCGAAGCCCTCGAAGAACATGACGACGTGCAGCATGTGTACGCCAACTTCGATATCGATGAGTCGGAAATTCAGGCAGCTGTAGGGGCGAATTAGAAAATTCAATAGAGATCGTCACGGTTTGTTCTGTAAATGGCCGGCGTGTTAAATCCGCTGGCCATATTTTTTATGCCTTTTGATTGTGCAACGCACAGCACAAATATTCTGGCGGGTATACCGCGAACGCCGTAGACTTGTGACCATGAACGGTCTCCACCAATCCACGGGCATTGGCTTTATCCGCGTGCTGGGAGTGGACCCGGCGGCTGCAGGCCCGACTGGTTATGGCGTGGTGGAGAGCGATGGACGAAATTCCCGGATGCTGCAGTATGGCGCCCTGTCCATTACTGCCAAGCGCCGCAGAGAGTCTTCGGGAGCGGCGCTGCAGGATGTGCACGCGCTGCTTTCGCGCCTCTTGGAAGAATTCCAGCCGGATGCTGTGGCCGTCGAGGCCGTCTTCGCGGCTTTGAATGTGCGCACTGCGCTGCGTTTGGCTGAGGTGCGAGGCGTAGTGCTGCTGGCTGCTGCGCAGCACAACGTTGCGGTGCATAGCTACTCGCCTCGTGAAGTGAAATCGTCGGTGGCGGGCTACGGCCACGCCGACAAAAGACAAGTGCAGGAAATGGTGCGGGCACTGCTGACGATGACGGAAATTCCAGAGCCTTCGCACGCCGCGGACGCGCTGGCCGTCGCACTATGCCACCTGCAGGGCGAATGGACTCGAAGAAAATTCAATTTGCCGGAACCCAGGAATTTACCGTCGCGCGCCCCAAGCGATCTGGGTGTGCTGGAAACTGTGGCGGCCTCCAGTCCTTGCACAACGCGCTCTGCTGTTCCGCGCATCGTAACCACACGATGAAGAATTATTCCTGGCGATTCACGGTTGTCATTTTGGGCCTCGCGTTGGTTTTTGCCCTGGTGCCTCCGCGGATGTGTGCGTCGCCGAGGCCATTCGCGAAGAGCGTGGCTGGCGTTTCTTCTCCGGCTTCGTCTCCGGTAGATACCGCGAAACTCTCTTTCCGCCGCATTTTTAAGTCCAGCTCCCCGGAGTTCATCGAACTCGTCGTGCCCGAAGACGGCCGACCCGCGACGTATGAGATACGCCAGTTGGATGAAGATCCCGGCGCTTCGCCCTTTGAGTTGAGCGCCGGCCTGCGCGCCCGCATGTTCGACCTGGCGGAAAAACTAAACCGCTTTCAGGGACAGGACCTCGACGTCCACCGGAAGATCGCCAATCTCGGCGAAAAAACTTTTACCTGGGAAAAGGGTAAGGAAGTTCACGAAGTAAAATTCAATTACACCCTTAACACCGCGGCCACACAGTTGCTCCAGATTTTTGAAGGGCTGGCCCGCCAGCAGGAGCACGTAATGCTGCTCACCCGGCGCATGCGCTACGACCGCCTGGGAATAAACGACGCGCTGCTGCAGTTTGAAACGGATTTGAATCACAAATTGCTGCCGGAACCGCAGGCCGCTTTGCCGATGCTCGACCAGATCGGCAACGATTCGCGCTTCGTGGACATCGCCCGCCAGCGTGCTCGCACGTTGGCGGAACGCATCCGCCATCAAAGCTAGCCGACCGGCTTTCCAAATCACGAATCAGCGATACAATGCAACCGTTATGGCGCTGACGTGGCGACCGGTTGCGATCCCTCGGCCAGAGCGCGCAACGAAGTGGCGTAGGGTGCTCGCGCCACGCCGCGTTCGGTGAAAATGGCGGCGATGTAGCGAGCGGGTGTGACATCAAACGCCGGATGCGCGGCGTGTACGTCGGGGGCGATGCGCACACCCTGCAGATGCGTAACTTCGGCGGCCGAGCGTTCTTCAATGGGGATATGCTCGCCGGCGGGAATCGACAAATCAAAAGTCGAAATCGGCGCAGCGATATAAAACGGCACGTTATTTTCTTTGGCCAGCACCGCGATTTGATAGGTGCCGATTTTGTTGGCGGTGTCGCCGTTCGCCGCGATCCGGTCGGCTCCGGTAACCACAGCTCCCACTTTTCCCGTTTTCATGAAATGTCCGACCATGTTGTCGGTGATCAGCGTCAGCGGAATGCCGCCTTTGTGCAATTCCCAGGCGGTAAGCCGCGCTCCCTGCAGATACGGCCGCGTCTCCGGCACCAGAATGTGAATTTTTCTGCCCTGCTGATAAGCAACGCGAATAACACCTAACGCGGTGCCGATCCCACCAGTGGCCAGAGCGCCGGCGTTGCACTGGGTCATTACCTGGCCTTCGCGCGGCATGAATTCCGCGCCGTATTCTCCAATGGCCTGGTCGGTTGCTTTTTTTTCCAGATGGACGAGTTTCGCTTCCTCGACCATTCCGTCCTTGATATCCGCAAGCCGGGATGATTTGGCGCACAGTTCATCGAAGCGGCGTTGCATACGCTCGAGCGCCCAGAACAAATCGACGGCGGTAGGGCGCGTCTTCGCCAGCACCGAAGAAATTTCCGAGAATTCCGCGCGCAACTCGTCGACGGATTTTGCCGAAGAGTGCAGGACTCCTAGAGCCGCGCCCATGGCGGCGGCCACTCCGATCGCCGGAGCGCCGCGAATCACCATTTCACGAATCGCCCTGGCCACCTCGCGATAATCCGTGTAGGTGTAGCTGATTTCCTCGGACGGCAAGCGGCGCTGGTCCAGCATGACCACGCCTTTTTCGGTCCATTCGATGGGTTGCGCAACGTACATACTTTCAGACCTCTGCAATTATTAAATGTCAGGGCTGCAACGGCATATGCTGAAAACCCTTCGTGGCGATGATTGACGAAACGGCGATCATCGAGTTGTACCCCAGATGCAGCAGAAAGCTGGCAAGCACCGTGCCGGTGCGCGCCCGCGCGAAGGTAAACACTATCCCCACGAAAGTCAGCAGCAGAACCAGTCCCCAAGTCCATCCCAATTGCGCGCCATGCATCAAGCCGAACAGCACTCCGGTGATGACAATGCCCGGCGCAACGCCAAGCGATTTGGCGAAAAGCGGATAAAGATAGCCCCGAAAAACTGTTTCCTCCACCAGCGGCGCGACCAGCACCGCCATGGACATCAGCATCAACGCCCCTGCGCGGTTCTTGAAAATTTCCTGGATGGGCAAATGCTCGGTGTTTTTCATGTTGAAGCTGGCCACGGCGACAAAAATCGCCAGTCCGCATCCGGAGAAAAAATACATCCACGCGCTGCCCTTTCCCGCTGCCGGGTCGGGATTCAATTTTCTCCAGCCCAGCGAGCGCCAGAAAGGCGCGTCGCGTAACACCGCCAGCGTCACGTAAAGAAAAAGGAACAATAGGGCATACCAGATCAGGTTGCTGCCCACCAGCAACTGCGGGCTGGAGGCGAATACCTGTTCCACCTGTTTTCCCGACAAGTGGCGGTTGGCGGAAACATAAAACACAAAACAGAGCTGCACGACAATCAGACTCGCAAATCCGAAAACAATGAAAACAATCAGATGCGGCCAGGACCATGAGAC
>JBBRZT010000184.1:0-7993 GCA_038236395.1 Candidatus Acidiferrales bacterium
CCACAATATCCCGCACCCAATCCGATGGCTTGGTCGCCCCCAGATCGTCCAGCACCAGGATCTCCACATTCCGCACCGGCTCCAGAATGCTCATCTCCGTCGACTCGCTAGCCGGGTTATAACTCGCCTGAATCTCCTTCAGCAATTCGCGATAATCGCAGAACAACCCGCCATGCCCGCGCCGAATCAATTCCTTCAACGCGGCGACGGCCAGATGCGTCTTCCCCACCCCCGAAGGACCCATCAGCAGCAATCCCTTCTCCGCCGCCCCCGGATAATCCCTCACAAATCCCTGCGTCAGCATCTTCGCTTTCTTCATTGATTCTTCATGCTGGGCCAGCCAAGTTTTCCCATCAGTGAGATCCGTCGAATAACTCTCAAAATCGCAATGCTCATACCGCTTCGGAATCTTCGCGCGCTCCATCACATGCGCGGCCCGCTCCTGCATCCCGCAATCGCACGCGCTGGCCACCTTCCCCGGCGTGCCACCCACCCGCGCCTCCACCCGCCACCCCGTCCCCCTGCACAACGGACAATTTTCTATCGCCATTTCTCAATCGCCCTCTAAGCCCGGCCCACAGCATACGAGCCCGCCTCCCCCGCATCAAGTTCCGCGAAGCCACCTAACCGTTTCTCAACGCATTCGTCCAAGCCATCGAGGTCTTCCTGTGGCATCCCCACAGAAAGCATAGTAGTCTCATGTGGTCATAACACAGGAGCAGCCGAAACCATGCCCGATTCCAAACTCGATCTCCTCCAAGGCACGCTCGACCTCATGGTCCTTCAGACCCTCGCCGCCATGGGCGTGCTCCACGGCTACGGCATCGCTCGCCGCATCGAGCAAGTCAGCGGCGACAAAGTTCTCCTCAACCAGGGTACCATCTACGCTTCTCTCGTCAGGCTACAACAACGCGGATGGATCTCCGCCGAATGGGGCGCTTCCTCCAATAATCGCAAAGCAAAATTTTATTCCCTTACAAAAAAGGGCCGCAAAAATCTCTCCGCCGACGTCGCTCACTGGGAAAGACTCTCCAGCGTCATGGATCGCGTCATTGCCATGCAGCCGAAAGGCAGCGCCCGATGATCAGCCTGCGCCAATCCTTCGAGCGCCTGCGCTCCCTCTTTAGCAAAACGCAACTCGACACCGACCTCGACGCCGAAATGGCCGCGCACCTCGATCTCGCGGTCGAAGAAAATCTCCAGCGCGGCATGTCCACCGAAGAAGCGCGCCGCCACGCCCTCACCCGCTTCGGCGGAGCCGAGCAAGCCAAAGAACAACATCGCGACGCCCGCTCTCTCCCGCTCCTCGACGAATTCTCACAAGACCTGCGCTACGCCTTTCGCACTTTCCGCCGCGACCGCGCCTTCGTAGCCATCGCCATCATCATTCTCACCCTCGGCATCGGAGCCAACATCGCCGTCTTCAGCGTGGTCAACACCATCCTTCTCCGCCCGCTGCCTTTCCACGATCCGCAGCAACTCGTTTTCATCGCCGCCGCTGACGCCAAATCCGGCATGTCCAGCTCTACCTATTCCGTCGACGGCTATGAAGAATTCAAGCGTCAGAACAATTCCTTCCAGGACGTCACCGGCTACTTTGCTTTCTCCGGCCCCAATAACATCAAGCTCGCCCGCCACGGCGATTCGCTCCCCGTCACCGGCTTACAGGTCGTCGGAAATTTCTTCCCCACCCTCGGCGTGCACCCCATGCTCGGCCGCAACTTCTCCCCCGATGAGCTGCAAAAAAATGCCCGGCCCGTTGTCATCCTCACTCACCAGTTCTGGCGCCGCCAGTTTGCCGCTGACCCGGCCATCGTCGGCCAGGCCATCACCCTCGACAACAAACCCGTCACCGTCATCGGCGTTCTTCCACCCACTTTCGATTTCGGTTCCGTATTTTCC
Source organism: Candidatus Acidiferrales bacterium (assembly GCA_038236395.1). Lineage (GTDB taxonomy): Bacteria > Acidobacteriota > Terriglobia > Acidiferrales > UBA7541 > Acidiferrum. The sequence goes on from JBBRZT010000184.1 coordinate 1,903, forward strand.
CCCGGCTTGAAGTCAGACCTCTTCGGTCCCGCCGTCCTCGATGGCGACATGCGCGACTGGGGCAACACTCTCGCGCTGGTCGGCCGCCTCAAGCCCGGCATCACCGTCGCGCAGGCCCAGGCCGAAGCCAACATTATTTTTCCGCGTTTGCTTTTCAGCGCAAAACATCCCGAATGGGGCGGCGGCTACACCGGCCGTCTCACCGAGCTAAAGGAATATGTCACCGGCAAGCTGCGCCGCTCCTTGATCGTCCTCTGGTCCGCCGTGGGACTCATCCTGCTCATCGTCTGCGTAAATCTCGCCAATCTCCTACTCGCCCGCGCCGGCGCGCGCAGCAAAGAATTCGCCATGCGCCGCGCCCTCGGCGCAGGACGCGCCCGCCTCATCCGCCAACTCCTCACCGAAAGCCTCCTCCTCACCAGCGCCGGAGCCTTGCTCGGCCTCGGTCTCGCTCAAGCCATCACTAGCTATCTCGCGCACCAGGGTTCTCTCGCCCTTCCATTACTCAGCAGCCTCACCATCGACGGTCGCGCTCTTGCCTGGACCATGCTCATCTCGCTCGTCGCCGCCGTTTTCTTCGGCCTCGCTCCCAATCTCAAAATCTCCGCCGGCAATCTTCAGGAAGCCCTCAAGGATTCCGGCACCGGCATGACCCAGAGCAAAAAACACGATCGCATGCGCGGCATCCTGGTAATTTCTGAAGTCGCCCTCGCCTGTGTCCTTCTCGTCGGCGCGGGACTCCTCTTGCGCAGTTTCCTCCGCGTCCTCGATGTCGACCTCGGCTTTCAACCCAGCCGCGCCGCCGCCATCACCGTCGACTACGATGACGGAGGCAAGGACGCCAGGCGCGGCCCCATCCTCCAGGAAATTATCGGCCGTGTGAAAGCCATTCCGGGCATCGAATCCGCCGGCATCACCGACAACGTTCCTCTCGATCGCAATCGAGCTTGGAATTTATCCGCAAAAGGAAGGGCAGTGCGCAAGGGCGACCTCTCCGGCGCCTTCGTTTACATCACTACGCCCGGCTACCTCGACGCCATGGGCATGCAGCTCCGCGCCGGACGCGATTTCACCTGGGCCGACTCCACCGACAGCGAGCATGTGGTCATCTTGAACAAATCCGCCGCCGATTATTTTTGGCCCGGCGAAGATCCTATCGGCCGCATCGCTATCGTCGCCGGTAAAGACGCTCGCGTCGTCGGTGTCATCTCCGATGTTCGCGAAAGCAGTCTCGAAACCCAGGCCGGCTTTCAGATGTATTTGCCTTCCACCCAGCAGGGGCCAGAAGGCGCCGAGCTCGTCGTGCGCACCAAACTTCCTCCCGACGTGCTCGCCTCCAGCGTCATGAGCGTGCTCCGCAGCATCAATCCCGGCCAGCCCGCCACCGAATTTCGCACCATTCAGCAGCTCGTCGATCGTTCCGTCTCGCCGCGCCGCTTTTTCGTGTTACTCGTCAGCCTCTTCGCCGCCCTCGGCCTCATCCTCGCGTCCCTGGGAATCTACGGCGTCATCTCTTACTCCGTCTCGCGCCAAACGCAGGAAATCGGCATCCGCATGGCACTCGGCGCCACAGCCAGTCGCGTGCAGCTCGCCGTAATCAATAAGACGTTACGTCTCGCGCTAGCAGGCATCGCCCTCGGCACCTTCGCATCCTTCATCGTCGCCAAAGCCATCGCCTCGCTCCTCTTCGCCACCAATCCCAACGACCCGCCCACCTTCGCCGCCACCATCCTCCTGCTCACCCTCATCGCCGTCGTCGCCGGCTACATCCCCGCACGCCGCGCCTCCCACGTCGACCCCATCACCGCCCTCCGCGTCAACTGAGAATATTCACCCGGCGCGGCATGAAACCGTCTTATGATCAGAAAAATTAGTGACCTTGTAGAACTCTTAGGCATTCCGAGTCACCAGAAATCGGTTCACCGGACAAATCGCTTCGAACTTTTCGAGCAACACACCCCAATCTAACCAGCGCTTCGGGATAACCTTGTTTCATTGTTTTTGCCAAGCCCGGAGAAAAATTCATAATCTCCACGGTTCGACATTCTTCGCGGCCGCAAATGTTGATTTTCCATGTAGTCGAAGTGTCAACCATCGCGAACCGAGTTTCGTATCTGCTCTTCAGTGTGCGCACTTTTCTTGCATCTACAGCGGATTTAATGCGGCTGAATTGGTCCGGAGTGATCGTCTTCTTGAGAGACCGTCCATTCACGTCATCTTTGGAGTGACGGCGCTCGTATTCGGCCGTGGAGTCGGAGAACACTCGCAAATACAAATAGGTATCGTCGCTGTCAAACGTCGAATTGGTTTGAATGATTTCGAGGATGACATCTGGAGGTCTAGCGGTGGCGGTTGATTGGTGCAAATTGCGGAAGCGCGGCAAGAAGCCGCTTGAGGAAATTAAGACGAACAACGCAAATCGAACGCATGGTTGTGCTAGCCAATAAACGCTGCCTGCATTCGCTACAGTCAACCGCTCACTCCTTGCATACTGTGATGCGGGTTATGCGTGTTTAGTCAGATTTCGAAACTCAGCAATCACTCTTCCCGCAACAAAATCACCGGATTCACCGACAACGCTCTCTGCGCCGGAATCCACGTCGCCACCAACCCCAGCACCACCATCGCCACCACCACTCCCCCCAATACAACCGGATCCCTAGGCGTCGCCTGATAAACAATCGCACTTAACACCCGGCTAGCCAAAATCCCCAGCAGCAATCCCGCCGTCGATCCAACCGCCAGCAATTTCAGCGCTCGCCCCAGCGCGGCCTGCAACACTTCCCTCCGCTGCGCTCCTAACGCCATGCGAATCCCCATCTCCCGCAACCGTTTGCTCACCGAGTACGCCGCCATTCCAAATATGCCGGTGACCGACAGCATCGCGCCCATTGCCCCCAGCGCCCCCAGCGAAAGCGTCGCCATCCGCGAAGGAAAAAGCGCGCTCTCCAGTTCTTGGTTCCACGTGCGCAGCGTAAACGGCATTCCCGCGTCCAGCCCCTGCATCGTGCTCTTCACCGCCGCTCCCACCTGCTGCGGATCGCCATTCACCCGCACCACCATGCTCGTCTCGCTCGAAGGCACTTGCTGGAACGGAAAAAACATCGCCGGCTGCGGATCTTCCGCCAGGCTCTCATATTTCCCGCTTTCCACCAGGCCCACTACTTGCACTCGCGACCCATCCTTCGTCTTGAAATAACTTCCGACTGCCTTGTTCGGCGAGCCAAAAATTTTGCTCGCAAATTCCCGATTCACCACCGCCACTCGCGGCGAATTTTTGTCGTCATGCCACGAAAACGGCCTGCCCGCCAGCAAGCTGGTCCGCGCGGCATCGAAATATTCCGGAGAAATCAGGTACACCATCACGCTCGCCGCCGCATTCGCCGGCCGCAAGTCGCTCGTGTCATCCGTAAACACGCGCGTGCCGTTCGCCCCGTAGTACAACGGCAAACGATCCACCGATCCCACCGCTTGTACTCCCGGAACATCCTTCAGCGCATCGATCATCCGCTTCTGCATCACCGGCAATCCGTCGCCACTATAGCCCGACATACTCAACGACGTCTCCACCAACAGTGCTCCGCGCGGCTCAAATCCGAAATTACTGTGCAGCGACCGTACCAGCCCGCGCACTGCCACCAGCGACGAAGTCACCAGCAGCGCGCAAATCGCCACTTGCGCCACCAGCAAAAAATCCCGCGCGGTGATGCGCCGCATTTTCGTCGCAGTCGATCCAGACTTGATCACCTGATACGGATCGGTGTGCAGCACCTGCCTCACCGGCACCACCCCGAACAGCAATCCACTTACCAGGCTCAACACCAGCGCCACGATATAAACGTTGGCGTCCGCATTCACCGGGATTTGCAGCGGCGACGCTGGGAGCGGCTGCCACACACTCAGCGCCCGCAACAACGCCACGCTGCCCCACAAACCCAAAGCCCCGCCCATCAGCGAAATCACCGCCGCTTCGGTAAACAGTTGCCGCAGAATTCTCCCCGGGCTCGATCCCAGCGCGAGCCGCAGCGCAATCTCCTTCGAACGGTCCGCCGCCCGCGCCGCAAATAAGGTCCCCAAATTGGCACAAGCCGCCAGCAGAATTAATCCCGCCAGCATCAGCAATCCCGTCAGGAACGCCCGCAGCGGTTTCCCCAGCCAGTCGCCCGCCAACCCCGGCCGCGTCAGCGCAAAGGTCATGTTGCCGTCGTCTTTCGGATAAGTTTTTTCTAGGTACGTCCCGATCGAGTTGAGATCCGCAACCGCCTGTTGCGTCGTCACCCCTGCCTTCAAATGTCCCATCACCATCAAAATCCCGCGGTTTCCGCGTGCATCTAAAACATTCTTTCCTTCCAGTTGCTCCTGATTCACGATCGGCACCCAGAAATCGGGAAACACAATCAGCAACGTCCCTCGAAACTCCGCCGGCGCTACTCCCAGAATGGTGAAAGGATGCTTGTTCAACTGTACAGTGCGCCCCACCACTCCGCGGTCATCCTGAAAATGGCTGTGCCAGTACGCGTACGTCAGCACGATGTAAGGAGCGCTGTTCGGCCCATGCTCATCGGCGGCGTGAAAAAATCGTCCCAGGTACGGCTGAATCCCCAGCGCATCGAAATAATTCCCGGTCGTTTCCAATATCCACGCGCTCGACGGATTGTTCCCCGTATCCAGGCCCACCGCTGTCACGTTGTACGCCGCCAGATCCTCAAAACTGCGGTTGCGCTCCCGCAAATCCAGATAATCGGGATATGAATGATTGATCGCCTTATCCTTTCCGCGCTCGATCCCCCACAAACTCTCCGCGTGCGGCACATGCAGCGGCCGGATGACCAGCGCGTTCAAAACTCCAAACACCACGGAATTTGCGCCAATGCCCAGCGCCAATGTCGCCACCGCCACAAAAGTAAATCCCGGCGACTTCCGCAGCATCCGCAACGCAAATCGCAAATCCATCCACAAAGATTCCAGCAAAGTCCCGCCCGCCGCCTCCCGGCTCTCTTCCTTGAACTTCACATGCCCGCCAAATTCAATCCGCGCTCGCCGCTCCGCTTCCGCCCGCGCCACACCCGATCGCTCCAGATCGTCCGCGCGAAGCTGCACATGCGCGCGCAACTCCTCGTCCATCTCCGCGCTCATCTCCGACCGCCTGAACAAGGAAGCAATGCGAAATCGCAGGGAGTCCAGCACTCTCATACTTCCTCCGCCTGAGCGCCGAGCGCCGATCCGATAGCAGCCACCAACCGGTTCCAGTTGGCAGTCTCCTGTCGCAGTCGCTTCCGCCCCGCCACAGTCAATTCATAAAACTTGGCCCGCCGGTTATTGTCCGAAGTCCCCCAACTGGCCTTCAACAATCCCTGCCGCACCAACCGAAACAATCCGGGATAAAGCGCCCCCTGCTCAATCAAAAGCGCATTCCCCGAAATCTGCCCAATGCGCAAAAGTATCCCGTACCCATGCAGCGGCCCCAGCGACACCGCCCGAAGAATAAGCAAATCCAAAGTACCCGGAAGCAACTGCGCCTGATCCGTCAAGGTGTGCCCCTCCTAAGATGCTTAGGAAGCTAACACGCACACTCCTAAGCTGTCAAGGAGAGAAAAGGCCAGTCACGCTATGTGGAAGTATTTGGTGGGGTTGGAAATTGAAAGAGCTAAAAAATAATCTTGGCATCCATGTAATGACACCAGTCATTCCGAACCGCCGCAACGGGGCGCGTGAGGAATCTGCTGTTCAATTGGTCTTGGCAACCACTCACCCCAGCCGCCCAAACCTTCGATTGATCGCGGAGCCAGGCCGTTGAATGAAAAAAATCAGGAGGGCGAAATCTACTTCCAATCAAAAATTATAAATTCCGAACAATTTTCGGCGCCGCCCGCACAATCGCATGCCGCGAAGAACTCTGCTCCACCCCGCGCGCCGAAACCCGGGCCAGTTCCTGCTGCACCACCTGCGCGAACTCCCCCATCTGCCGCTCCATCTCAATCATCTTCTCGCGCATGTTCAAAATAATCTCAATCCCCGCCAAATTTACGCCCATGTCCCGCGCCAGCGTCAAAATCACATCCAGCCGCTCCAGATCCCCGTCCGTATACAG
>JBBRZT010000185.1:0-7977 GCA_038236395.1 Candidatus Acidiferrales bacterium
CTCGGCGGTTGCCAGTCACTGCACACCAATTCGCTGGATGAAGCGCTCGCGCTCCCTACCGAAGATGCCGCGCTGATCGCGCTTCGCACCCAGCAGATCATCGCCCACGAAACCGGCGTGACCAACACCGTTGATCCCGTCGCGGGTTCTTACGCCATCGAGCAACTGACCAACGAAATCGAAACCGGCGCCCAGGCTTACATCGATAAAATCCACGCCTTGGGCGGACCGCTCGATGGCACGCTGCGAGCCATCGAATCAGGATTTATCCAGGGCGAAATTCAAAAAGCCGCGTATGAATTTCAGCGCGCGGTCGAAAGCAATCGGCAAATCGTCGTGGGCGTAAATGATTTCAAGATCGAAGAAGAGCGACCTATCGATATTCTTCGTGTTCACGAGCAAATCGAACGAGATCAGGTTGCCCGCTTGCGCGCTTTTCGCCTGAACCGTGATTCCGCGCGCGCCACCTCAGCACTGGAAGAACTGGCGCGCCGCGCGGCAGGCGCCGAAAATCTTTTGCCCGCCATCCTGGTTGCCGTGGAAAATAACGCCACTGTCGGCGAAATCTCCGACACCCTGCGCCGCGTCTTCGGCGAGTACCAGGAATCCGTCGTCATCTGAGATTCGCTTCGCCGCCCGCTCTAAACCAAGCCTGCTTATCCCTTCGCTGTGTAGTATTCTTTGCGGTTCATGAAGCTGATCCTCGCCTCCGCCTCGCCACGCCGTGCCGAAATTCTTCGTGACGCGGGCATATCGTTCTCGGTGATTTCCTCCGCTGTCGACGAAACGCCGTTTCCCGACGAATCGCCCCACGAGCACGTTCTTCGCCTGGCCGCCGCCAAGGCTGAGTTGGTTGCCGCCCGCGCCGTCGGCCCCGCGATTGTCATTGCCGCGGACACCGTCATTACTCTGGACGGCCGCATCATCGGCAAACCGCGCTCCACCGAAGACGCGCGGCGCACGCTGGAGCAGTTGGCTTCCCACACCCATTCCGTTCTGACCGGCGTCACGCTGATTCGCCTGCCGGATGCCGAGCGCCGCAGTTTTGTGGAAACCACAAACGTCCAGTTCTCCCCTCTCTCTGCCGAAGAAATCTCGCGCTACCTCGCCACCGAGGAGCCTTACGACAAAGCCGGCTCGTACGCCATTCAGGGACGCGCGGGCCGCTACATCACGCGCATCGAAGGCTGTTACTTCAACGTGGTGGGTCTGCCTCTCGCGCGTCTCTGGCACGAGCTTGTCGATCTAGGCTGGTCGGAAGAACTTCGCGAATGAACTCTATCTGAGAGTATTGCCAAAGAAAAAGGCGGCCATTTGAGGCCGCCCAAAAATACGCAACGGTCGATCAAAAGAGATTTTCTAAGCGTCCTTCTTGTCTTTCTTTTCCGAGTCTTTGGCTTCATCGGCTGGAGGCGGTGGAGTTGGTTTAGTCGACGAAGTCTTATCCTGGTTTCCCCCACTCATTCCCTCTTTGAAACCGCGAACGCCTTCGCCCATGCCGCGCATCAATTCAGGAATCTTGCGCCCACCGAACAGGATCAGGATCACCACCAGAATAATCAGCCAGTGCATCGGAAATTCCATAGCCGCCTCCCGCTACTCTAATAATCGTCAAAAACGCCCTAAATTGCACCCAATCGGAAGCTAAAGTATAACACGCTCGTCGCCCATTCGGCGGGTCACCCGTTCGCGATCCAGATATTCCAGCAGGGGAATCGCATACTTTCGCGTGATGCCGGTCAGGTCCTTGAATCCGGGCACGGAAATGCGCTCTCCCTTGCTCTTCTTATACGTCAAAAGCTGCTCTTTCAGATGAGCCAGCGCGGCATGGTGAAAAATCAGCTCGGGCGATACGCGCATCAGGTTCTTTTCGCGCAACAGGATATGGAGAAGTTTTTCGGCCCGCTTCGCCTCCACCGCCAGTCCGGAAAGCACCTCCTTCACCGAAGGCACTGCCAGGCCCGCGGTTCGAAAGGCACCCTCAATCTTGTCTTTGGCTTGCTGTTCGTCGGCTTGCAGCGTGATGCCCGTTCCGGCGCGCTTAACCATCTCGCCTTGCAGCTCCAGTTTTTTCTCTGCAGCTAATTCCGCCAGCGCCGCTCGAAATACTTCCGGCTTTATTCGCCGGCCCAAGCTGACGCGTAGTTCCTCGCGCGGCATACCGGGTACCAGCGGATTTTCGCGCTGGAATCGCGCGACACGTTCCACCATCCTCTCGCGCACATCTTCAAACACACCGCCGCTGATCAGCAGAGGATGATCGTCCCCAGCAACTCTAACCACGCCTGCCGCGGACAAGCTTTTCAAGCTCTCGCGGATTTCGTTCTCCCGCCATCCGGTATGCAGATCGATCTCTTCATAACGCAATCCCATCGGCGCGCGTGCCACCATTTCGGTCAGCACCGCGTCGCGCCCGCCATCGCGCATCGTTTCCAGAAACTTCACCCTGCCGGTATCGCGCGAAAGCGGCCGCCGCGCCAGTGGATCTAGGACCACACCGCCGCCAATTGTTGTCACCGGCGAAAATTGCCTCACGATGAAGCGGTCGCCCGCCACAATCACCACATCATCCGCCAGTCGCAAATGAGCCAGCGCGGTTTGGCCGGGAGCAAGCTCATTCGGGTCATAAAGAAAAATCTCCGCTGTGGTCTCCATGGCCGCGGCGTGGAAGTGTACGCGCTCGCGGTTTTTCAACTTGCGCGTTCCCGGCAACAGGGTGAATTGCGCGTCGATTCTGCGCGTCGTTCGAAACTTTCCAGGCTCCGCCAGGCACATTCCGCGCTTCACCGCGGTGTGATCAATCCCCGCGAGGTTCACGGCCGTGCGTTGACCGGCGTGCGCCCGCTCAACGGCCTGGCCGCCGGTCTGCACTCCCCGGACACGCAATTTTTCTCCGCCAGGCAGCAATTCCACTTCATCGCCGACGCCCACAGTTCCGGAAATCAGCGTGCCGGTCACCACTGTCCCGAATCCTTTCATCGCAAACGCCCGGTCGATGGGAAGTCGAAAAGCCCGCGTTGCATCTTTCCCGCGCACTTGCATCGCCGCGGCACTTAACGCCTGCTTCAATTTTGCAATTCCCGCACCGGTTTTTGCGCTGACGGGTACGATCGCCACGCCCTCCAGAAACGATCCGCGCAGGTATTCTTCGATTTCCAGTTGCACCACCGCCAGCGCGCCTTCGTCGGCGAGATCGCTTTTCGTCAGCGCCACCACGCCATGCTTCACGCCCAGCAGCTTGCAGATATCGAAATGCTCGCGCGTTTGCGGCTTGATCGACTCGTCCGCGGCAATCACCAGCAGCACCAGGTCAATGCCCGCCGCGCCCGCCAGCATGTTGCTGACGAACCGCTCGTGTCCCGGCACATCGATGAACCCGAAACGAACGCCCTCCTCTTCCAGAAACGCAAAACCCAAGTCAATCGTGATACCGCGCCGCTTTTCTTCCGCGAGCCGGTCCGGATGCGTTCCGGTCAGCGCCTCGACCAGTGCGGACTTGCCGTGGTCGATGTGCCCCGCGGTTCCCACGATCACGCTTTTTTGATTCGTGCTCATATCTGGCAAACTCTCATCCATCCTGCCTGGCTTTCCTTCTAAAACACCGGCATCGCGCATGTTAGAATCGCGCCGTCCCTATGACTCGCCTCTGTTGCACGCGATTCGAACGCGCCGCCCGCAAACTGGGCTGGTCGCGCATCGCCGGGCTTGATGAAGCAGGCCGCGGAGCGCTCTTCGGCCCGGTGGTGGCCGCCGCGGTCATTCTGAATCCCAAGCGGCGCATCGTCGGCCTCGACGATTCGAAAAAACTCGTCGCCGAGCGCCGCGGAGAACTGGCCCCACGCATTCGCGAACACGCTCTCGCCTGGGCCGTCGCCGAAATTGACGCCCAGCGCATCGACGCCTGGAATATTTATCAAGCCAGCCGCCAGGCCATGACCGCCGCGCTCAACCAGCTCTCGATTCTGCCCGATTATCTCCTGCTCGACGCCATGAAACTGGATGTCCTCATCGAGCAAAAGTCGCTGATCCACGGAGACGCCCGCAGCGTTTCCATCGCCGCCGCGTCGATCCTGGCAAAAACCCATCGCGACGCGCGCATGGAAGAATGGGACGCCGTCTATCCGCTGTACGGCCTGGCTCGCCACAAAGGGTACGCCACCGCCGATCATCTGGAAGCTCTGCGCCGGCACGGACCCTCTCCACTTCATCGCCACTCCTTCGCACCTGTCCGCGAATCAAACTGCTGGGCAGTGGGCGCCACGCAGATTTCGTTCCTAGGCGAAGCGGAAGCAGCCGAGCCTGCCGTTGTCCCGGTAGAAAACCCGTAGCAGCGCCCCAAAAACCTCTCCATGACTAAGCAATGGCTTCGCTTTCATTTCGCAGCAAATGTTCCTGCCATGAACGGGGATAACTGCATGCTCACACGGGACTTTGCCTTCATTGACTTGTCTTTTTCCCGCCTGCTAGCGTAACAGTGTAGCGCCGCGGCTCTATTCGAGCCGCTACGCATTGAGGAGAACTGTCCCGGACAGACTCCGCGAGTCCCCGCTGCGGTGAATTCATCTGCGCTGCGGTGTTGGCTCGCGCTGTCCCGATTGGCGCATGGCTTATAACAAAAGCAAATTCGTCGAGGCCGCGCAAAAGCTGTTGAACCAGGGCAAAGTCGCCCAGGCTATAGCCGAATACCAGCAAATTTTGAAATTCGAGCCGCGCGATCAGGTCACCTTGATGACCGTCGGCGAGCTTTACATTCGCCAGGGCGAAACTTTCCAAGCTATCGATTATTTCGAACGTCTCGCCCAGATTTTCGTCAGCGACGGCTTCCTGACCAAGGCCATCGCGGTATACAAACGCATCGCCAAGCTTGCCCCGGAAGAAATTCGCCCGCTCGAGAAACTTGCCGACCTTTATGTACAGCAGGGGGTGATGAGCGAGGCTCGCCCGCTATTTTTGCAGCTCGCTGAAATCCACCTGAAGAACAATCGCCAGCCGGAAGCGGTCAGCCTGCTGCGAAAACTTCTGCTCGCCGAGCCCGACAATTTGCGGATTCAGGTTCGCCTTGCCGACTTGTATCAGGCCATGGGCCAGGCCAAAGAGGCCATGGACACGTATGTGTCGGCCGCCCAGCGCGCGCTGGCTCGCGGTGATCATGCCGAGTGCGAAAAATTAGCCGACAAGGCGCTGAAGCTCGATCCTCATAATCTGGCAGCCGTCATTGTCAAAGCGCGCTCGTATTCCGCGCGTGGCAACGCCGCGCAAGCCGCCGAAACTCTTGAAAATGTTCCCAACCTTGAAAAAGGCGGCGAGCAAGCGGAGCTGCTCCTGGATTTGTACATCAAGAGTACCAATTGGGAAAAAGCCACCCAGCTCGCGCTGCGGATTTTTGAAGCCGACGAGAAAAATTTTGGCCTTACGCAAAAGCTGTCCGAGGCGCTCCTGCAATCGGACCAGGGCGAAAAAGCCATGGCCATCATCGAGCGCACGCGCATCCCCATGCTCGACGCCGGAGAGCACGAAGCCGTTTCGCGCCTGTTGAATGAGCTGGTCGTAAAATTGCCGGGCCGCATCGAGCCTCATGACTGGCTGGTCGACAGTTACGGACGCACCAGCGATTCTTTCCGTTTGCCCGATGCCCTTGCGCAGCTGGGCGACGCGTTGGTGGCCGACGGTCAGCTTGATCGCGCCAAGGGAGTATTCGAACAGTTGGTCGACCGCGAACCGGACAGCGACTCCGCCAAGCAAAAACTTAACGACCTGCTGCAGAAAATGGGTATCGCTCCAGCCGAAGAGGACGCATCTTCAGACAACAACCTGAAGACCTACCTGCAGCCGCTCGAAACGCCCAAGATACGACCCGATCTCGACTTGACCGCATCCGAGAACCTGTCGCAGGCTGACGCCGAAACTCGTGACGCTTCCGTTTCGCTGGATGAAGAAACGCAAAAATTTATTTCTCAGTCGCTCACCGACGTCGATCTTTTCGCCAGCTATGGCCTCACGCAAAAAGCCATCGGCTTGCTCGAAGCGATTCTCAGGCGCGCGCCGCGGCATACGCCCACCATCGAAAAACTTCTGGATTTTGTTTTGGGTGCGGGAGATGACCGCCGCACCGCCGAACTGGCTGCTCGCCTTGAAAAACTTCACGGCGAACGCGGCGATCAGCGCGCTGCCGAAAGATTCGCGGAATTGCGCCGCCGCTTCCAGCGCGCCGCAGGCCTTTCCGATGCCGACCTGGCCGCCGCCAGCGAAGCTGCTTTGGCGGAACATTTCCCGGTAGCCGCGGGTGCCGGCGAAGATATCGCAGAAGGTGAAGAACTCGCCGCGTTCGAAGTAGCTCCGGATTCTCCCGCTGCTGAAACTCCGGCCACTACCGAGCCTGTTCCCGTTGAGGTTGCCGCCCGATCGTCTGTCACTGTTCCAGAAGACGTTCAAGAAGTGGATTTGTCCGACGAATGGCTGTCGGTGCTCAAGGAAGTCGCCCCCGAAGAGCCTGCCGCGGAAGTTCCCGTTGTGCATGAAATCAACGACGAGGATGTGCACGCTCCCGCCGCTGTCGAGTTCGAGATTGCTCCGGAGCCGGTGCCAGTTGAAAACGCGTCCTCCGCTCCAGCGCATTTGGAATCGGTGCACTCCTCTTCGCCCTTTGTGCCGCCTTCCGACATGCCCGCGTATGCGGAATTCCAAGTCACACCTGAAGCCCCTACACCGATCGAGGAGCCAGTCGCCGAAGCTCCGGTCGCCTCATCTGAAGTGGCCGCGCCCGAAGAACCTGCGCCTGCGGAAGCTGTACCCAACGTGGTCGAGGAGTTCATCGCGGAAACTCCCGTCGAAGCGCTGGAACCGGTCAGCACTACCTCTGCGGATGAACCGGCGTATGAGTTGCCGGCGGAACCGGTTGCCGAGGAGTTGCCGGCGCTCGAGGAAATTACAGCTCCTGAGGTTAAGGAAGAAATTCCGGAGCTGGCTCCGGTGGAACTTAGCCACGCGCCCGAAAAAATTGCAGCGCCGCAGGAAGAACCTGAATTCGAACTCGATCAGGATTACGAGCTCATTCTTGATTCCGAGCCGTTGGTTCCCGCGTACGACCAGAAAGCTCCGGATGTTTTGATCGAAGCTCACCATGAGGAACCCGAACCCGTACACGCCTCGGGGAATTCCTCAGCGCCCCCAGCGGGCAGCGGTTTTGCTTCGGATCAGTTCCTGGCCGATCTCGCCAGCGAGATCGAACATCTCGGCAGTGGCGGCCTTACGCCGTCTTATTCGACCGCCAACGCGGAAGTACCGGTAAAAATAATCGACACTTCGAATCTGAGCGATTCCGGCCCGCTCAAGGAAGTTTTCGACGATTTTCGCGCCGAACTCGGCGAGATGGGTTCCGACGACGAAGATCTCGAGACCCACTACAACCTCGGCACCGCGTTCCGCGAAATGGGATTGCTCGAGGAAGCCATCAGCGAGTTCCAGAAAGTCGCCAAGGCCAACGAGCGTGGCCGACCGTTCCGCTACGCCATGCAGTGCTGCACTCTCCTCGGTCTGGCGTTTATGGAAAAGGGCCAGCCGGCCATCGCCGCCATCTGGTACGAGCGCGCGCTGCTGACTCCCGGTGTTGAGCCGGAAAGCATCCTCGCCTTGCGGTATGATCTGGGCATTGCCCAGGAATCGGCTGGCGAGCCCGAAGCGGCGCTGAAAAGTTTTTCCAAGGTTTACGCGATGAACATCGACTATCGCGACGTGGCCGAACGCATCGCCGCTCTTCAGAAGCCTAGCCGCCGCTGACGCGCGGACATTCCAATAGGCGGAGCTCCTCGCATTCATGAATCGCGTATTTCGCGCGCTGTCGATCATTCTCTGTTTTGAGATGGGAGCTCTGCTCCTGTATCTCCCGTGGACCGGCTTCTGGGAACAGAACTATTTCCTGAGCCACTTCCCGTCGCTGCTGCCGGTCCTGCTGCATCCTTCGTTTCGCGGGCTGGTCAG
>JBBRZT010000186.1:0-7923 GCA_038236395.1 Candidatus Acidiferrales bacterium
GGCGCTGAGGAGCGGCTTGCGCATGCTGGTGATCAGCACGTGGGAGACGATGCCCACCGATGGCAAAATCGCGATGTACACCTCGGGGTGCCCAAAAAACCAGAACAAGTGCTGCCACAAAAGCGGCGAGCCCCCGGCATGATTCTGCAAGCGGTCGCTAACCACGAGACCCGAGGGAATGAAAAAACTGGTTCCCGCCATGCGATCCAACAGCAGCAACAAACACGCCGGCAGCAATACCGCGAAGGCCAGCAATCCGATGGTGGAGGTGATGAACCACGCCCAGGTGCAGATGGGCATGCGCATCAGCGTCATTCCTTTTGCACGCAGATCCAGAGTGGTGGCAATGAAGTTGAGCGAGCCAAGCAATTGGCCGATGCAAAAAATCCCGATGGAAATCACCCACAGGTTTTGTCCCCACCCCAAACCTGGACCGGCATCTTTGCCGATGGCGCTGAGCGGCGCATACGCCGTCCAGCCGGAGAGCGGCGGCCCATCGGGGATGAAGAACGCGGCAAGCAAAACGATGAAGGCTACAAAGGTGACCCAGAAAGACATCATGTTGAATCGCGGGAAGGCCATGTCTTCCGCGCCAATCTGGATGGGCAAAAAGAAATTTCCAAAACCGGCGAAGGGCGCGTTGGTCAGAACGAAGAAAACCATCAGCGTTCCGTGCATAGTCATCAGCGAAAGATAATATTCCGGGGTGATCACGCCGCCCGGCGCACCGTTAGGGGAAAGAAGTTCCAGGCCGTGGACTTTCAGAGTCGGCCAGACCAGATGGAAACGCATCAGCCAGGAGAGCACGATGCCGATGAACACGGCCACCAGCGCCATTCCGTAGTATTGCTTCCCGATCGTTTTATGATCGAGGCTGAAGACATACTTGCGTATGAATCCCTGCGGCGGAGCATGTACATGCGCTGGCTGGATCGCTGGTTCTTCCATTCACTCACTCCATTTGCGGGTACCACAACCGGTCGAAGAACTTAGCGCGCCATGTGTAAAACTATTGTTCGGCGGCTCGGTCTTTCATCCACTTATCAAAATCTTCCTGGGACAACACGTTCAGATAAGCCTTCATGCTGTAGTGGCCCAGCCCGCAGAGCTGGGTGCACAAAATTTCGAATTTGCCCGTTTTCGTCGCGGTGAAGTGCAGCGAAAGATCCAGACCCGGCACGAAATCCTGCTGCAAGCGCAGCTCCCGGACGTAGAACGAATGGCCGACATCCTTGGCATGAAGCATCAGATGAACTTCGCGGTTTATCGGAACGTCGAGTTCCGCGGTGACGATGTCGTCGCGCGCCTCGATGTCGTTAGCAGGATCGAGCCCGAAAAAATTCGCGTTGCCCTCATCGATCTTGTCAGGATGGAGCGATGCAAACTTTCCGTCGACTCCGGGATAGCGAAAATAGAAAGCAAACTGACCGGCTTGCGCCTGAACCTGCAGCGCATCGGGTTTTGGCGCGGTGAAATAAACTTCCGCCCAAGCTTTCTGCCCTAACACGCCCAGCGCCAGAACTTCCGTGCCTACGAGGATAAAAGCGGTGGCCACCATCAATTTCGCGCCGCCCGGCAAGTGAAACACTTTGGAGCCGCCCTTGCGGCCGGAAAACTTCCAGACAAAAAACGCCAGGAGCAACTGCGCGCCCAGGAACGCAAAACCGGCTTCGGCCATAGTGTCCGATAATTGTTCATCAATCGCATGCCCGTGCGTCGAGATGTCCACGGGCTGTACGTATTGATGGGTCACTATCGGATACGCTGACGCCAGCGTGATGATGGTCAGAATTACTGCGAAGAATTTCCCCATGGCACCCGTTGCTTTAGAGTCTGGCTTTCTGAAATCTTGCTCTAACCCTACCGCCGTTTAGTACGGTTTGGCTTTAAAGACAAAATTGACGGGCTTGGTTTCGTTTCCTGAAATGGTGACTTCCTGCGACTGGTCGCCGTAGGATTCGTGCCACGCAGTGATGGTGTATTTCCCCGGCGGCAGATTGGCCAGTGAAAAAGAGCCGCCATCGGCTGTGACAGCGTAGTGCGAATTCTTCAGTACCGCAAAATTGCCGTGCATCCACGGATGAATGTTGCACTTCACCGGAATAAATTCCGCCTTGTCGTATTTCTCTTCGATCGGCGGGGTCCCCGGGGGCTGCGACTTGTTCCACTCCCGGTTTATCTTCGGCAGCGGGTGGATGTTGTGAGAAGTCTGATCGTCGTTGGCGATCTGCAAGGTCTGATTCACCTGAAAGGCCAGAACGTGGGGAAGGTATTGGCAGCCCTTCTGGTCAAACTTGGCAGCCTGACTCGGCGCAGCGTCGTCCGGCGCGCCGGCCGAAACGTAGACGACCACGTTGTCGAGGGCGTTGTTCGGCCCGGTAACCACCGTCTCGGTCACGATTGGAGTAGCGTGCTGCTTGGCGCAGCTCGGCTCCTTGGACATGTCGATGGTCTTCTGTTTGGCGGGCGTGCCCTCATAGGTCACTTTGCCGCTGACGGTGCCGCCGCTAGGTCCGGCGTGCACGACGATGGCGCAAACCGCAAGCGCCACCAGCCCTGCTACGTATCCTGATTTTCCCTGCATGATTGGAATACCCCCTGAAATAAATCACGTGAGCTTTTTAGTAATCGATCCCGGAACCAGTGGGAGTGCCTTTGATTTTCTTGGCAGCCACCTCCGCGGCTCCCTCTTTGGTTGATTCCCACGCAGTCAGTTCGGGGCTCTTGTGGGTTACCTGCAAGGTGCGCAGGAAATGGACCAGGTCCCAGGCCTCGTCAGGTTTGATGACGTCCGCAAACGAAGGCATGGGTGTGCCATCAACACCGGTTATGAAAATCTTGTAAACATCCTGGTTGGTCGAACCGCATTTGAAACGCGAGCCGACTGCAAAGTTGTACGGCCGGATGGGCTGGTCATTGCTGTCCGTCAGAGTCGAGGCCGAAGGGCCATCGCCGCGCCCTTCCTGTCCGTGACATTTCCAGCATTCCAGCTTCTGAAACAGCTCCTGTCCGTGCTTGATACTTTCGACGGTGACCTTTGTCTCCGGCGGAATGGTAATGGGTACGCCGGCTTTTTCGGTCTTCCACCGCGGTGAAAAAGTTTTTATGAAAGCCACCAGATCGGCGCGATTCTGGTCGGTCAGTTCTATCCAGGACGGCATGTTGGTGGTGTTGAATCCCCGCCCGATGGAGTTGTCCAGATCCTCATCGGTGGGAAGCGTGCCGGTTACGGTGGAGCGACACTTGAACGTGGCGGCCACGAAGTTTCGCGGCGCGGGATTCAGGAACGGCGCATTTTCACCGTTGCCATCTCCGCGAAAGCCGTGGCAGCCCCAGCAGTACCGGAAATAAAGGTCCCGGCCGGCGCCCGGATGTCCGCTAAGTTTGCCAATGTGTGATTCCTGAGCGGAGGCGAAAATTGGAAGGGCGAGAAGGATTCCCAAAATCAACGTGCACTTTGATGTTGTGCTGTTCACGCGCATAGGCCTCGTCCTCCTCAGAACGCGAAATCGAAGCCCAGGAAGAGGCTTCCGGTGGTTACGTCCAAACCATTCAGCGAAACGCCGCGCTGCCGGATAATTGAGTATTCATTGTGGAAAGCGAAGCCCGCGCGGGTACCGATGAACGGGTAGTAGCGGAATCCGAAAGTAAGTGCGTCGATATTCCCCAAATTACCGGGATTTGTTGGCAACGCTTGCTGCGACATGCGTATCAGCTCGTAGCGGTTGATCAGGATCAGCTGCGGGTTCGCCGTGTAATGGGTTTCGATCATGCCACCATTCCACACTGGCGCGCGCCCACCCACCGGAAGGTCCTGGTTCGCCGCCGTGGCCGTGCCCAGGAAGGCGCTGTCGCTGGCGTGTGTCCACATGGTTGAGAAATCGAGTTTCTTGATGTACCAGAGCCCGAGCAAACCGGCACGGTAGAACGACTTTTGTCCGAGTCCATCGATCAGCGTGGCGCCGGCGTCCGCCGTGGAGTAGTAGGTTGGGGCGCGGCCGATGTAAGCGAAAGCGCCGACGCGTTGCAAACCAAGGCTTCCCACCTGGAAGGCCTGGCTGGCGGTGAGGAAGGTGTCGTAGCCGTGGCCGTTGGGGAGATCCACATTTCCGTCGTTGCTGCTCAATAAGGAAACCGAGTATCGCGTTCGGTCATTTTTCGAGTGACCCATCAACTCGGCGCCCAGCTGGTTATCGCCCAAGCCAAAGACGTTTACGTCGCCGACAGGAACAAAGTGGTAGGCCTCATAGAAACCGCCGTTACTGGAAAGCGACAGCATGCGCTTCTCTGAAATCAGGTTGTCGAGTTCAAACTTGCCCACCTTGATGTTCAGCCAGCTGGAGCCCAGCAGGTTGCTGAAGCGAACGTTGGCAGATTCGAAATGGAAAGCGCCTGTCTCGTCGGCGGAAGGCACGAGCAGGAAGCTGATGTTCTTTGCCAGGGTGCCGGCCGTGAGTATGTCCAATCCGCTGAGGTCAAAGCCATGGGTGGTGACCTTTTGCTCAAGGACCCCGCTAGGATCGTTGGGGTCGTCCAGGACGGTGTGGTTGTTGCTCTCGCGATGAAAGTTCGGCGTCACCCGAATGGCGATCGGCCAATAGGCGGGCTGTTGAAAAACGGGAGCGTCGCGTTCGTTCCCCAATTGATAGCCGTTGTCTTTGAATGCCTGGCCGAACGCGCTCAGCTTTGGCCAGGCCTCATGGCACGAAGAACAGGGCAGGCCGTATTTTCGCGCGAACGCTGGAATAGCCCTGACGCTGGCGCCAGGCAACGGCGACGCTGACGTGGAAGGAATGTTAGTGAAGATTACGGTGAGCAACAGAAGGGCGGACGCAAACCCCGACGTGAGAGAGAATAGCCGTCCTTTAACTACCCTGGAAAACATTGGGCGCATACCGCCTCCTCTGCCAAACGTTCAACGAAAACTGCACGGCAGTTTTCCTTAATGTATGGTTGAAGGAAAAGGCGTGAACTAACGAGAAACCGGATGCACTGATGCGAAACTCGCCATACACGGCAGCGAGTGCGAAAGAGCACGCCCATAGAGAATCATCCCCTTTTTTCTCGCAAAATAGAGAGAGGGGCGAAGCCCTAAGTCCTGAACCGGCGCGAATGTACTCCTCGGAAAAAACGAATGCAAGAGATTTCTTATGTTTCGAATAAAAAATTTTCATTTATCCGATAATTCCCCGCCAACTCCGGAAATCACGGGTTCGAATCTCTTTCGGGGCTCTTTCGGATTGACACTGAGCTTCCGCGAGGGTAGAGAAAGGGTTCGGCTGCCAGCGATGAAACCAAAACGTAATTCTTATCGTCTGATGTTTTGTAGCTCCCGGGCCCGTGGCCATTCGTCTATGAATTTCACCGCTCCGTTCCGTTTCGCCCGGTTCCGGAAAATCGAACCTGATTTACTACCCTTACTGCTCGCAGGGTTCTTCGCGGCGTTGGCTTTCTGCTTATGTAGTGTTTTTGGCGCATCTACTCTCATCGCCGCAACGCCGCAACGCGATTCGGCCGGCCCGGGCTTTGTCCAGGAACTTCCAGCGCCCTTGCGCGACGTCCAGCAAGCCTTGGACGAAGTGCTGGAAGATCAAACCATTCAGGGAACTTACATTTTCGATAAAGACCGCACTCTGACTGGGGCCCAGGCGGTTTCCGGTACGCCGCTTTTCGACCGCTGGAAGGGCGAGGGCACGGTTTTTTACAAGATCCGCACGGACGCCATCGCGCCGCGGCATTTTGTAAACAGCGCCGATCAGGGCACCATAGCAGTTCGCTACATCGTCACCAGCCTGGACCCAAACCGCACCCGCTTGAGAATCGATGCGGTCTTCGTCGAAAACTCTCGCCGCACCGTCCATCCCTCGGATGGCACCGTGGAGTCGGGTGAATTCAAAGCCTTTCAGGAACATTTGCATGCCATCGAACATTTTGAGCAGGAAGCGCTGGAAGCAAAACGCCGCCGGGATAGCAGCGATCTGGTGAGGCAAACTCTCGCATTCCAACAGGAAGACGAGAGCACGCGCCTGGCCGCGGCTCAATCCTCCGTGCAGGATCTCGAGCAGCGCGTTCACTCCCTGCGTCAGGAGGTGGAGCGGCGGGTCAAGGCTCCCGGCGCGGACTTGAAGGCCGCTCCTTTTCGATCGGCGGCTAAAGTAGCGAGTCTTGCGGCGTATACGGATGTCGTGGTCATGATTGTCACCGCGCATTGGTATGGAGTCGAAACTCCAGATGGGCAGCACGGATGGCTTGCGTTGGACCAACTGGAATCGCTTCCGTGAAAATATCCGGATTTTATCTTCGGCAAATTGCGATTCTCTTTCTGACGCTCCTGATAATCAGCAAGGGAGATTTCTGGCCAGCCTGCGCGCAAGCGGTTCCGTATGCGCGCGGCTATACCAAACCGAAGACTGACGTCGACAAAGCACTGGCGGAGCTCGGCGCGAACACTGGTCAGAAACTTCCCATCGTCGACGGTTTCGTGGCCACCACTGACCATCGGCTTGACCGCTATGAGCGGGCTTTCTACCAGTTTTCGATCGATGTGCTGCCCGGGCCGTCGGCCGGCACGGTTGTGCGCCTCACCGCAAAAATCACGGCCTGGTATGCGGATCGCGATCCTTCGAAATCCGGCTATCAGGTGCTCTCTTCAAACGGCCGCCTGGAGCTGGATTTTCTGGATCGATTGAGCGAAAAACTCGGTGAAAAGCCGGTTGCTTCTGTCCTGAAATCCGATGTGCAGGCTCCAGCTCCCAAGCTCGATCTCTCCGCCGGCTTGTACCGCAGCTCCACGGCTGGAAGTAGACCGTCATCCAGCGTAATGGGCGACCCGGGGACTGCCACAGCGACTGCAGAGGTCACCGCGTTGCATGCCAAACGCGAAGGGCAAGAGAAGCGTATGCGACAGCTCGGCACGGAGCTGGAGAGTTTGAAAGAAATCAAGCACGATCAGGCCCACCCTCCCGATCTTGTAGCCGTCAAAAAAAATGGCACACCCGTCCTGGCGCACCCGGGCGACACTTCCAACGTTCTTTTCGTGGCCGCCGCCGATGACGAGTTTCAATTTCTGGATGTGAAATCGGACTGGGTGCACGTGCAGATTTCCGGCGCTTCTCGCGGATATGTTCGCCGAAGTAGCCTGGAGCTGCCGGATTTTGTGGCCGAACGCTTCAACTCGCCTAACGCTGCATCCGAACCTTTTCACGTGGAGAGCGAGAACGCCAGCATTTTCCCCGGCAACTGGGAACCGTTGCGCGGCAAGTCCGTGGAAATTTTTACCGTGCGGCCCGTATCACAGAACTCCAAAGAAACCGGCGTGCAAGCCAAGCTGGCCTTCGCATCTTCAGTCCTGAAAGATTTCTCGGCAAAACCCGCTCCAACCGCATCCGCCGTGGAAGGCGTGGTCATCGTGTTCGATTCAGCCGACGGCGGAATGATTGGCGCTACCCTGCAGGATTTAAAGCAATTTTCCGACGGCACGCTTTCTGCCGACGATTTCTGGAAGCGTTGCTACCTGGACCCGCCGGAAGCGTTCCAGGCTGGCGGAAAACCTTCAGACTGACAGCGACTTCGCGCGCAAGTTCGCTATTTTACCCAAATCAACGACATTTCATTTAGCTTATTTAGTGGTTCGTCTTGAAAGTGAAGTCAACCGATAAACGCTGGCCTTCGGCTATTGTGATTTCCTGACTTTGCGTGCCATACGTCTCGTGCCAGGCGGTAATTGTGTACGTGCCCGCTGGAAGATCTGGCAGAGCAAACTGTCCATCTTCACCAGTCACAGCGAAATGGCTGGTCTTCATAACCACAAAATATGCCTGCATCCAGGGATGAATGTTGCACTTTACCGGGATGAACTCCTCGTTCTCGTAGGAATAGGTGAAGGGCGGCGTTCCCGGCAGTTGCAGTTTGTTCCACTCGCGA
>JBBRZT010000187.1:0-7834 GCA_038236395.1 Candidatus Acidiferrales bacterium
CTGCACGGTGACAACGGGTGCGGCAAAAGCAGCAGGTGTCCGTCCTGCAGTTCGCACCACGAGCACGCATACCCGTCGCGCAATTCAATAAAATAAATCGCCCGGTCGAACTCCGTGCGCCATCGCTGCGGCTGTACCTTGCGCACCCGCGAATCGATCTGCACGAACGATCCCGGCCGCAGCAGCGGATACAGCGTGAAGTCCTGCAGTCCGATATAGCCATACTGGCTGTGCCGGATGTCCAGATGCTGGATCAGCGCAATCGGCACCTCGCCCCACAATTCCACGATCCGCGATACCAGACTGGTGTTGTCGATATCAAACGACCGGTCGAAGCGCACCGGAAAAGTCACCGTCCGCTCCGCGTCATAAACTTCCAGCGTGGTCAGATGCGTGTTCGGCAGCGGCTCGGCCAGTTGGTGCCGGTTCAGATTTTGCAGCTCCACTCCATAGATGCGCAATAAATCGGTGAACTTCATCCGGTAAATCGAGCTGAGGCTGTACAACTTGTAAATACTCGGCACCGAATCCGAGTTTTCCACCTGCGTCAGCCACGCGTTGGAAATCTGGTATTCCGGATTCCCTTCCGCCTCGGCAATCTTGTGGCTGAATTCCGCGACGTCTCGTGTGGTAATTCCCAAGCGGTCGCGTATGCCTTTCAACTGCTCGTGCGGGGGAGGGGGAAGCATGCGTCTTATCCTAACCCAGGCAGGCAATATTTTCCCGAAACGGCGCCGCATGGTATTTTCGGCATACTTATAAAGTTCGATAATCGTTTGGTTTGGGGTTCACTGCAGAATTGACTGGCATTTCGTTTATCGGGCCCGCGCCGCCACCCATTCTTCCATGTGCGCGCTCAGCACCTGCAGCGGCACCGCCCCATTCTCCAACACCGCGTCGTGAAACGCGCGCACGTCGAACTTTGCGCCCTGATTTTTCTCCGCTTGCGTGCGCAGTTCGCGAATCTTCAACTGCCCCAGCTTGTAAGCCAGTGCCTGCCCCGGCCACACGATGTAGCGATCCACTTCCACGGTAATGTCCTGATCCGTCTTGCCGGTGTTGTCCTTGAAAAATTGGATGGCCTGCCCGCGTGTCCAGCCCTTCGCATGCATCCCGGTATCCACCACTAGGCGCACCGCGCGCCACATCTCATAACTTAGCTGCCCGAATTTCGAGTACGGATCTTTGTACAGCCCCAGCTCCTCGCCCAAACTCTCCGAATAAAGCGCCCAGCCTTCCACAAACGCCGAATATCCCACGTGCCTGCGAAATTCCGGCTCGTTTTCCATTTCCTGTGCCAGCGACAATTGCAAATGATGCCCCGGCACCGCTTCATGCAGCGACAACGCTTCCATTTCCCACTTCGGCCGCGCGTGCAGATTATAAGTATTCACAAAGTAGTAGCCCGGCCGCCCCACGCTCGGCGCTCCTGGCTGGTAATAAGCTGTCGTCTGCGAAGGCGCTTTGAAGTCCGGTATCGGCGTCACGCCATATGTCAGCCGCGGCAGCTTTCCAAACATATGCGCCAGTTCCGAATCGATCTTCTTGGCAATGATCCGGTAGCCATTCACCAGGTCCTCGGGCCGATCAAAATAAAATCGCGGATCGTTGCGCAAAAACTCGGTGAACTCGTGAAAGCTCCCCTTGAAGTTCGCCGAAGCGATCACCCGCTCCATCTCCGCGCGAATCCGCTTCACTTCCGACAAGCCAATTTCATGAATCTGCTGCGGCGTCAAATCCGTGGTGGTCTGCCAGCGCACGTGAAACGCATACGCCTCCGCGCCTTTAGGCAGTGCAGCGGCGGCGATGGTCTCGCGGCACGCCGGCAAATAAGTAGTCGCCACGTAGTCGTGCAGCTCTTGAAAAGCGGGCGCCACGCTCGCGCTGTAGATCTCCTTAGCGCGATTGCTCAGCCGCGTCCGCTCATGCTCCTGCATCTCCGCCGGAAACTCCGTGAACGCCTCCAGCAGCGCGCTAGCCATCGGATCGGCGGGAATCAAATCCTCAATCTGCTTCGGCAAGTCGCGGAGCATCAATTTCGGCGGCGTATATCCGCGCTTCAATCCCTCTTGCAGCAGCGCTTGTTGCTGCTCTACGGAAACCGGCAGCGCCTCCAGCCGCGCCAGAATATCTTCGTAGTCCGCAACCGACCTGCGTGGCATCGTCGACAGAGTTTCCGCTGCGCCCTGCTGTATCCCGCCCATCTGCGTCAGCGGCATCCACAGATTTTGCGGCACCACTTGCCGAAACGGTAGAGGGTCGTCGCCGTATTGCAAACCTTCTTCCGACGTCGCCAACAGCTCCACGTATAAATTGTAGTTCAGCTGCTCCGCCTTAGGCAGCGCCGCCCGCGAGATCGCTTTCAGCCGCGCCGCGCTTTCATGCAAATGTTTCTTGCGCGCTTGAATGCCCGCCGGCGAATCGTCGCTCCATCGCCGGTTCTGCCCCGGAAAGCCCGTCCCGGTCGCCACCTCCGGATATTCCGCCATCCAACGTTTCCAATCTTCATCAAGGAACGCGCGAAATTTGCGCGCCGCTTCATTTCCCATCCCTGCTCCAGCGTTGCCTTGCTCATTC
Organism: Candidatus Acidiferrales bacterium; assembly: GCA_038236395.1. Taxonomy (GTDB): domain Bacteria; phylum Acidobacteriota; class Terriglobia; order Acidiferrales; family UBA7541; genus Acidiferrum. The sequence goes on from JBBRZT010000187.1 coordinate 2,578, forward strand.
GGCGCGGCCTGTGCCGACACCAGCGTCGCCATCATCATCAATCCACCCGCAACACTCAGCATCGCCGCCGGCATCCTGATCATCCATTCCTCCCCGCTCGCGCCGCTTGCGCTTCTCTTTCCTTCACCAGCATCGCGATAATCCGCGCCGTTTCTTCGATGCCCATCGCGGTGTTGTCCACCAGCACAGCATCGTCGGCCCGCACCAGCGGTGAAACTTTTCTCTCGCGATCGCGCCGGTCACGCTCGTGAACTTCTTCCATCACTTCCGCCAGAGTAATGGTGTGACCCTTCTCCAGGTGTTCCTTCCAGCGACGTTCCGCGCGCACCTCCGGCGCCGCATCCAGAAAAATTTTCAGCTCTGCGCGAGGAAAGACTACTGTGCCGATGTCCCGCCCTTCCATCACGATCCCGCCGCCCGCTCCCGCTCGCTGTTGCTGCGCTACCAGCACTCGCCGCACTTCTTGAATCGTCGCCAGCCGCGAAGCTGCCAGCGCCACGTCCCCGGTGCGAATTTCCTCGGTAACTTCCACGCCATCCAAAAACACGCCGTTCTTCGCTCCCGCGGCCTCTTGCTCGGCAGTCGGACGCCGTAATTCAATCAGCGCCTCGCGAGCGATCGCGCTCAACGCCGTTTCATCCTCAGCCGCCACACTCTCTCGAAGAGATTTCAGCGCCACCGCCCGGTACATCGCGCCGCTGTCCATATACAAGTAGCCCAGCAGGCTGGCCACCCGTCGCGCCACGGTACTCTTCCCTGAGCCCGCCGGTCCATCGATGGCAATCGTCAATTTTTGCATGTGCGGGAAGTTAACTTTTCGGACGGCATCGAACGCGCCGCTTAAAAACCCATGATGTTATAGCCGCAATCCACGTAAATCGTCTCCCCGGTAATTCCCGAAGCCGCAGGCGACAACAAAAACTCCGCCGTGCCGCCGACCTCCACAGGATCGACATTCCGTTTCAGCGGCGCGCGCTCGGCATGCGCTTTCAGCATGTCCCCCAGTCCCGAAATCCCTCGCGCCGCCAGCGTCTTGATTGGTCCGGCGGAAATCGCGTTCACGCGAATATTTTTAGCACCCAGATCGCTCGCCAGATATCGCACGCTGGCTTCCAGCGCGGCCTTCGCCACGCCCATCACGTTGTATTTCGGCACAACTTTCTCCGCTCCGAAATACGTCATCGTCACGATTCCGCCGCCCTCGGTCATCAAGGGAGCAGCCGCGCGCGACACCGCGATCAGCGAATACACGCTCACGTCATGCGCGATCCGGAATCCCTCGCGCGTGGTATTCACAAAATCGCCGCCCAACTCCGCCGCGGGCGCAAACGCCACGCTGTGTACTACGCCGTGCAACACTCCATATCGCGCTTTCAATTCTTCAAAAAGCTTCGCGATCTGCTCATCCTGCGAAACGTCGCACATGAATCCCGCGGCCCCGGGCAGCTCTTCGATCAAGCCCTTGGCTTCCTGCTCCAGCCGCTCGTTTTGATAAGTGATCGCCAGCCGCCAGCCGGCCTGCTGCAGTTTCTGCGCGATCGCCCATGCAATGCTCCGCTTGTTGGCCACCCCGAACACCACCGCCGTCTTCTGCGTCTCGCTCATGCCTTGCGTCCACCTCGAGTTATCAATCTTCGTGCGGAACTCATATCCGCTGAAACGCGCGCTCGATTTCTTTCACCGAATAGCGCAGCACCACCGGGCGCCCGTGCGGACAGCTCATCGGGCAATCTGTTTTCGCCAGTTCCCCTAGCAGCCATTCCATTTTCGTTTGATCCAGCGGCATATTCACCTTGATCGCCGCGTGGCACGCCGTCGAAGCCGCAATTTTCGCCTGAAGAGTCTCAATGGAGATCGCCGCATTCTCGCGTTCGATCCCATCTAGTATCTCCGTCAGCAATTTCTCCGCATCGCCCGCCGCAATCCCCGCCGGGACCGCCTGAATCGCCACGCTCCTTGGACCCATCGGCTCGACTTCGAATCCGTTGGCCGCCAACTCTTCGGCAATTTTTTCGTAAATCACGATCTGCCGCGGGGCCAGCTCGATCACCATAGGCATCAGCATCCGTTGCGCTTCGATTTTGCCCGCCCGCCGCGCCGCCAGGTGTTGCTCGAAGAGCACTCGCTCATGCGCCACGTGCTGGTCCACCAGCCACAGCCCGCCGCCATTTACCGCCACGATAAAACTGGCGCTCACCTGTCCCAGCGGCTTCAAATCTGAAATTTGCTCCGGCCGCGGCAAACTTGCAGGCGCATCGCCGTTCGGCCCCGCTAGATTTGCAGCCCAATTTCCAATCGGCGGTCTTTGCGTCGAGCCCGGCTCCGCGGTGAAGCCTCCCAGTTCGAACGCCAGTCGCTGTTCCACCGGCCGCAACGGCGCGGAGGTTAAATCGAATCCGCCGTCCGATCCCACGCCAGAACCCACACCAATTTCTTCCAGCGAAGGAATAATCGCACGCGGGATTCCTGACCGCCCAACGCCGCCACCAATTCCCTGCCCGCCTTCCGAAAAATCCGCAGAGGTCGCCGCCATCGAAACGCCCACGCCGACCCCTGGCGTTCGCATTGGCTGCGTGCCGCCGCCGGCCGCCGTCGCGAAACTGGCAATCGCGCGCGTGCCCATCAGCGCCTGCCGAATCGTGTCGCGCGTGAAGTCATGTACGAACTGCGGCCGTCGGAAACGCACCTCGATTTTTGCGGGATGCACATTCACGTCCACTTCGTCGTACGGCATGTCCAGAAACAACAGCGTCGCGGGAAAAACTCCTGGGGGCAGAATGTTGCGGTAGGCCTCGTGAATCGCGTGCAGAATTAACCGGTCGCGCACCAGCCGGCGATTCACAAAAACATAAATTCCATTGCGGTTCGCGCGCTGCACTTCAGGACGCGACGTAAATCCGCTCACCGTCAGCGTGGCCTTCTCTTCCCCGGCCTCCAGTTCCGGCTCGGTAATCGCGGAACGAAACGCCGACGTAGCCGTGGGAATTTCCGCCAGTTCCTCCAGCGCCTGCTTCCCAAAAAGCTGATACACCCGCTCGCCCAGCTTCTCCACCGGCGAACAATTAATAATCTCCTGCGTCGGCGTGCTCAACACAAAATGCTTGGAAGGATTCGCCAGCGCATAGTGCGTCACCAGCGAAGCAATATGCCCCAGCTCCGTGGTATCCGATTTCAGGAATTTTCGCCGCGCCGGCACGCTGTAAAACAGGTCCGCCACGCTGATCGTCGTTCCCGCAGCCAGCCCGGCAGGTTTCACGCCAATTAATTTTCCGCCCGCGAACTCAACCCGCGTCCCTTCCGCTTCGGCCGCGTCTCTCGTTTCCAGCAGCAGCCGCGACACCGCCGCAATCGTCGGCAGCGCCTCCCCGCGAAATCCCAGCGTGGCAATCGAAAGCAAATCATCCGCGTTCCGCAGCTTGCTCGTGGCATGCCGTTCGAACGCCAGCAACGCATCGTCGTGCGTCATCCCGTGCCCGTCGTCGATCACCCGGATCATGCGCCTGCCGCCGGCTTCCGTCTCCACCCGAATGCTGTTCGCGCCGGCGTCCAGCGCGTTTTCCAGCAACTCCTTCACCACCGAAGCAGGCCGCTCCACCACCTCGCCCGCCGCGATCTTGTTCGCCACCGCCTCCGCCAATATGCGTATCCGCGACATGAATTTATTCGCACCGCCGCATAGCATTTTCTTTAGCTGGCTGGGCCTTCAGCTTTTCTTTAGGAGGCGGGACTTTCAGCTCTTCTTCAGTGCGCGAGCGCCTCAACGCTCCCACTGAAGCCGTTTCTTTAGGAGGCGGGGGCTTTAGCCCCCGCGTAATCATTCCATACCCGACAGGGGCTTTAGCCCCTGAAGCCATCCTCAAATATTTCTCAGGCATCGCATCCAGCACAAACCCACCCGCTGCAGAACTACACTTCCAATCCTCCGGCCGCGCCGCCAATCCAGCCCGAACCGGGTTCATCCAAATATATTGCGCCTTCGCCCGCCAATCGCTCTCATCGCGAATAGTCCAATCGTGAAAACCCACCTGCCATATCTGCGTCCTGCCCTCGCGGGCCGCATGAATCCGATGCGAGCTTCCGCCCTTAATCAATTGAATCGCTTTCTCAAGACTGGTCTTAGCACCCGGAGTCAATAGCAAGTGCAAATGATCCGGCATGACCACAAATTCGTGCAATAAATAGTCGCCGCGATCTCGATAATGCAAAAGCGTTTGTACGAGAATTTCCGCCGCCTCCGGAATTTGAAAGACGACCCGCCCTTCCCAACATTTTGTAGTCGCGAAATAGGAGCTACCCGGCGCGGCCCGATGTTTCGGCGTTGTCATGCTGCACCCTCTTCAGGGGCTAAAGCCCCTTGATGCCAATCTCATCGCGGGGGCTGAAGCCCCCGCCTCCTACAGGAACCCCAAATTCGAACCAACGCAACTGACTGGCGCAACGCGACGCCTAAATCGACCATCATCCGACTCAACGTTAACGTCGGGCGTTTTCCTTAGGAGGCGGGGGCCTCAGCCCCCGCGCTACCTCGCCATCCAAAGGGCTTTAGCCCCTGAAGAAAGCCTCGCCCAGTTTCACTTCAGCTGAATCCCGAGTTGATCGAGCTGTTCTTTATCCACTTCGCTGGGGGATTCCGCCATCAGATCCACTGCCGCCGTGGTCTTGCCAAACGCAATCACTTCGCGAATCGACCGTTCGCCCGCCAGCAACATCACCACGCGATCCAAACCCAAGGCGATCCCACCATGCGGAGGAGTTCCATACGTAAGGGCATCCAGAAAAAATCCAAACCGCCGCCGCAACTGTTCCTCGGAAAGTCCCAGCGCCTTGAACAAGCGCTCCTGCACGTCCTGCCGATGGATTCGAATGCTTCCCGAACCAAGCTCCACGCCATTCAAAACCAGGTCGTAGCCCTTCGACCGCACTTCCCACGGCGCCGACTCAAGCTTCTCCAGGTCCTCGTCCACAATCCCGGTGAAGGGATGTTGCGCGCTCACCCAAGTTTTGTCCGAATTGCTCCACTCGAAGAGCGGAAACCCGGTCAGCCACAAAAATTTCCACTGCGTTTTATCAATCGCGCCCAACGCTTCGCTGAGCTGCAAACGCAGTTGCCCGGCCGCCAGCGCCGCCGCTTCCGTGCCCTTGATTTGTTCGCGGGCGGAAACGGCCACCACCAGGTCGCCGGTTTTTGCGCCGCACAACTCCGCGACCTTTTTGACGTTTTCCGCGCCGATCAATTTCTCTACGGTCGAAGTCGTGC
>JBBRZT010000188.1:0-7747 GCA_038236395.1 Candidatus Acidiferrales bacterium
CCCTCCACTCCACTCGCCTACAATCCGGCCGCCTCTCTCGCAGCTTTCCTGGCCGCAGGCATGCGCGAGGGAATTAAGAAAGTGGTGCTGTTGACCGGCGACGAACTTTCATACTTCGCTTATCGCATCGCGCACCTGGTGAGCGGCAGCACCACCGGCAATGGGCACGGGCTGCTTCCCATTTTCCCGCAAACGTCCTACGCGCCGCAGACGCTGCAAAATGGTTCCCTCGTGATAAGCGTGACCATGGAAGGCCAGACGCAAGTTCCGCTGCAACAGACGCAGCAACTATGCGCGATGGGCATCCCGCTGGTGGAAATCCAGCTGCACAGCCCGATGGAATTCGCCGCGGAAATTTTCAAGTGGGAGATTGTCACCGCGCTGGCGTGCGCGTCACTGGGAGTAAATTGTTTCCAGGACGCAGCGGGGACGCCCAATCTCGCCGAGGTAAGCGAACACTTGGAAAATATATCGGCAAAGCGCGCACGGGTGTTGCCGACGGTGCGGGTGGAAGAAGACGGCATCACTCTATACGCGCAGGGGGAAACGCGGCGCTCGATCTCCACCTTGAATCTGCGGAGCGCGCTGCAGACTTTCCTGGACTTACGCGATGCCGGCGGCTACGTGGCCGTCTGTCCGTTTTTCGAGGTGCGGGGCCTCTATTGCAGCGTGTTGCGGCCACTGCGAGATCGCATGCGCCATGAACTGGGAATGCCGGTGCAGGTTGCGTCGGGCCCGCGATATCTGTACTCTCTCGGTAAAATATTTAAATCAGGTCCCGCGAATGGAATTTTCATAATTATTACCGCGGACCCTGCCGAAGACATAAATATTCCGGGCGCGGACTACACACTGGGCGAACTGCAACTGGCGTTCGCACTGACGGAATGCGCGGCGCTGGAAGACGCCCGCAAGCCCACCATCCGGCTGCATTTGTCGCAAGGCCCGGAAAAAGGTTTGATGCAATTCTCGGATGTTGTTATACAAGCGATGGCCCAAATTCGCGGAGGCGCAGGCTAAGCACACCTCGCCCGGCTCATTCCCGCGGCTAAGGCGTAAACCTGGAGGCCGCGATCTTGCCTGAAATTACGACGATGTTCTGGGACATAGGGGGAGTGATTCTCTCCAACGGCTGGGACCGCGCCGCGCGCAAGGAAGCGGCGGGCGTTTTTGCCATGGATTGGGAGGAATTCCAGGATCGCCACGATCTTTGCTTTCCGGCGCTGGACGCCGGGCTCATCACTCTTGACGAGTATCTCGATCGCGCGGTCTTTCACCATCCTCGTCCGTTCACCCGCGAGCAGTTTATCGCGCACATGTTTGCGCAGTCCCGCGAGTTTTCCGAATCGCGGGCGGTGCTCGATGAAGTGACGGACACGAAGAAATATTTCATCGCCTCCATCAACAACGAACCGCTGGAGCTGAACAATTACCGCATCGAAAAATTCGACCTGCGCAGGAATTTCGAAGTGTTCTTCAGCTCCTGCTATGTACGCTCGCGCAAGCCGGAAGCAATCATCTTCCGCATGGCGCTGCAAATTTCGCAGCGGCCGCCGGAAGAATGCCTGTTCATCGACGATCGCCCGTTGAATCTAGAAGTTCCGCGCCGGTTGGGCATGAATGTTATTCACTATCAGGATGCGGAACGCTTGCGTTCCGAGCTGCGAAAGTACCGGGTTGAGGTATAGTTTCGAAGAGCTTAAATCGGTTCAATGCGAGCTTTTTGCCTGAGAGGGAGCCATGGCGGCGGACAACGGTAGATCTGTGGGGAGTTATGACGGAACCACCGAACCGTGCGCAGTGGTTCTTTTCGGCGCATCCGGTGACCTGGCCAAACGCAAAGTGATTCCCGCGATGTTCGATCTGGCGGTGCATGAATCGTTGGGACCTCGTTATGCCATCGTGGGGTTTTCGCGAACACCCATGAGCGATGAAGATTTTCGCGCATCGCTGGGCGAGGCAGCCAAAAGCATTTCGGAAGTCGGGCCCATCGATCCCAAACAATGGGACGCCTTCGCCGCCAACCTGCACTACAGCCAGGGCGAATACGACGACACCGAGTCGTACGCGCGGCTGGCGAAAACTCTGGCCGATCTGGAAGCTTCAAAAAAACTCGGCGGAAACCGCCTGTTTTACTTGTCCACGCCGCCGGAGGTTTATCCGCATATCGTCGAGCAGTTGGGCAAAGCAGGACTGGCCAAGCCTTCTTCTCCCGATTCGTGGGTGAGAATCATCATTGAGAAACCTTTCGGACGTGACCTGGCATCGGCAAAAGAGTTGAACCAAACGGTGCTGAACGTTTTTGAAGAGAAGCAAGTTTACCGCATCGATCACTATCTGGGCAAAGACACGGTGCAGAATCTGCTGGTGCTGCGCTTTGGCAACGGCATTTTCGAGCCGCTGTGGAATCGCAACTACGTCGACCACGTGCAGATCACCGCCGCTGAGACGTTAGGCGTGGAGCGCCGCGGCGGCTTTTATGAAAATACCGGTGCGCTGCGCGACATGATCCAGAGCCATGTGCTGCAGCTCACTTCGTTGGTCGCGGTGGAGCCTCCGGCGTCTTTCGATGCCACCTCGGTGCGCAACGAAAAACTGAAGGTCCTGCAATCCATCCGCCCTTTCAATCTGGAAATGGTCGCTCAATCAGTGGTGCGCGGGCAATATACCGCTGGGCAGTTGAACGGCAAACCAGCCCCGGGATACCGGCAGGAACCGGGCGTAAGCCCCACTTCGCGAACGGAAACTTTTGTCGCAGCAAAATTATTGATCGACAACTGGCGCTGGGCGGGGGTGCCGTTTTATCTGCGCACCGGCAAGCGCCTGGCAAAACGCAGTACCGAAATCGTCATCGAATTTCGCCGCGCTCCTCACATGGTGTTTCGCGAGCGCGATCTGGCGCCCAACCGCCTGGTGCTCAATATCCAGCCAGACGAAGGTGTCTCCGTTTCCTTCGTGGCCAAGCGGCCCGGGACGGAAATGAGCATCGGCAACGTGAATATGAATTTCAGCTACAAGGAAGGTTTTGGCGGAGCGCCGCGCAGCGCGTATGCCACGTTGGTGAATGACTGCGTGCGCGGCGACGCCACGCTTTTCGATCGCGGCGATAACGTCGAGGCCGCCTGGGCGCTGATTGATCCGATACTCGACGTGTGGACCGCGGCCAGAAGCGCCACCGTTCCGCAATACGCATCGGGAAGCTGGGGGCCGGCGGAATCGGACGCACTTCTCGCGCGCGACGGCAGGAGCTGGTGCAACCCGACCTAGCCGCGCATCGGAAAACATTCTGACGAATATTTTTTAGGGGGAACTGGTGATACTGGCCGGTGATGTCGGCGGTACGAAGTGCAACCTCGCGCTGTTTTCGGAAGAAAACGGCAAGCTCACTGCCTTATATCAGCAGCGCTTTGCGAGCAAGGAATTTGCGCAATTCGACCGCATTGTAAAGGAATTTTCGCGGCAGGCCGCGCCGTACCTGGCGGGCAACCGCATTGTCGCGGCGGGTTTTGGCGTGGCCGGACCGGTGATTAACAATCGCGTGCGCGCGACGAACCTGCCCTGGACTGTGGATACCGAAAATTTGGTTGAAGTATTGAAGTGCAAGCAGGTGGTGGTGTTGAACGACCTGGGGGCGACCGGTCACAGCATCGAGCATCTGCCGAAAGAAGATTTCTGCGTTTTGAATCGGGGTACGGTTGAACCTGGCGGCACCAAGGCTTTACTGGCTGCCGGAACGGGACTGGGGCAGGCCATCCTGGTGTGGAACGGCGCGCGCTATCAGGTGGTTCCCTCCGAGGGCGGGCATTCGGATTTTGCGCCGCACACCGAACAGCAAATCGAGCTTTTGCGCTTCATGCGTCGCCGCTATCCGCAAGTAAGCTGGGAGCTGATACTTTCGGGACGCGGCTTTCGCACCCTGCACGAATTTCTTGCGCCCAACGTGCTGCATCCGTCATTCGAAGATCCCGACGCCGATCCCGCGCCGGAGATTACGCGGCAGGGATTGGACAAGTCCTGCCCGGTATGCGTGGAAACGCTGGACTTGTGGACCGCGGCCTATGGAGCCGAGGCCGGGAATCTGGCGCTGAAGGTGCTGGCGCTCGGCGGCGTATTTGTTGCGGGAGGCATCGCGGTGAAAATTCTGGAAAAAATGAGAGATGGAACTTTTTTCAAGGCCTTCCAGGATAAGTGGAGATTTGAAGCGATGCTGAATAATGTTCCCGTTTCCGTGGTGCTCAATGAGAGCGCGCCGCTGATCGGGGCGGCTTACGAAGCGTTGGCGGCGATCGAGAAGTAGGTCTGTGGCCCTGCTGGAAAAATATTGCGGTCCGTGGAAAGCGGTTTCTCGCGCCGTTTTTGTAGGCTGGACCATTTTTTACGCGCTGTTTCTGTGCTACGCCGCGTTCGACCAGTCCGGATTCCTGTTCCTCGATTACGTCAATCTGATTATTCATGAGGGCGGGCATTTTTTCTTCAGCTGGTTCGGTTACACCATCACCATTTTGGGCGGCACGCTGGCGGAGTTGATCGTGCCGGCCTTGTGCGCCATGTATTTTTTCCGGCAACGGGAAGTGGCGGCGGTTGTGTTCTGCGGTTTCTGGTTTTTTGAAAATTTTCTGTATATAGGGACCTATATGGCCGATGCGCGTGCATCGGCATTGCCGCTGGTGGGTTCCGGCGATCACGATTGGGAAATTCTGTTTGGGCAGTGGAACCTGCTGGTGCAGGACCAGAAAATCGGAGGCACCGTGCGCATCCTGGGATGGATTGGCATGCTGGCCACGGTGGGCTGGTTTGCGTGGCGAACCAGGTTGGGCGGGGCGTCGCAGGACGCCGACGCTGAGTTGGATTCTTGACGGGCCGCCGTAGCCGCCTGAACCTTACATTTGTTTGGTAGAGTTTTTTGGTAAACTACGGCATTCGCTTCGCTGATTCGATATTCACGCACACCTGGAGCAACAGATGAGCACCACTGCCGTAACGCACGCGCCCGACCTGCACAATTATGTCGACGGGGCGTGGAGACCTTCGGCCGCAACGGAATACGTGGACGTTCTCAATCCGGCCACCGCCGAGTTGCTGGCGCGCACTCCGCTTTCGAATGCCGGCGATGTGGACGCCGCTGTGCGAGCAGCAGCTGCCGCTTTTCCGGCGTGGCGACGCACGCCGCCCGGCGAGCGCATCCAATATCTTTTCAAGCTGAAAAATCTTTTGGACGAACATATCGGCGAAATCGCGCGCCTGATTACCCTGGAAAACGGAAAAACCCTCGCGGAAGCCAAAGCGGAAATCCGGCGCGGCATCGAAAATGTGGAAGTGGCCTGCGGAATTCCCATGATGATGCAGGGCTACAACCTGGAAGACGTGACGCCCGGCGTGGACGAAACGCTGATTCGCCAGCCGCTTGGGGTGGTCGCGGCCATCACACCATTTAATTTTCCTGCCATGATTCCGTTCTGGTTTTTGCCTTACGCGATTGCCTGCGGGAATACGCTGGTGCTGAAGCCGTCGGAGCGAGTGCCGCTGACGATGCGCCGCGTCATCGAGTTGATCGAAAAGACTGGCCTGCCCCGCGGAGTAGTGAACCTGGTCAATGGCGGGCGCGTTGTGGTGGATGCGCTGTGCGATCACCCGCAGGTGCGCGCTATCAGCTTTGTAGGCTCGACGCCGGTAGCGAAGCACGTTTACGCGCGCGCGGCGGCCAGCGGTAAGCGCATGCAGTGCCAGGGCGGCGCGAAAAATCACGTGATCGTGCTGCCTGATGCGGACATGGAATTAGCTACGCAGATTATTGGTGACAGCGCGTTCGGTTGCGCCGGGCAACGTTGCCTGGCGGTTTCCGTGGCGGTGACCGTGGGCGATGCGCAGAAAACTTTTCGAGATTCTATCGGACAGGCCGCGTCGGCTTTGCGTGTCGGCGATGGACTTGGCGCGGACGTGCAGATGGGTCCGGTGATCAGCAAAGAAAGCAAGCAGCGCGTCGAATCGCTGATCGCCGCGGGGATTGCGGAGGGCGCGCGGCCGGTGGTCGACGGTCGCAACACGAAAATTGCCAACAAGGAAGCCGGGAATTTCATCAAGCCCACGGTGCTCGACGGCTTGCCATCGACAAGCCAGTTGACGCACACGGAAATTTTCGGACCGGTGTTGAGCCTGGTGCACGCCGACTCCATCGACGAGGCCATGGAGTTCATGCACCGCAGCCCGTATGGCAACCAGGCTTCGCTTTTCACCTCCAGCGGCGCGGCGGCGCGAAAATTCCGCTACGAAGCGCCCGCGGGGAATATCGGTATTAATATCGGCGTGGCCGCGCCCATGGCGTATTTTCCGTTCAGCGGATGGAAAGACAGCTTCTTCGGCATTTTGCACGGCCAGGGCCGCGATGCCGTGGAGTTCTACACGGAGTCGAAAGTGGTGATTGAGCGCTGGTCGCGGCAGGAAACCAGAAAGTTTTAGGCGCCGCGGGTCGCTTCGCCGACGCATTTTTATGGAACCCAAACCCTTACAACTCGACGTGCACGAGCAGATTGAGTGCGCGCACACGCTGGCTTCAAACTTTTATACCGATCCAGCCATTCTGGAAATTGAAAAGACGCGCATCTTTTTGCGCACCTGGCAACTGGTGGGCACGCTGGGCCACCAGTGCGGAGAAGTGAACGGCGGGAAGCGCACCATTGCCGATCCGGAAAGTTTTTTTACCACGGAAGTCGCCGGCGAACCCGTGATCGTGGTGCGCGATAAACAGGGCGTGCTGCGCGCGTTCAGCAATGTATGCCGCCACCGCGCCGGTCCCATCGCGCTGGGCAGCGGCTGCAAAAATGTGCTGCGCTGCCAGTATCACGGCTGGACGTACACGCTGGATGGCCGGCTGATCGGGACCCCCGACGTCGAAGGCGTGGAATTTTTCGATCGAAGCACCATGGGCATGGTGCCGCTGCGCCTGGAAACGTGGGAACAGTTCATCTTCGTGAATTTCGACCTGCAAGCCGAGCCGCTGGCGGCGTATCTGGGAAAAATCCCCGAGCAGGCGCACGGATTTCAGTTTGCAGGCCTGCAATTAGCCGAGCGCCGCGATTACACCATCAACTGCAACTGGAAGGTGTACGTCGACAACTACCTGGAGGGCTATCACATCCCCATAGCCCATCCGGGACTGATGCGAGAAATCGATTACGCGCAATATCGCATCGACACCTACCGTTATTATTCGCAGCAATTCGCGCCCATTCGCGCTACCAAAACGGATGACACCGCGCAGCGGTTTTACCCGCCGGGCAGCGGGCCGAAACAGGCGGCGTATTTCTGGATTTTTCCCAACCTGATGATCAACATTTATCCCGACAATATTTCGACCAACCTGATCGTGCCGCTGTCACACGACAAAACGCTGACAATTTTCGAGTGGTTTTTTCTCGTCGCGCAGGACGCAACAGTGCAGGAACGCATCCAGCGTGCCATTGCCTTCAGCGACGAAGTGCAGCAGGAAGACATCGGCCTCTGCGAAAACGTGCAGCGCGGCTTGCGCTCCAGCACCTACAACCGCGGGCGCTACTCGGTGAAACGTGAAAATGGCGTGCACCACTTTCACATGCTGCTCGGCGAATTTCTCGGGCGGACCTAAAGCTTCCGGTATACAATCAAAACGTGAATGTGATCGTCAAAAACGGCGATATTCTCGGAGGAACTCCTGTCTTTCGCGGGACGCGAGTGCCGATCCGAACTCTATTCGACTACCTGGAAGGCGGAG
>JBBRZT010000189.1:0-7746 GCA_038236395.1 Candidatus Acidiferrales bacterium
AACGTGCTGAAAAATTCCATGCCATTGTCGAACGACGCGGCAATCTCCGCCGTGGTGATCACCGCGGCGAGCGGGAAGCCATTGCCAATGGGCTTTCCCAGAACCATGATGTCGGGAATCACATTCTGCGTTTCGAATCCCCAGAAATGGGTGCCCAGCCGGCCAAAGCCAACCTGCACTTCGTCAGCGATGCACACGCCGCCCGCTTCGCGGACGCGCGCATAGGCGTCCGCCAGGTAGCCAGCAGGAAAAACAATTTGCCCGCCCACGCTTGGCAGAGTCTCTGCAATGAAGGCGGCCACTTCACGTCCTTCCTTGCGCATGCTTGCCAGAATCTCGCCAATGGCGGCGGCATATTTCGCTCCGACTTGCGGGTCGTCGCGGCGGTATTTTCCGCGATAGTCATCGGGAAGCGCCGCCACGTGAACCCACGGCTTTCGCCCGCGACCGCCCGGGCCGTCGAATTTGTACGGGCTGATGTTGATCAGTGTAGAGGTATTCCCGTGATAGGCATGCTCCAGTACGATGACGTCCTCGCGGCCGATGTGTGCGCGCGCGAGCCTGAGCGCCAACTCATTTGCTTCGCTGCCGGAATTCACGAAAAAGCACACCCGCAGAGGTTCTGGCAAGTGTGCAGTGAGGCGCTGGGCATAGCGATGCACCAGGTCATGCAGATAGCGCGTGTTGGTATTCAGCAACGCTAATTGCTTCTGCGCGGCATGCACTACCCGTGGATGGCTGTGGCCGATCAGCGGCACATTGTTGTAGAAGTCCAGAAACGCGCGGCCGGTTTCGTCGTAGAGATACTGCATCCAGCCGCGAACGATTTTCAGCGGCTGCTCGTAAGACACGCTGAGATTTTTTCCTAGCACCGCACGGCGAATTGCCAACGATTCCTGCGGTGAACGCTCAGCAGCCGGAAACCGTTCTTTGGGAATGCCTACCAGCAGATTCGGATCGGGTGAAAGACTGGTCCACACCGCTCGCTGCGAAGCAAACGCCACACCTGGGAAATTAGCGCCCAGATCCAGCAGATCCAGAATAATCTGGAAATGAAGATGAGGAGGCCATCCTCCGTTTTCATTGGCTGTGCCGATGTGCGCGAATTTTTCTCCGCGCGCGATGCTCTGTCCGATCTTCAGATGCGCGAGAGTGTCAGTCGTAAGGTGGCCGTACAAAGTAAAAAACTCGCCGGCGTCTTTCACTTCGTGTTTAAGAATCACCAGCGGCCCGTAATCCAAAGGTGCAATATTATTTGCAAGCACATGCACCACGCCTTCCAGCGGCGCCCGCACCGCCGCGCCAGGCTCCACGAAGAAGTCCATTCCGAGATGAATGGTCCTTCGTTCTTCCAGCGGGCTGGCGTCCGCGCCGAATAGCCGCGAAGTGTAGAACATCCGCGCCTCGTTATATCGCCCTACGCCGAACGAGACACTTTCCCGCCTCATCTCTTTAACAATTTGAGGCGCTAACGCCGAAGTTTCGGAATTTCGTGGATCGGCTCCGAGCAATTCGCTCCCAACGCTCAGATCGAAAACGACATGGGGCGCTATACGCAGTTCCGTTTCGAAGAGAGACGCCGCCGACCGGCCGTTGCTCTCAAGCCATCGTTGAACACCGGCGCTCAGTGGCACGGGATCAAGTCCGCAGGCTTCGCGAAATGTATAGTGCGCGAATCGTGGATGAATTTTGGCCAATCGTTCCAGCGCCTCCCAAGCGGGAGCTTCGCTCACGGTCACATACGCATCGTCCGGCTTGACAGTCTTGCGATGCGCCGAATTCGTCACGCTGACCGCCAGCCGCATGCCGATCAGCGCGTACAGCGCGGCGAGTTCGCGCTCTTCAAGTGCAAGTGTCTCGTAGTAGCCCGTCACAACCGCAGCGGCTGCGCTCAACACATCTTCTTTTCCCAGCATGGCGTAGGCAGCAGCGATGGCCACTTCCGAAACAGTCACGCCATAATGCATGTCCCCAAAATCAATGATGCTCACCGCCCTGCGCGGCAGCGGCCAGGGATCGCTCACTAAAATGTTGTAGTCATTGGCGTCGCCGTAGATCACACTGCAGCGAAGCTGTGGAAGCGCCGGAACAATTTCTGAATCGTAGAAGGCAAGAAATCGTTCCACGAGCGCGCGCCGGGCCGGATCTGCAATCTCGTGAACATGGTTACCGATCCATCCCGCAGCCGAAAGATCCCACTTCAATTCGCGTCGAGCCGCCGGATGCTGGAAATCCTGCAGCGCGGAATCCATCTCGCCCAACAACCGGCCAATACTCTTGAGCAGTTCCTCGCTATGCGGCCGCACCTCGGCGACAACTGTTCCCGGCACAAACGTCAGCACCCACACCAGCCGCTTCGAGCCATCGGCACAGGTGATCTCGGTGTAATGTTCGCCGCCACGGCTGGCAATTACCCGCGGAAGCAGGATGCCCTCGGCCCGTGTTGCCAAATGATGCAGCGCCCGGCATTGCAAATCGATAAACGACCGCTCGCGAGCCGGGTGCATCACTTTCAGCACATACTCCCGCCCGTCGCTCGAAATCAAATGGAAATTGTCGTCGTATTCGCCCGGCAAGGACTTAGCCGCGGCATCAAGACCATACAGTTCACGCGCTATACGCGCAGCGTCTTCCACCGAAACGGCTTGAGCCACGCGCGACTCGAGAAGCATGCGACAAATCTTAACTACAACGGCGAAGGCCGTCCATCTGCCTTCGCCGCGTAATCAGATTTTGTGATGCAGCCGTCAGTTACTGCCGCGGGCTACAGCTTGTCGGTTGATTGTTTCACCGCGATGGGTCCGTTCACGGCGGAAAGATGAATCACCGCCGGAGCCTGGCCAAACTCGATGCGCCGGTGATCTTCATCCCAGGTTTTGCGCGCGCCATCACAGACACTGGCCTGGCAGCTCATCGGAGAATTGCCGTTCGACTCCACCAGCACGCTGGACTGATAATTTTTGGGCACCCGCAAAGTCAGCGGTCCGTTTTTCGCTTCGGCTTCCAGCCCCGAGCCTTTCCACGCGTCGCCATTTAACGAAACGGATATCGGCCCGTTTTCCGTGCGCAACCGCAATTTCCCGGAATTCCCGGTAAGACTGATCGGACCATTTACAGCGGAGATATCCGCATCACCCGAGAAGCCATGCAAGGAAATCGGTCCATTCTGGGTTTTCGCAGTCAGGTGCGCGTCAAGATTGTAAATGCCCAGCGGTCCGTTCTTCGCGTACAAATCGATTTGCGCAGCCTTGGGAGCGCGAACGAGCAGGTAAACCGCCCATTCGTCGTGGTTCGAGGGTCCGCTGACAGACACTTTGCCGTTTTCAACCGAAAGTTTAATCTGTGAAAAAATCTGCTCCGGGTTATTTCTGGAAGCATCTACCGCTTTGCAGATGGTCACCGAGTAAGTGTCCTTGTCCCAGCCTTGCACTTGAACGCCGCCGTTCACCTCCGACTCCACATGCAGCGGCGCTTGCGATTTGGCAATCGAGCGCTCTTCCGAGCTCATCACCGCGGCGCGGTCGTCGAAGCGAATGTGAAAACCGGAGCAATCAGCGACAGGACCATCTTCGTCTCCGGATATGTTGATGGAATGATGGTTCGACGTTGCGGCGGATGCTAGCGACAAGCCACCCAACGGACCGAATAAGGTGCCAGCCACGAGAAGCGTGGCCACAGAAATATGCATCTTCATGCGAGGTCCCCCTGCAGGAATAGACGAAGGCTGAAGCCAAAAGTTCCGTCGAGAATCCAAGACAAATGGACGAATGCCGGGGGGGCTACGGCAGCCAGGTTCCCTCGTCATCGCCGATGGGCGGCCCGTCTGGGGGCGCTGCGGGCGCTGGAAGCGGGATCAACTTGGGATCCTTCTGAAACTGGGCGATTTCCTGCGCGGCAAAGTAAAGATGCGCGCGTTCTTCGCCGTCTTTTGCGGCGCCAGTTCCAGCGCTGTGAGCCCAGGCTCGCAGCTCCTCCAATTTCAACGCCGCGATCGCCCGGGCTTGCACCGAGGCATGATCGTTGCCAGCCAGCGTCATCAAGTCATAAAGCACGGTGTAATCCACCACCCGCGAAATTTCACCGGCATAGCCCGCTTCGCGCGCGGATTTCCACGTGGCACTAACAATAGTGTCGAGCACTTCTTCCAGACTCGGATTTTTCGCATCGCGTGCGTGAAATTCTATCAATCGCGAAGCGCGCCCCGGATTGAAAAGAAACTCAAGCGTATGTCCCGCGGCCGCTTCGGCTGGAGCTAGTGCGTCAAACGCCGGGCTCGTGCGTATCTTGAAATCTTCGCGCCCGCGCTCATAGTCTGGCACGCGCGGCGGAATAATTTTCAGCAGCGGCTCCGGCAATGCGAGCACGCTTGGCTTCAAGGTCGCCAGCACACTCGCCAGCGCGCGCCGCTGTTCCGCGGGAGCGACAATCTGAGTGGGCGTTTGCCCGTCGCCACGCAGCGCAAAGGTGTAATCCATGCCGCCGACCAATTTGCTGGCGGCTTCCACCTGGTAGCGATGCAACAGATAAATCGGAACGAGCACGTCTTCAATCGTGCTCAGCGGCGCGTCCACGCGAATATTATTTTCGCCAAAACGGTCAAGCGCGGCGGCGCGCACTTTCATCAGGCGATTTAGTTCATCGACCGCATTCGCACCCGAATCCCACAAATGCGCCAGGCTGCTGGAAGAACCGGGCGGACGCGCATCCTGATCGGTCAGATATCGCAACCCGCGGCTCATCGCATCCGAAATAATTTTATTCAGCTCGGCGTGTTGGTCCACTCCCGGCGCAAAATCCTGGTAACCGAAAGCGATGGACACTTTGTCCCACTCGCCGATTCCCGTGGCATACGCGTTCGAAACATCGGGAACGCCATCGGCGCCCAGCGTCACGACCGGCGGCGGATAATCCATCACCGACGAACGGTTCACCGTGCTCGCCGAATAATTGTGCTGCAGCCCGAGGGTGTGGCCCACTTCATGCGCCGCAAGTTGCCGCAGTCGCGCCAGCGCCATCTCCAGCATCTTGGGCGAAACGGGTTTGCCTTGCTCATACGGGGCCAGCAAGCCTTCGGCAATCAGATAATCCTGCCGCACCCGCAGCGAACCGAGCGACACATGTCCCTTGATGATTTCGCCGGTGCGCGGATCCACCACGCCCGCGCCGTAAGACCATCCGCGAGTCGCGCGATGCACCCACTGGATCACGTTGTAACGCAGATCCATGGGATCGGCGTCTTCCGGCAGCAGCTCCACGCGAAATGCGTTCTTGTAACCGGCGGCTTCGAACGCCTGATTCCACCACCGTGCGCCGTCGAGCAACGCCGAACGGATCGGCTCAGGCGCGCCGCGGTCCAGATAATAAATGATGGGCTGCACCGGCTCGCTCGTCGCCGCCGTAGGATCTTTCTTCTGCAAACGGTGCCGCGAAATGTAGCGTTTCACAATCGGTTCGCTCACCGGAGTGGCGTAATCCAGGTACGAAATTCCGAAAAAACTGGAACGCGGATCGTAAACGCGCGGCTTATATCCCGGCGGCGGAAGCTGCACAAAGGAATGATGCTCGCGCACGGTGATTGAATCCGGCGAAGGAGTTACTTGCCTCACCCACTGCCCGGGCTCATCGCCTGCGAACGTCAGCACCGCTTCGACTTCCGTATTCATCGGGAAATTCTTTGTCAGCGGCAGGTAAATCGCGCAGCGCGCGGCATCCAGACGATAGCTACCCTGCTTGGTGCGCTTCAACGTGCCGGGGATATCGTGGGCGTCGCGCAGAAAAAAATCCGTGGCGTCCACCAGCACTCGGTCCTTTTCTTCCGCCGCCACTGTAAATCCCGCGAGCACCGATTCCGCAAAAGAGTCGCGCACCGCGCGCTTTTCCGCTGGGTCGTCGCTCACCGCGCGGTAATCGAGATTTTCCTGCGCCAGCAGCACTTTTGGCCCGCTGCGTTCGAACCGCACAATTCGCGTGGCCCCCAGCTGGCCGCGGTCCAGCCCGATATCATTCGAACCCATCCCCGCCGATAAACCGCTTTGATACAGAAATTCGCTGTTCCACTTGTCGATTTCCAGCCACAGCTTCCCCTGCTTCGCGTCCCAGTACAGATTGAAGTAGCCTGCCAACTTCTGCGCGCCAGCCGTTTTCTCGGCAATCGTCGCGGCCGCGGCTGGCGCGGTATCGGGAGGCCGCGGGACAGCGCCAAGCGCGCCAATCTGAAATGCCAGTAACAGAAGCAAAGCGGCGCGCGAACATTTCCTCATTTCAAATCCTCCGATGGTCCCGAACGTTTTACAACAAAAGTAGGTCTGCCCGGCGGAAATTTTCGTCTGCTATACTGAAACCGCCGCGAGCACCCGCCATTTTGAAAAAACTCCGCATATCGGTTGTGCAATATTTAAACACCGCGCCGCTCGTGCACGGTTTCGTCTTCGGCCCGCTAAAGGGCAAATACGATCTTTCGTTTACCATTCCGTCGAAATGCGCCGACGATTTACGCGATGGCCTCGCCGACGTAGCGATTATTCCCGCCATTGAGTATCAGCGCATCGAGAATCTGGTGATGCTACCGGATCTGGCCATCGCCGCCAAAAGACGCGTGCGCAGCCTGCTGATCGTTTCCCGCAAACCCATCCAGGAAGTCGCCAGCATTGCGCTGGATCGCAGCTCGCGCAGCACGCAGGCGCTGACGCGAATTCTATGTGCCGAGCACTGGCACATCGCGCCGAAATTTTCAGAAGAAACTCTCAGCACGCCGTCCATGCTCGAACACGCCGACGCTGCCCTCCTGATCGGCGATCCGGCGCTGCGCTTGGCCATCGCCATCGCCAAGTACGCGACGCTCGGGGCGGCCGGCGAATTGATGTGCAACGCCGACAAAGCCGGCGTCAACACCACCGGGACGCTACATATTTATGATGTGGTTCAGGAATGGAGGCGGATGACCGGCCTCCCCGCCGTTCTCGCCGTGTGGTCCGCGCGCAAGGAGTCAATCACGCCAGAAGTCGCCGCCGACTTTGCCGCTTCCAAAGCCTATGGCGTCGCGCATCTCGAGGAAATCGCCGAAGGGGCAGCCGACGACCTGAATGTGCCCGCCGAGGAACTGCTCACCTACCTGCGAGAAAATATCGATTACACGTTGAGCGGCGAAAATCTGGGCGGCCTCGAGCTTTACTATTGCCTGGCCGCCAAACTGGGCTTGATACCAAAGGCCAACGCCATCGAGTGGGCCTGCCCTGTACGCGATACCAAGGCCGATACAAGAAACGACAAGCTGCGCGCCGCGCTAGGCTGAACAGCAGCCGCTTGCGGCAATCGCACATTCGGATTTGCGGCTTCATCCGATAGAATAAGGATGCAAAGGTCGCGGAACATCGGGAAGCCTGTACAAAAAGGAATCAGTTGAGCCTGACAAAACAAGAAGCGCTGGACATGCTGGAATCCGATGACCTGCTGGGCATTGGCATGGCCGCGCACCAGATGCGCCTGCAAAAAAATGATCCGCGCGTGGTCACCTACCAGATCGACCGCAACATCAATTACACAAATTTCTGCACCGAGTATTGCTCCTTCTGCGCGTTTTACCGCCCTCTCGGCGCGAAAGATGGTTACATCCTCTCCTTCGAATCCATTTACGAAAAAATCGACGAAATGCTCGAGCTGGGCGGCACTGGAGTTCTCCTGCAGGGCGGTCTGCATCCCGATCTACAGATCGGCTATTACGAAAACTTGCTGCGCTCGCTGAAACAG
>JBBRZT010000190.1:0-7701 GCA_038236395.1 Candidatus Acidiferrales bacterium
ACTTTTCCGGTAACCCGACTTCTCGGGAGTTAGTTAACGGTGAAGTATTTTTGTAAACTCCATTCAGGACGTTCACTAAACGACTTCGCGAGGGAGTACGTCGCGGAGAAACGCTATGAATGGAGGTTCAACCGCTCTTGCCGCTGCGAGGCCTACATCTTGTCGTAGACAATGGTCAAAGCTTTCGGCTGGCCGATCTCACGAACCGTCAGCGTCAGCGTCTTCCCATCTTGAGAGACTTCGAATTTCGTGTGATCCATCACCTGGCCTTTTACCTTGTCGGTAACTTCCAGGGTGTGCGCGTTTACGCGCTTGCCAGAGGACGTAGAAGCAGGCGCGACGTTCGGGCCCTTCTCCTCGTAATCCTTGCCGTCGAATTTCATGCTGAGGACGTCTTGATAAGCGGGCGTATTGAAAGATAAACCATCGCCATCGTAGGGCTCAATTCCCCACTCATCAGGAGAAGTGAATTTCACGTCAGTGCTTTCCCATGTGCCTCCCCAGCCGGAACCGCTCCCCACCCGCTTCAACGCCACGCTGAAATTCGAGGTTGTGCCGTCTGGCTTAGTTTCCGTTCCCTTGATCGTCTGCGCTTTTCCATCCTCGGAAAGAGTGTGGGTCATCGAACTGAGGACCTTGCCATACTTCTTGATCACCATCTTCCAGTTGTTAGCTCCTTCCGGAGCGATCGACATGGTTCTGCCGAAGTGGACAGAATGATCGGTGCCGTCGGCAGTAATCGTGTCGGACACATTGCCAGAGGTCCATTTGTACTTGTTGCCGCCGAGATCCTCAATTTTTGTTTGCTCGCCGGCAAATTTGCTTTTCTCCATGTTGAGTTTCCATTTCCCGGAAAAGGGATCGTCCGCGGCGTAGAGCGTGCCGGCGAGCAAGCAAGCAAGCGTGATTGAAAAATAGAAGCGTTTCATGGTTACCCTCCTGCGGCGGATTATAGATCAGGGTTTGGTAAACACAAATTGATGAGTACCGGGAAACGCCCCAATATTGGCCAAACCAATTAATTTTCGACTTGCAGGCAAAGCGGAGGCTCTATCGTAGTGGGTGTCATCCTCGTTGTCGCCGTCGTTGCTACAGCGGTTGTTGTCAAAGTGGGCTGCAGCGGAAATTGCTGACTGGTCAACGCGCCAACCGGACAACTGAATTTCAAGTTTCCGATTACCCGACTATCGGGACTTGGATTGCCCTTTTAACGCCGTATCGGTTCGACTTGCTTGCGATGCCGGGTGGGGATAGACAATCCTCGCTTCCAAACTGACCGGCCAGCATTCTAGTTGGGACGAGGAACAATCACGCTTAAGCCCGTTCCACGTGGGTACCAAGCATCGCGACAACGTCGGAGCGCTGATTGCCTCGCTCGACCTGACTCTTTATGTTTGCCGTAGAACTTGTCCTCGAAGAAGTCTCGCCAGTTCGATGCGTCACGAACTTCATCAAAGTAAATTGAATGCCCATCGTTGGCGTATCGAACGATTTGTAACGCCGAGGTATTGCGAATAGCTTGTAACATCTGCTCTCGGGTGCATTTAACACATACCTCGTTGAAAAGTCTGAGGATTTCATCAAGCGAGGCGGGTATGCCGCATGCATAGTGAGCGCCACCAAAGACGTCGAGCACTAAACTCTCGATAATTTCTTCTGCAGTCATACCTAATCGTTTTGGAAGCAAACTCGCGCTTTTCAAGTAGGCGTTTCCTGTCGGATTACGCCTATTGCGCAAAACGGCGAGTATGGTGAGCACAGCAATTAATACCGCCGTTAGGAATTGGGGATTACCCCTAAATAGCTCCCACATGGATAAAGATTATCAAATCAATTTGTCTATTAAGCACATCATCCGTAGCGAGGCTGCTGCCAATGCCGGATAGACGCTGCCAGCTCAACCGGTCGACGCAACACCACCCTTGGTCAAAACCTAGCCAAGGGCAACGTTCCGGCTGGTCTAGCCCTAGCGAGCGATTTTAGCTTTTGTTTTCACTGCAAGGTGGGTTCGAGCTTCGTGTTGCGTCGACCCATCGCGACCACCCAACCTATCAGGCTAGTGAACCCATTCCGAGATCAACTCCAAGTGCGTCAGTTACTGGGGATTTTCCGGCACACCCGTGCGACGATTATTGCCTGGACAAAAAGCTAAGGGTTATATAGCATCAGCCCATTCGCCTACCCCCAGCTACTCGAACGAAGTCCCGCTGAAAGTATAGTAAAAATCAAGGAGAGTCCCCAAATGCGCATGATTTCTCGGCATTGGTTGATTTTTGTCGTTGCGATAGTTTTGGCAATCTCGCCATTAGTCTTGCTTGCGAACCATTCCTGGAACGGTTACCACTGGGCGCGAACAAGTAACCCTTTTTCGTTGAAGATTGGCGATAACGTCTCGTCAACCTGGGATTCGTACTTGCAAACCACGTCCAAGGACTGGAGCTTGTCGTCGGTATTAGACATGACGATCGTGGCGGGCTCGGCTAAGCCGAGGAATTGTCGGCCAACCAGTGGCCGTGTGGAGGTGTGCGACTCAACATACGGCAACACGGGATGGTTAGGAGTGGCGCAGATATGGATCAGTGGCAGTCACATCACACAAGGCACGGTGAAGCTAAACGATACCTATTTCAATACCGCAACGTATGACACTCCCGGCTGGAGAAACCTCGTGAGCTGCCAAGAGGTGGGACACACTTTGGGCCTCGATCACCAGGACACAAATTTCGACAACAAGAATCTGGGAACTTGCATGGATTATACGAGTAATCCATATGGACCGCCCGACAACGAACACCCGAATCAGCACGATTACGACGAACTGGTGACGATTTATACCCACCTCGACAATACAACCACGGTCGGCCAGACTGCGCAGCAGCACGCTATGCCGCCGGCGATGACGGATATCGACTACGATGGGCCGGAACAATGGGGGAAAGTGGTCAAGGGCTCGCGCGCGAGCGGCACTTCAGTGCACGATCTGGATTTCGGGCATGGCAACCACATCTTTACTTTCGTGTTCTGGGCGCGGGGCGCACAGGAACACAACAACTGAGAGCCTCGCTGGGCTGCCAGGCTGACATAGGTTCGACTTCATTTGAAATCGGTAGGGCCTAATCTAAGATAAGTCCTGATAAAAGCTGCCAGCTCAACCGGTCAAGTGGTTCTGTCGAAATGCCAGACGTCAGGAGAAAGCTTAAATAGGCTGAGATCGGCTTGGATCGATCGTGGGAAAGGCCAAGCCCCAAAAATCAGGCGATGGTCTCAAGAACTCTATAGCGACCAGCCTTAGCCGCCTTCCTTCTAGCTGCATTGGCCCCAGATAGGTAACCTTAGACTCCGCCGTTTCCTGGGTGGCCTGGTTAACAAGAAATAGTTCTTGGTCTCGATTCACCGCTGCCCTGAGAGCGACAAGGCCGCCCCACAGGCTCACCTTCACAGCAGAAGCTTCTTCAATGAGAAACCAATTGGTCTCGCCCGGCTCATAGATTCTTAGTGGAACGCGCAGGGTCACACGACCGCTGCGTCGTGTTCCTGTCCCGTTTCTGCCAGGCATAGCCCACTCCTTGGATGAGTCACGGGTCGTGATCTATCAAGAGCATCAGAGACGGGTCCGCAGACTTCAATAGTACGGCAGGACAGTGGCACTTGGAGGCGGGACTCGCACACGGCTTTACGAGCTGTTTAGGATGGGAAGTGCCGGATTAACGCGGTGGTCTCAAAGGGTCGACGCAACACTAAGCTCGAACTCACCTTGCATTGAATACAAAAGCTAAGATCGCTCGCTAGGGCCAGACCAGCCGGAATGCCGCCCTGGCTAGGTTTTGACCGAGTACAGCCAAACGGATGGTTTCTCTGCGGAAGCATTGTCGAATCAATGCACTGGGTGGTGTTGCGTCGACCGGTTGAGCTGGTACGCCTTATTGGGACTAAGATCGATCCCGCTGGCCAGCGCCGGTTGTTGGTGGTAGTGGGTGTCACGATTCGGAGGTCTATTTCGTCTGGGTTGCGGTAGCCCTGCGCAGTGAGCAAAGAATGCGATTGATATCTTCCTGGGAAGGTCTCGGGTTGGCGCCACGTTCCGACCCAACCCAAAGCTCAGTCTTATGATCCGAAGTGTCAAAAGCCTCGATAATGACCAAATCATCTTCCCCTGGACCGCCTTCTTGGATACCGCGAAGCCAGCTGGTGTCGAATGAATAGAGGCCGCCCTTAATCCTTTTCATCCAAATCTTTTTCAGCATCAGGAACATTGAGTTTGTCACCATTTCTTGCCTGGATGAAAAGAAATGCAGGTCTGCGGGAGTCAGGCTCCATATTTTGGAGAGCATCGCATATCTCGATCGCGTAGCCTCATCACCAAATACACTTTTTAGATCAACCCCCCTCTTGGTGGCTTCCTGTTTCATCATCCGCAGTTCATCGACATCGTGCGCTGGATCAAAAATGGAAATCATCTGTCCACCCGAGAAGTTGAGCACTACGATTGAATCAAATTTCCTTTCTCGCTTCACCTCGGTCCAGGGTGACTCAAACTCATATCCAAAATAGGACATGGCCTTTCCCGCCCCATGCGGGACCTCAACGAGGCGCAAAGGCGTTGGAACAACCCACACTTTCGCGTCGTTCCGAACCTGCCACTTTGCGTAAAGGAGCACGGCAATAGGCTTGGCGTATACAAATATGAGTACGGCCATGGCAAGGCATACAAATGTTGAGGGGAGCCAGAGTCGCCGCATGCTCATGGAAATTGAAGCCCCTCCTTAAGATTTTTATATTTCGAATTCCAAATAGGAGAAATTGTACACCTCGAAGTTGCGGCGCCTTAGAGATCTCGGCTTTGAAACAAAATGTATACGAGTTGTAGCTGTAAGTCAGACCGGTCGCTCCGGTCGGAATGACCATTTCTGGCAGGGCGGAGGTAATTGCCAAGATCAGGTGAAAATCGGCGCTAGTTTTTCGTGGCGGTGGCGGCGGAGGTTTTTGATGGCGGCGGAGTTGGCGTAGGAGTGGCGGGCGGGATCGCGGCGGGCGGGGCGGCGTTGGGTGCTGCGGATTTTTGTTTGGGGGCGGTGGGTTCGTCTTCTGTGGGGGCGGTGTCGGGGGTGTCGACATGGACCTGGTGGTCGGCGGCTTGCTGTTCGAGGGAGATGACGTTGGCGAATTCGACTTCGGGCTTGCCGCTGAGGGCGTCCTTCATGAATTCCATCCAGATGGGGAGCGCGGCGCGGGCGCCGGTTTCTTTTTTGCCGAGTGAGATTTGTTTGTCGTCGTAACCGACCCACACGCCGGAAGTGAGTTGCGGAGTGAAGCCGATGAACCAGGCGTCGGTGTAGTCCTGCGTCGTGCCGGTTTTTCCGGCGGCGGGGCGGCCGAGGGATTTGGCCTGGATGCCGGTGCCGAACTGGATGACTTCCTCGAGCATGGCGGTCATGGTGCGAGCCACTTCGGGGGAGACGACGTCGTGGACTTCGGGATGCGCCTCTTCTAGGAGCGCGCCGTCGTAGCTGGTGACGCGGCGAATCATGTGGGGATCGATGCGGATGCCGTCGTCGGGGAAAACGGTGAAAGCGGAAACGTGTTCGAGCAGGCGCATGTCGGCGGAGCCCAGCGCGAGCGGAAGATAAGGCGGCAGCGAAGTGGTGATGCCGAAGCGGCGAGTGACATTGACGACGCTGGAGATGCCAACTTTTTCGGCGAGCTTGACGGCGGGAACGTTGCGGGAGCCGGCGAGGGCGCGGCGCAAGGTGATGTTGCCTTCGAATTTTTCGTCGTAATTGCGCGGGGAGTAAGATTGGCCGCCGCTGACGGTGGTGAAGGGCGCGTCGAGAATAGTGTCGAAGGGCGTGGCGCCTTTTTCGAGAGCGTCGGCGTAGACGTAAATTTTGAACGAGCTGCCGACCTGGCGATAAGCCTGAGTGACGCGATTGAATTTTGAATCTTCAAAACTGTAGCCGCCGACCATGGCTTTGATTTCGCCGGTGGGATTATCGATGGCCACCATGGCGGCTTGCGGGCCGGGTTGCTGTTCGAGCTGGACGCGCGCGGTGGTTTCGCGCAGCTCCTGAATGGAAAATTGGGCGAGGTCGCCGACTTTGAGGAGGTCGGAGGCTTTTTTGCGGCCGGTCCAGGCAAAATCGGCGGGAGAAAGGACGGCGCGGTAGTTGCCGATTTTTATGGTGGCGCCTTTGTCTTCGACGAAAACGACCAGGCCGGTGGTGTAAGTTCCCTTCTCGATGGGCCGGCGCCAGTCGTCGTCTTCATAGGCGGCGAGGGTGCCGAGATTGTCGCGAATGATGTTTGGGAGAGTGCTACGCCAGCCGTGGCGGCGATCGTAGCTGTGGAGGCCGTCGCGGATGGATTGATTGGCGGCCCGCTGCATGGCGATATTCAATGTGGTGTAGACGCGCAGGCCGCGCTCGTGGACGGCTTCGGTGCCGTAGGTGGATTCGAGATATTTGCGGATGTCTTCGAAGAAATAGGGGGCGAGATCGTTGCGCGGGTACTGGATGTGGAGGTTCAGGGGAGTTTTGCGGGCGTCGGCTTCTTCGGCGGGAGTGATTTTTCCTTCTTCGTCCATGCGGTGGAGGACGAGGTTGCGGCGCGCGAGGGCGAGCGCGGGATTATTGAGCGGAGAAAATTTTGGCCCGTTGACCATGCCGGCGAGGAGCGCGGCTTCCTGGAGTTTCAGGTCGGTGACGGGCTTGCCGAAATAAAATTGGGAGGCGGCGGCGAATCCATAGTTGCCGTGGGCGAGATAGACCTGGTTGGAATACATGGTGAAGATTTGCGGCTTCGTGTAGCGGCGCTCGATTTGAAGGGCGAGGAGAATTTCCTGCATTTTGCGGCGGAAGGTGCGGTCGCTGCGGTCGAGGAAAAGATTGCCGGCGAGCTGCATGGTGATGGTGCTGGCTCCGCCGGTGATGCGATGTTTGAGTACGTTGCGCGCGGCGGCTCCGGCGATGCGCGGGAAATCGATGCCCCAGTGATCTTCGAAGTGTTGGTCTTCGATGGCGGTGACGGCGTTGAAGAGGACTTTGGGAACTTGCTCGTAAGTCATGAGGATGCGGCGCTGGAGGGCGAAGCTGCCGACCATCTGGCCGTCGTCGGCGTAGATTTCGGTGACGACGGTGGGGCGATAAGTTTCGAGGGCGCGGATTTCGGGGAGTTCGCTGGTGTAGACGAAGAGGAGTCCACAGGCGGCGCCGAGAGCGATGGAGCAGAGGAGGAGGAAGCCGAGGGCGACGCGGTCAATGAGCTTGAAGCCGCGGAGGCGCAGGGTTAGCGGGGGGAGAGATAGCATGAATAGGAAAGTTTAGCGCAGATGGAAGATGTTGCGGGGAGGTGGAGGCGGGGGGAGTTTCCAGGGTTTGGATGACAACGTACAACACCTGATTCTCAATGTCAGTGGCGCGACTGATCGAGCGTTGGCCTCCGGGTCGAATAGGCGAGAGCACCAGTAGTTAGCAAAGAGTGGCTCGAATCCGAACGTCGGGCACGACAGATCACTGCGGGCCGAACAGCGCCCCGTGGACAATCGCCCGGCCACCCTTCCCGTGGGGCCATTCCTGGCGGTCAAAACTGATGCCGGGCACCTTTGCTCCGGCTTCGCGGAAGCTTTGCTCAAGGCTCAGTGTGCCTTTGTCCGGGTCAAATCGCGCTAGCAGCACCCAGCTTTCGCCGTCTCCCGTCACAACTAAG
>JBBRZT010000191.1:0-7666 GCA_038236395.1 Candidatus Acidiferrales bacterium
AAAGTGAAGTTACGAGGGATCGACAAGGTTGGGTGGCTGTTCACTTTTACGGGAGCCGCCTACAACCTCTGCCGATTGCGAAACCTGATGGCCCGAGCATGACCAGCGGTTTCGAAATGTGCTAATTGATCGATCGCACGCGATCCAAATCACTTCCGCGGCAGCTTTATAAACGTAAAAAGTAGAATCCGCCGCAGAGGAAACCTGAATTTTCAACAAGCTGTTAGAAGGAGAGAGGACAGACTATGAAATGTATAGCTGTGCTGGCAGCGGCATTAATTGGAGTTGCGGCGTTTGGGCAAGGCTCAGACGATGAAAAAGTAATCCGCAAGCTCGAACAGGAATGGCCAACTCATATTGGCGGTTCTCAAGCGGACATTGATTTTCAAAAGCGCCTCATGGCGGACAAATTTATAACTATTGATAACGTTGGGCACATCATTTCATTCACGCTGTCGGATGTCGAGACTATGTCCAAGGCCGACCCCGATGTGAAGTCATCAGGCGAAACTACAAATCTAAAAATCCAGTTCTACGGGTCCGACACCGCCATCGCAACATACAATGCGCATTTCAAGCAGACGGGCCATAAAGATAAGAAATTTGATTTGGAATTGGAGTTGGCCTGCCTAGATGTATGGAAAAAAATAGGCGGCCAGTGGAAAGCAGTTGGCGGGACGAATACATCCACAAAGCCCCTTTCGCCGGAAATGTATAAAATGGAACCGCCGCCGGGAACGCCAGCGCCGATTTCGTAAATGCGTAAAGGCCCTTGCGGGAACTGCGTTATCAACAGGAAATCTATACCCGCCGGAACGCTTTTTTGCGTTTTTGATGTTGGGCTTTCGCGCCAGATGCGCATGATTCAACCGCGAAAAGTCCAGAATTTCTGGCCCTGATAATGTTTGCAAAAATATAGAGCACGGTAAAGTTAGCGGAGGCGACGTGAGAAAAGTATGGCTAACAGTTATTCTGCTAATCGTTGGGGTTTCTACACTACACGGTCAAACCCAATCAAACGTAAGTCAACAAACAGAAAACAAGGCTGCTGACTCGAATCATCCTCCCGGCTATTATGTGACCGTGGCTGGAGCAAGGCTGTGGTTAGAAAGTGAAGGGTCCGGTGAGCCACTGCTGTTAATTTCCGGCGGCCCCGGTTTTTCTCATAGCTACTTTCATCCATACTTTTCTGCATTGGCCAAATCCAACCGAGTTATTTACCTCGATTCTTACGGACGCGGTAAGTCTGACCGGGCGAAACGCCCGGAGGAATATACGTTCAATCGGGATGTAACCGATATAGAGGAGATTCGTAAAGCTCTTGGCGTGAAGAGAATTAACGTATTGGGACACTCCTACGGCGGCCTAGTCGCCATAGCGTACGCCCTTCGATTCCCTGAATCGGTGTATAAGGTCATACTCGTCGATACCTTGTTCAGCGCAGAGATGTGGCAAGCAGGTAACGATAACTGGAATTTGCAGATTCGGAATCAATTCCCGGAGGTATGGGAAAAACTGACGACTATGCGAAATGCAGGGGTGCATAGCTGCACGCGTGAGTATCAAGATATCGAAGGCACAATACCCCTTGGCCTGTTCTACTTTTATGACGCGTCCGGCGCTGACAAGTTTATGAAATATCTGGAACCGCAAAGTCTCGACGTATATTGTGCTCTAGCCGGGGATGATGCTGACGTTTTAATAGGAGGGGATATCGCGAAGCTCGATTTTCGAAAGCGACTAGCCACTCTGCAAATGCCAGTGCTCATACTTAGCGGACGTTTCGATAGATCGGCCATGCCGCATTTTTCGCTTCAGTTCAAACGCTATGCTCCCCAAGCAAAATTCGTCATGTTCGAACGGAGCGGCCATCTTCCATTTGTCGAGGAACCAGAAGGAACTTTCCACGAAATGGCCGCTTTCCTATCGGAGTAATCCATTAAAGACCACCACGCTTTTTCCAGTGCGGCCTTTCTTGCGGCGATTGTGGAGTTGGTCGGTCAGAAAGAACAACCGCCATTTGTACTCTTCCTCTCAGCAAACCTTGGAATTCTTGGGGCTGCCAAAACTGAGATGCCACTGTGACGCAAATCCTGCCGACACTGGCAAAGCTGACATCATTGACACTTTGGCGCGGCTGATTCCAAAGAAGTTCTGCATTTTCAATATTGGCTGGAGCATCCGGCTTATCGGTTCACTGGTCCCCGAAGCCGCTGATGAAGTTCGAATATAGCCAATAGCCTCCGCGCATCGGAACCAGAAATCTTGCCCTGTGGTGTTGGTTTCAACAATTCTTTCCGGAAACTGCGGAAGTAGCCCATCCCCATTAGCGTTGCTCTCAACTCACTGGTTTTTATGTGGCGATTTGTTTTTGCGTTTTTTTCAAATGCCTTAATCTCCGCGACCGTAGAATCACTGAGTTGTGTCGGCGCGATGAAGTCCGCAAATGCGCGGATTGCGTTGACGCACGCGGCGCGGGTTTCTTCGGTGGAAACTGCATGAAGGTAACCATGAATCCAGTCTTCGAATGCGGAGAAGGTTTGCTCGTTATTAAATCGGTTTCTCATGATTTCTCTGCCGGATTATGTGGGCTGGCCCTAGAGTCAGGGTACGCGCCGTTACTTGTGCGGTCAATCGCCTGTCTTTTGCAGTATTTTATGCATTTCGAATCACAATCCCATAAACTGCGCTGTTCACGCTGAGGGTGCCAACCCGCTTTCCGCGTGGGAACGATTTGGGAACATTAAGTGTTTCTGACCACTCTAAACGCTACTGTATACTCCTGAAGATGACCCGTAAGTTGTTGACGCTCCGTAGCCTGAAGATTTGCCAAGGTTCAGGTGTCGGTTCGATTCCGATAGGCCGCTCCATAAATTTCAAGCACTTACGCCGCACCCCAATTTTCTACCCTTTCCATTCCGAATGGATTTTCACCGCGTTGGCTGTCCGCGCTGGAGCTATTGCAGAAATGGGTTAGACTAAACCTACCGGTTCATCCGCAGAACACGACCACAGGGAGGTCAACTTGAACACTTACAACGTTACGCTGAGATACGAAGACCGCAAGAATGGCTCTGAGGGACGCACCATAAAAGTCGACGCCAGCAGTATCTCCGGCGCGATTGGCAAAGCCACGCGGGATTTCGTGAAAAGTTTGGATCGTAAGCAACGCTTCGATATGAATAAGGGCCTCAAGGTCGAAGCCTTGCGCGTCACCACCGACAAAGCGGAAGCGCCGGAGGCGGCCGAAGCAAGCGCCTGAGGCGGCGCCAGCCGCTATCGCAGAATGCAGCGCTATCCGTAACAAGGACCAGGCCGGAAGGATCAATCATCGTGGACATCGTCAAAGGCAACATGGGCTGGATCGAAGTGGTGGTCGGCCCGATGTTTTCGGGCAAGAGCGAGGAGCTCATTCGCCGCCTGCGCCGCGCTGAATTTGCGCGCCAGCGCGTGCAGATCTTTAAGCCCGCCATCGACCAGCGCTACGCCGCGAACGAAATTGTCTCGCATTCTGGCCTGGGCATCGCCTCTGACAATGTTAACAACGCCGGGGAAATCATGGACAAGGTTCAGCCCCGGACCGAAGTTGTGGGCATCGACGAAGCGCAATTCCTGGGTGAAGAGTTGGTCGAGGTTTGCACCAAGCTGGCGAATCTTGGAAAGCGCGTGATCGTCGCGGGTCTGGATACTGACTATCTCGGACGGCCGTTTGAACCCATGCCTCGCCTGCTGGCCATCGCCGAAGAAATCGTCAAGCTGCTCGCTATCTGCGTGCGTTGCGGAAACCCCGCGGTGCACACCCAACGCCTGGTGGAAAGCGAAGAGCTGGTGGTCGTCGGCGCCACCGGAATTTACGAAGCGCGCTGCCGCCGCTGCTTTGAGCCCAACCTGGCGCTGGCGCAGGAAAAGAAAGAAAGCGGCCCGCAATTGATGATTCGCAGCCGCACTATTTCGGCAGGAAAATAATTCACGTCACACCGCGTCATAATTCTGGGCCGAAAGACAAACCCAATCGATAGAATAGCCGGACTGATTCGCTCTCAAGGACCATCATGATCATCGAGTCCAAGGCGCCCACGCGCGTCGATCTAGCCGGCAGCACGCTCGACATCTGGCCGCTATATCTCTTCCATCCCGGCGCGCTCACCATTAACGCGGCGATTTCCCGCTACGCCTCCTGCACCATCGAAACCAGCGCCGCCAGCGGGAACCAGATAAAACTGGTATCGCGCGATATCAAGCGCGAAGAATCTTTTGCTTCGCTCGCCGCACTCTCAAAAGCCGGACGCTACCGCCTGCCGCTCCTCGCGGAAATCGTGAAGTTTTTTCAGCCCGCTGGCGGTTTTACTTTGACGACGGACTCGGAGGCGCCCGCGGGAGCAGGCATCGGCGGTTCCAGCGCCATGGCCGTGGCCATTTGTGCCGCGCTCGATCGCTTCACCGGCGCGGGCAAAAGCAAGGAAGACTGGATCCACATCAGCCGCGATGCGGAAGCCATAGTCATCAACGTTCCCACCGGCACGCAAGACCACTACCCTCCTGCGTTCGGTGGCGCCGCGGCCATTGAGCTGCCCGCCGGCGGTGAGCGCCGCGTGGAGTTGCGCCTGAATCTCGATGAACTCGAGCGCCGCATCGTCGTTTGCTACACCGGCAAGCCACGGCAACATGGCATCAACAACTGGGAAGTTTTTAAGGCGCAGATCGACGGCAAAGTCGCCGTGCAAAATGGCCTGGAACGAATTTCGGTGGTAGCGCAGCATCTGCGCGTGGCGCTGGAGGCGGCGGATTGGCCCGAAGCCGGCCGCCTGATCCGTGAAGAGTGGTCTTTCCGCAAACGTAATTTGCCGACCATATCCACAAAAACAATCGATCGCGTTATCCACGACGCCCTCAGAAAGGGCGCGCTGGCGGGCAAAGTTTGCGGCGCTGGCGGCGGAGGTTGCGTCGTCATGTTGATCGAACCCGACGCTCGCCAGCGCGTGGAAGCCGCCATACGCGGCGCCGGAGCCGAAGTGCTTCCTGTAAAGATCGACCGCCAGGGCGTACAGGTGGTATCCCGTTAGCTCAGTGTGTTAAGCGCTCCTCGATCCAACCCGACTGGAACTTTCGGACTGGCAATAGGGAATAAACAATAGCCCCGTGGGACAAGTGCGTGAGAGCATAAGCGCGACTCAACGAGTGGCTGTTCATCGGCTGTTTGGCATCATAGAATAGTACCTGAGCAACTTGGCCTGACTCCGCGGCCCAGCGAACCTCGCATATGAATATCTTGGCCATCACATTGGTGTTTCTGTTGTTCGCGGATGCGGATGTCCCGCGAATCAACAGTCTGCGCCAACCCGCGAATCCCGCGGACACCTTCCCGGTAGGCGAGGAACTTCCGCCGTCCTGGGCGGGGAGCGACTCGCCAACGCCGACTGTTCCGCAGACCCAGCAAAAGCAGCAGGACAATGTGCCCGGCGCCGCCAAAGCCGGACCCTTGCAGGAGAGTTCCAAGCTGGAGCTGATTCGCTATGTGTCGGGCGAATTCGCGAAGGCCACCAAGCCGCTGCCCGCCGGCAAAGAAGGCTTCATCGTGCGCATCGGCCAGCCGCTGGACGCCAACATGCTCGACCGCCAGGTCGCCACTCACGGCGCGGCGGTCAATACCGGCGACCACGTGCAAATCACCAAATTGGAATTTCACGATAAGCAAATCGTTGTCGACCTGAATGGCGGCGGCCGCGGCAAAAAGCGGCTGCGCGATCGCATCCATCTGGAGATGGGAGGCATTCCCACCGCTAGAACGACTTCGACGCAGCAGGACCAGGGTCCCGCGGGACTTCAGCCCGGGCTGGGCAGCACGCTCTACCTTGAATTCCCGCAGCCGCTGCCCGATCTCGCGCCCGAAGATCTGAAAAAAATTCTTGCCCCATTTCTGGATTTCACCCGCCAGCGTTCCGCGTCAGTGCAATGGTTCGACACCCTTCCGGTTGAAATGAAAAAAGCCATCCAGGACCGAAGGCCGGTCGTTGGCATGGATAGGGAAGAAGTAGTCGCCGCGATCGGCAAGCCCGAACACAAAGTCCGCGAGCGCGACCAGGAAGGCAACGATATCGAAGACTGGATTTACGGCCAGCCGCCGTCCAAAACCGTCTTCGTGCGCTTCACCGGCTCGCGCGTCACCAGCGTCAAGCAGTTCCCGCAGTAGTTTCGAACACCCTCAGAAAATTCTTTATAGGTCTGGCCGGTTTATCTGCAGGTCGCTGCCGCGCGACGCACAAGCCGCACTGTCTTATCTCGTGATTTTGGCAAACAGCCTACAAATCAGTCCAACAAAAGACCCATCGTCCAGACATTGCCCGCACACGGAGTGTCGTCATCCCGAACGCGAAGCGGAGGGATCTGCTTCTTCTTTTTTCTCTTACTGCAAAACCTCTCCGGCAACTTCACCTCAAGCTTCAACTCTATTCAGCGCCCACGAACGTCATCCCTTCCGCGACGAACTGCAACTACGGTTTGGCGGCCCTTTTCCTGGGCGTTCTCGCGTGCTTCTCACTGTCTCCGCCGCTGGGGCTCAACAACGTCAGCGCATCTTTTGCGTTGAACGGATATTGCCGGACGGATTGCTGTCCTGTAGTGCTGAGTGAAACGTCCACTCGCCGGTTGTTCGCCAGAACAATCACGCGCAGGTTCCTCACCAGCCGCTGTTTCTCTTCGCTGCTCAGGTCGGGGTTCTGCTCGACGAGTTGTTGGACTTGCTCCGGACTCAAATTGTCGTCTTCACCGCGCGCCTGGGTTTCCACATGGTCCGCTGGAACCCCGTGCTCCGCCAGGAAACTCTTGGTGCGCTCCACGCGCCGTTCCGTCAGCGCCTTGTTATATTCCTCGGAACCGCGATGATCCGCATGACCCTGAAGTATCAGGTGCGCCTGCGGTTTGAACGTCAGGTAGCGATTGAAATCACGGGCCAGAGCGAGCAATACACTTTGCTGGCTGTCCACCAGTCCGCCCGTGGGATTGCTCACCGTCGGCCGCGCTGTCGCGAAGTAAATGCTGTGAAGCGCGAGCCGCGCCTCCAGCTCGGTCACTTCCGCCGGAACGCGTGCCGCTTCCACCTGCACGTTAACGGTGCAATCCGCCGTGCCTCCACGCGAATCGTCCACATGCCCCGAAACGGTGTAAGACCCGGGCGCGAGGTCGTCCGTGCGGAATTTCATTGAGGAGTCAGCGCCGTCGATCTTTCCGCCATTGCTGCTCCATCTGAAAGTCAATGGATCGTTGTCGGGATCGCTGGCGGTCGCCATGATTGCCGCCGTTTCGCCTACCGTTACCGTGCTTCGGTCCGCTGCGCAACTGATGGTTGGCATGCGATTCGGACGCGGTTCCACTCGAACACTTACGGAGCAGTCCGCCGAGCCGTGCCGGCCGTTTTCCACGCGCACTTTGACAACGTAAGCGCCGGTCCGGTGACCCGCGGAACTCCAGCGCACGTCGTAACCGGTGCCGTCCACTACGCCATCGCTGGCGCTCCAAGTGTAGCTGACCGGATATCGATCGGAACTGCTGGCTTGCACATGCACCGCGACCACGTCGCCGGAGTCGACATACACCATTTCTTTATCCGCCGAGCACGTCGCAGAAAGAGGTGCCGGCGGCTCCGGCGGAGGATTTCCGCCGAAGCGGA
>JBBRZT010000192.1:0-7664 GCA_038236395.1 Candidatus Acidiferrales bacterium
ACGGTAGCCGTCCGGCTCAGTGATTTCAGAAATGTTCGGCGTGAAAAACCCAAAAGGAGAGGTACCGTCCCGACTTTGGCTCGTGCTAGAATCTGCCGCTTCCCTTTATAGAGAGCCGTGCGGGAGTTTGCAAGCGCCTGCCCCTGCAACGTTCTCGCGCGAACGAACGGTAAACAGTTCCACCCGTGGGCCTATGAAATTGAAACTCAGCGCTGCAACGCCAGCCCTCACAACGTTATTTCGCACTCTTGTAGCCGTTCTCATGCTGTTTCCCATCGCCAGCGGCGCCACCCTCGCTGCCCAGGCCGCGGCGCCCGCCGCCGTCCCTGAACCCGCCCCTGTAGCTGCAAACGATCAGCCCAACACTCTGGAATTAACGCGCCCCGTCCGTACCTGGGAATTTCTCTGCGCCGTCGGCACCCGCGCCGGAATTTTCGGCAACGAATCCGGTCGCGTCGAAGCCTGGGTCTACCCGCTAAAAATCTTCCGCGACTTCCATCTGCGTTTTCGCACCGAAGGAAAAATCCTCGACGCCGACTCGCTGGCTCGCACCGTCACCGTGCATCCCGAGTCCACCACCATCCTCTACACCGGTGACACTTTCTCCGTAAAAGAAACTTTTTTCGTGCCCGTCAACGAGCCGGGCGCCATCATCCAGTTCGAAATCGAAACCGAAAGCCCGCTGGAAATCGAAGCCGCCTTCCATCGCGACTTCACTCTCGAATGGCCCGCCGCGCTCGGCGCCACCTACATCAATTGGGAAGCCGACCACCACGCCTTCTATTTCGGCGAAGAACAAAAGAAATATTCCGCCTTCGTCGGCTCGCCCACCGCGCAGGAATCACGCCAGGAATTTCAAACCAACTATTCGAGCGACAGCGAAAATTCCTTCCGCCTCGGCTTAACCGAGAAAGGCAAAGACACCAAACTGATCGTCGTGGCCGCCTCAGTCCAGGGTCGCGCCGACGCCGAAGCCGTCTACCAACGCCTCACCGCCGGCGTCGCCGACCTGTTTCGCACTTCCGCTGAGTTTTACCGCAACTATCTCGAGCAGACCGCCGCGGTCGACCTCCCCGACGAAGAACTCCAGCGCGCCTATGACTGGTCGCGCGTCAGCATGATTCAAGGCATGGTCACCAATCCCTATCTCGGCACGGGACTCGTCGCCGGCTACCGCACTTCGGGAGAAAGCCAGCGCCCCGGTTTCGCCTGGTTTTTCGGCCGCGATTCCATGTGGACGTCACTTGCCCTAGACGCCGACGGAGATTTCGCCAGTACCCGCAAAGCTCTCGAATTTATCGCCAAGTATCAGCGCGACGACGGAAAAATCCCCCACGAAATTGCCCAGGGCGCAAATTTCGTCAAGTGGTTCACCGACTACCCATACGCTTACGCCTCCGCCGACGCCACCCCGCTCTACATCATCACCATGAATGATTACGTAACGAAAACCGGCGACACCGCGTTCGCGCAAGCCAAGTGGGAAAGCGCCTGGAAAGCCTACCAGTTCATGCGCTCCACCTACGACGCGCAGGGCCTGCCGCAAAATTTCGGCTTCGGCCACGGCTGGATCGAAGGCGGTCCGCTGCTTCCGGTCAAGACCGAGCTGTATCAAAGCGCACTCGGCGCGGAAGCGTTGCACGCGTTAGCCAGCCTCGCGCGCGCCGCCGGAAAAGAAACCGAAAGCAAAGATCTCGCCGCTGCATTCGAAACGCAAAAAGCCCTGGTCAACAAAGCCTTCTGGCTGCCCGCCGAAAAAAGGTTCGCCTTCGCCCTCGATCAAAACGACAAGCCCGTCGACGAGACCACCGTCCTCGCCACCGTCCCCATGTGGTTCGGCCTGCTCGACGAAGAAAAAGCCGCCTCCATGATCACCCAATTGTCCGACGCCGATCATCAAACCGACTGGGGCATGCGCATCATTTCCAACACATCGGCGAAATTCAGCGGCGGCGGCTACCACTACGGCTCCGTGTGGCCGCTCTTCACCGGCTGGGCCTCCGTCGGCGAGTATCGCTATCACCACGAGCACGCTGCCTACGCCAATTTGCGCGCGAACGCCCTGCTGGCCCTCGACGGCTCGCCCGGCCATGTCACCGAAGTTCTCTCCGGCGATTACTATCAACCGCTCTCCACCAGCTCACCGCACCAGATCTGGTCCGCCGCCATGGTCGTTTCCCCGCTATTAAAGGGAATGCTGGGCCTCACCACCGACGCAAAATCCGCCACCGTAACTCTCGCGCCACACATCCCCGCGGACTGGAATACTTTCGCCATAAACAATGTCCGCGCTGGCGAGGCGTCAGTAGATCTTCACTACTCCCGCTCCCCCGGCACAATAGAGTTGCAAATCGAAAATAGTGGCACACAAAACTGCACCGTGGAATTCAATCCCGCCGTCAGCCTCCGGGCCAAAATCCGTTCCGCCGAACTGAACGGTCACGCCGTCCCATTTCACCTCGCCGCCAATCCATCTGACCAGCACGTCATCACCAGCGTTTCCGCCGCGAAAGGAACAACCACGTTGCGCATCCGCCTCACTGACGATTTCGGCGTAAGTTATCACGCAGAGCTCCCGCAACTCGGCACCACCGGCGAAGGCCTGCGCATCATTTCCGAAGAATGGACCCCTTCAAAAGACCAGCTAACTCTCTCAGTCTCCGGAATTCCAGGCCGCCCCTACCAGCTCGAGGTAGCCAACGCCTCCCAGGTGGAGTCGGTCGATGGCGCAGAGTGGACCAACGGCGAACCCGCTTCTTCCTCGCTGCGTGTTATGGTCCCGGCGGACCAGGGGTCCCTCCGCGCACGCGCATCGATGACTTTCCATTTCGCGCGCGATCGCCAGCGGGTACCGCGAATTTTACGTCGCCGCAGCAAGCCGCCCGCTAACTAACGCGAGGTGGCCGAACA
This sequence comes from Candidatus Acidiferrales bacterium, assembly GCA_038236395.1. Classification (GTDB taxonomy): domain Bacteria; phylum Acidobacteriota; class Terriglobia; order Acidiferrales; family UBA7541; genus Acidiferrum. Next base: position 2,911 of record JBBRZT010000192.1, read on the forward strand.
TGTAAGCCCCCAAGAGGGGTGCCGCACCCTTTTCAAAGGGTGCGGTCTTTGACTTTGCATTTTTTGGCTCAAAGGAGCATACAAATGACCGTTCGCAAGATCGCAATCACGACACTTATATTGCTTTGTTTCGGTTTCGCGTCGCCAAGCCTGCAGGCCCAGCAAACGCCTGCAACGCAAACTCAAGCCCAACCACGCCCGTGGTGGCAAATCTCAGTCTTCTACGAAATCTATCCGCGCAGCTTCGCCGACAGCAACAACGACGGCATCGGCGACCTCAACGGCATCACCTCCAAGCTCGATTACCTCCACGAGCTCGGCGTCGACGCCATCTGGATCACCCCGTGCTTCCCCTCTCCTCAAGTCGATTTCGGCTATGACGTTTCCGACTACGACGCCATCGACCCCATGTACGGAACGCTGGCCGACTTCGACCGCCTGGTCGCCGAAGCCAAAAAACGCAACATCCGCGTCATTCTCGACTTCGTCGTCAACCACACTTCCGACCGGCACAAATGGTTCCTCGACTCCCGTTCTTCCCGCACCTCACAACATCGCGACTGGTATATCTGGCGCGACGGTAAGGGTGAAAATCAGCCGCCCAACAACTGGTACTCCGAATTCGGCGTGCCCGGCTGGACTTACGACAAGAAAACCACTCAGTGGTATTACAACTATTTTTATCCCCAGCAGCCCGACCTCAACTGGCGAAATCCCGCGGTCCACGACGCCATGATGGACGTCACCCGTTTCTGGTACAAACGCGGCGTATCCGGTTTCCGCCTCGATGCCGTCGACACCCTGTTCGAAGACCCCAAGCTCACCGACAATCCGCCGAAACCCGGCACCGACAAATTCGGCCGACCCGATTTCGAGCGCAAGTACAACACCAAGTTGCCGGAAGTTCATGGCGCGCTGCAGGACCTCCGCAAAATCGCCGACGAATACGACGCCGTGCTCATCGGCGAAACTTGGACCAGGGATATTTCCGAGCTCAAGGGCTACTACGGCGAGCACAGCAACGAACTGCAAATGCCCATGGACCTGATGTTCGGCACCGTCAACAAACTTTCCGCCCCCGAATTTCGCCGCCAGATTGCCGCCGTGGACTCCGCCGGCGGCTGGCCCGTGTTCGTCATCAGCAACCACGATATGGTGCGCTCCTATAATCGCTACGGCGACGGAGAACACAACGACGAAATCGCCAAGCTCATGGCCTCTCTGTACCTCACCCTGCGCGGAACACCCATCCTCTATTACGGCGAAGAACTCGGAATGGAAAACAATAATCCGAAAAATAAAGAAGACGTCAAAGATCCCGAAGGCCGGGTGAACTGGCCGAAAGAAATCGGACGCGACGGCGAGCGCACTCCCATGCAATGGACCGACTCCGCCAACGCCGGTTTCAGCAAGACCAAGCCCTGGCTGCCAACCCCCACAAGCGCCAAAACTCATAACGTGAAGTCGGAAATGAAAGACACAAATTCGGTCCTGGCCGTCTACCGCCAACTGTTGGCGCTACGTCACAAAGAACCTGCGCTCGCCGACGGCAGCTACGTGGCCCTGAATGGAGACGACCCCAACGTGCTCACCTACCTGCGCAAAGGAAAGGACGACGCCGTGCTTGTGATACTCAACATGTCGGGCACGCAGCAAAGTGTAAGCTTCAATCTGGCGCCCGCGGGTTTCACCACGCCAAAACTTTCCGTGCTATTGACCACCGTTCCGTTGCCGGCGTCAGGCGCTGCCGACGCATTGGCGATCCCGCCGTTCGGAGTCTTAATCGCCAAAGTCAGCAATTAGCGGCTCTCGTATGAAATTCATTGAAGCACCCACGACCCGATGATCTCGGTAAACTTGAATCCATAGCACGGATATTGCGTCCCCCCATTCCGCCCGCACCACCCGAGCCTTGCCCACATGCTCCTGCTCGGCGGCCAGCAGATACACATCAACAATCAAATCGATCGCCAACACGGCTGAACACGCGCAAAGAAACCCGCTCTTGCTTACGTTTTCGCTGGTGGTCGGCAGACTGAACGCGTTGCCATTCGAATCTTTCCCGCTGATCTTCATGGGCACCCTCAGCCCCACGCGCACCTCGCTGCGCCGCTCCAGACGCCGTTTTTGCAGCGCCTCCACCAGCGAGGCGCGCAACGCGTCAAAGTTTACCGGCTTCTCGAAGTATGCAGCCGCTCCTAGATCGCGGCAGAACTCCTTCGTTTTCGCGCCGCCCTCTCCGCTGATCACAAACACCGGAATCAGTTGTGTCGCGCTGAACGACGTAAACGTCTTGCACAATTCAAATCCCGAGTAACCCGGCATGCGCAAATCCAGCAGAATGGCGTCGGGCTTGTGGGCCAGCGCCAAAGCCAGCGCTTCTTCGGGTTTCCCCGTATCGAAAATTTCGTACAGGTCCACCAGCTTCAGCCGCACCAGCCGCCGTATCGATTCGTCGTCGTCGACAATCAGAATTCTTGCCATGCAGCTATCCCCTTGTGCAGCACACGCGCCTGGACATTACGCCGGCCGGCCGCTTGGCGCGCCCGCCAGAACCATGTTGCCGATGCGACGCTTTTGCTTATCGCTGTCCAGCACATCGCGCACCTTGTGAATCAGCGCTTCTTCCGTGAACGGCTTGTTCAACAGATTGGATTCCGGTCCAAGCACTCCATGCCCGGCGATGAACGAATCGGTGTAACCGGAAATGTACAGCACCTTGATTTCCGGATAACTGGCCACCAGCCGTTCTGCCAGCACTCTCCCGTTTTGCCCCGGCATGATCAAGTCGGTGACCAGCAGTTGGATATTCCCGGCGTGCGCCGCGGCAATCGTCAACGCTTGCTCCGCGTTTGGCGCGCTCAACACTTCGAATCCGTGGCTCGACAAAAACGATGCCGCCAGTTTTCGCAGCGCTTCCGCATCCTCCACCATCAAAATTGTTTCCGACCCGCGTAGATCGCCCCTTAATCTTGGCAACCTAGGTGCCAACCCCCAAAACTTGCATCTCTGAAAGGGCGACTGTCAACGACAACACCGAACTCCCCGCGGGTCCTTCGCTGTATACCAAATAGTGGAATACGATGAATTTACAGCTCGCCCCCGCAAGGATTAAGTTGATTTGTGTTTAAGATCGCATAGAATGGTTAATTATTGAGCCGACTAACCCAGTGACGGTGTCGGATTGCGTTACAACTTATTGTGGAGTCGATGGTGGCAGCAGGCGCACAACGTCATCAAGTTGTTTGCTTCATCCGAACCTAATTGGCTGCGCCGTACGAGATGATGTATCTGCAGGTTCATCCGCGAGCCGCAACATTGGCATTTCCATCCGTCGCGCTCTAAGACTCGATCCTTTAGGTTTTTGTACTCCTTGACGCCTAAGACGAGCCTGGGCCGCTTCTGACGCAATCCCTCCATGGTCCCTCTCTTAACCTGCTGAGCAGTTGATCCTTGCGAGCTTCCGGCAGCGTTTGGTAAAGCCGTTCTAGAGACAATACCAACACTTCAGATTGGTTTTGCTCAGTACCGGAGCCAGCCAGGAAATCTGCGCAGATCATTTCGAGACAATAACCGCGCGATTTGTCCGATCCGAGCATTAGAGCCGTTGTTTCTAACGCCTGCTCTACCACTGCTAGCTGACTCTTGTAGAGCTTGAAATAGATGATTTCCCAAGGCTCCGTCTCTTTGCCGGTAAGGTAGCGCTCGACCGCCGTTTTAAATCCCTCCTTTGGCAGCTCCTTCGCTCTGTGCAACCAGGTTGCACAGTCAAACTCTTCCCCATCTCTCCGCGCCACCTTCACTAGCTCCACAGCCTTGCTCCATCCCACCTCCCGCAACTGAGGTTTAGGAACGCGCGTCAAATTCTCATGAATAGCCATGAGGTAGTAGGCTTTGCGTCGCGAGGCCGGAAACCGCTTTTCCAGGAAACTGTCAAAAGAGTTGAGTTTTTCCAGTTTCCAATATTGTTTCGCCCGAACCTCACAAAGATATTCCCCCAATTCGACGAACCGCACATCCCCCTCCCGCTCCTTGGTCTTCTCCCAAGATAGGATCTCGTCAATCTTCCCTAAGACGAAGACGGCACGGCGCGGGTTGATCTCTGGTGACACCGTGAGCCGCCCATCAATCCACAAGCTCGTCAAGCCAATCAAGGTCGCTCGCTCCTGCTTTGCGGATAAGATTCGCTGCAATTAATTGTTCATTCCCGAGGCAAAGACCCAAATGAGAGCAACTCACACAACCGTTCTGTGGGAATCGGATACCACTATGCGAATCAAAGTGCGCGGTTTCGATCTGGTTTACTGTCGTCTCAACCAGTCGCCCAAATTCCTTGCGCTGTTCTTCGGAAATTGTTGCCTTGAGGTATTGGATCTCGGGGTGGTGCTTACGAACGAAGACCACAAAGGCAACTTCTGAAATTCCTGTAAGCCAGGAATAGCAGATCAGCTGTGGGTCGAGCGACAGCAAGCCTTCCGGACCTTCCGAATAACGAGCACCGGTTGTTTTCCAATCGATGATGTAGCGTGTACCATCCAGTTCGCCGATTGCATCCACATATCCCAGGAATTCGTTTCCTTCAGGAAGATTGCGCACGATCTTGATTTGCAAATCCTTCTGCGGGTCGTGAATGCGAATGCGATCATCTTGCGCAAATCGCTCCAGCAATTGAATACCTTGGTGCACGAGGCGGTCCCAGGTCTCACCTTTTTTGTATTCGAACCCGACATCACGGTGAGCGCCCCAATCGGTAA
>JBBRZT010000193.1:0-7618 GCA_038236395.1 Candidatus Acidiferrales bacterium
ACGAACCAGTCGAGGCGGCGCTTGAAGCCGGGAAGTTTGTCGAGCAGCTCCGGCTCAAGCGTCTGTACCGCGAACAGCGGTATCAGGCCGACCATGGAACGCACCTTCATTGGTTTGCGCTCGCCGTTGGGCAAGTGCAGCACGTCGTAGAAGAATCCGTCTTCGTCGTTCCACATGGATTCTTCGCCGTCGCCGCGATGGCTCATGGCGTTCGCGATGTATAGGAAGTGCTCCCAGAATTTGCTGGCCACGTCTTCGTAAACGGGATTTTCGCTGGCCAGCTCCAACGCGATGGCTAGCATGTTGAGCGTGTACATGGCCATCCACGCCGTGCCGTCGGACTGCTCGAGATGACCGCCGGTGGGCAGCGGCGCGCTGCGATCGAAGACGCCGATGTTGTCTAGTCCCAGGAAGCCGCCCTGGAAGACGTTCATGCCTTCGGCGTCTTTGCGGTTCACCCACCAGGTAAAGTTGAGCATTAATTTCTGGAAAACGCGTTCCAGGAAGGCGCGGTCTCCGCGGCCGCGCTGTTTCTTTTCGATCTTGTAAACGCGCCACGCGGCCCAGGCATGCACGGGAGGATTCACATCTCCCATGGCCCATTCATAGGCGGGCAGCTGGCCGTTGGGATGCATATACCATTCGCGTAGGAAAAGCAGCAGTTGCTCCTTGGCGAAATCGGCGTCGACCAGCGCGAGCGGAACGCAATGGAACGCCAGGTCCCACGCTGCGAACCACGGATATTCCCATTTGTCGGGCATGGAAATTACGTCGGCGTTGTAAAGGTGCAGCCAATCGCTGTTGCGGCCGTGCTTGCGTTGCTCGGGGGGCGGCGGTTGCGTGGGATCGCCGTTGGCCCAATCGCGTTGCACGTAGTGGTAAAACTGCTTGGACCAGAGCAATCCTGCGAGCGCCTGGCGAAGCACGTTGCGCCCGTCCTTCGAGAGCGACTCCGGCGATAACGTTTCATAGAACTCGTCGGCTTCACGAATGCGCTGGGCGAAAACGCGATCGAATTCCGCGTTCAGCGGATTTTTGTTGGCAAGCCAATTCTCGTTGGTTAGGCGGAGCTTGATGGTGACGCTTCCTCCGGCAGGCACCACGTGCTGGTAATGCGCCGCTGCTTTGGTTCCGGCTTCGGCCGGATTCACCGCGCCCTGCCTGCGGGAAACGACGTGATCGTTGATGCCGTCTTTGGCGAAGCCTGCAGTTTCCGCGCCATACAGGCGCTGCGCATTGGTTTCGTTTTCGGTGAAAAGGGTCTCGACGTTATCCTGGCAGTGCAGCCACATGTCGCCGGCTTGGGGATGCTGCAGGGCGATGGTGCTTACGCTCGGCGATGCGGTGACTTTTCGCATTTCCGGTTTTGCCGAGTTCACTTTCCACGACCAGGTGTTGCGGAACCAGACCGTGGGCAGCATGTGAATCGGCGCGGCCTCGGGGCCGCGGTTGTGCACGGTGATGCGGATAAGAATGTCTTCGGCGGCGGCCTTGGCGTATTCCACGACCACATCGAAGTAGCGGTTTTCGTTAAATGCTCCCGTATCGAGCAATTCGAATTCCGGATCCTGTTTCGAGCGCCGGCGATTTTCTTCCACCAGTTGCTGATACGGAAAAGCGCGCTGCGGATATTTGTACAAAAACTTCATGTAGGAATGCGTCGGCGTACTGTCCAGGTGAAAGTAATATTCCTTTACGTCTTCGCCGTGATTGCCTTCGTTGCCGGTCAGGCCAAACAGCCGCTCCTTCAAAATCGGGTCGTTTTCATTCCACAGCGCTACGCCAAAGCAAATATATTGGTGCCGGTCGCAAATCGCGCCGAGCCCGTCTTCGTTCCAGCGATACGCGCGCGAACGGGCGTGATCGTGCGGAAAATATTCCCAGGCTTCTCCGGTGGCGCTGTAATCTTCGCGCACGGTGCCCCAGGCTCGATCGCTGACGTAAGGACCCCAGCGCTTCCAATGGGATTTGCGGCTTCTTGATTCTTCCAGGCGTTTCGCTTCTGCTGTCATTTCATCCTCAATCGCGCGTTAGCGCTGAACGATGGTCAATGCGTGGCCGTCGGGGTCGCGTACCACGAATCCCCGAGTGAAACCCAGGCCGGCGTTTTGAAAGGAAACCGGTCCGGCAGAAATGAAGCGGGTGTCTGCGCGCCGCAGAGGCGCTATTGCGCCGTCGGGATTGTCAGCCTCGAGTTCCGTCTGGCGATGCACCAGATCGTTGGAGTGTTCATCGACGGGAATGGCGCGGCCGTCGCGCGGCGCCAAATATTCGAGCAGTTCGATTCCGGGGCCGGACGACGCGCGCAGCGCCGTGATTCTCAGTCGCGCGCCGAAAACGTTGTTCAGATGTTCCTGCTCGACTCCATAATTTTCGCTTTCACCGGCGACGTGCAGGCCCAGCAGGTCGCGATAAAATCTCAGGCTCGCTTCGGTATCGGTTACGACGATAGCGGTGTGATCGATGCCCAGAAACAAGCGATCGCTCGCCTGGTGCCATTTCGCATCGCCCTTGCCGTCCGGGAATTGCAAAATCTCCACGGGATGTTCGTCGGGATCCTTGAAATAGAAAGCCTTGATGCCTGCGGCGTTTTTGTTCCAATCCGGCAGGCGTTGCGGGCCGGAAGAGGCGTGCTCCACCTTGTTCTGGCGCAAAACCTGGTAAGCGCGATCCATGTCGCTGACGATGATGGCGATGTGCTGGAACCACACATCATTGCTACGGGAATCGACGGGAATCGGACGCCCTTTCGGCGCGAGGAATTGCAGCAGCTCGATGGACTCGCCGCCCAGCTGCATGCGCACCATGCGAACCCGCGAGCCGAAGACGCCGAAGAGATGTTCCACTTCGTCGCCGGCCAGCTCGACATCGGAAATTTTGTTAAAGGTCAACACTCGCGAGTAGAAGTCGATGGAGCGATCCATATCTTCGACGGTGATGACAATCGGGCCGACCTTACGGACATGGACTGCCGCGATGCTTGGGGTGGCGGCGCTGCTCGAATCCTGCGCGCGCGCTGCCGAGGCAATGAAAGCGCCGCCGACAACAACCGCCAGCAACGCTTTGATGAAAAATCTAGACTGCATACTGAACTCCCGCTGGAGATGTCGCATTCACCGTGGCGTTTGCCGTGGTGCTGGCGCCCAACCGTTTGATCAGGTGATCGCCGACACGCAAGGCGTTGGCCATGATGGTAAGAGCGGGGTTCACCGCCGCGCTGGAGGGAAAGAAGCTGCCATCGACAACGTAGAGATTGTCGACGTCGTGCGCTTTGCAATTCACATCGAGAGCGGAGGTCTTGGAATCGCTTCCGAAGCGAATCGTGCCGTTCTGATGCGCGACACCGGCCAGCGGAATTCTGTCGCCGACGAACAGGTTGCGCGCGAACAAACCCTGATGGCAGGAATCGCCGTGCATCTGGCATTTCTGACGCTTCATCAGTTGTTGCAGCTTGGCCTTCAGGCGCTCGTGACCTTCGAGGTTGTTGGGCTTGTAGCTCAAAACAATTTGCCCATCGCGAGTCAACGTGACGCGATTGTTGGCGTCAGGCAAATCTTCAGTGGTCAGCCAGAAATCCAGCGAATGCTTGGCCATCAGATCGAGCGTCCAGCCCGGCGCGATGGCCGGCGCTCCGGCTTTCAGGGCGTGCAGATCGAGCTTTCCGACAAACGAAATGTGGCCCATGGGATAGGGAAATTCGTCAGAGCCAAAGTAGAAGTCGTTGACGCCGAGCGTTTTCTGAAAAACGGTGGGATTGGGGCAGAGCGACAAGGCGATCAGCACCGAATTGGTATGCCCCATATAGTGCCGGCCCACCACGTCGGAGCGATTGGCGAGGCCAGCGGGATGCTTGTCGTTCGCGGAGCGCAGCAGCAGCGCCGCGGAATTGATGGCCCCGGCGCTTACCACCACGATGTCGCCGGTGTAGCGTTCGTTGGAGCCGTGACGCTCCACCACGACCGCTTTTACTTCGCGGCCGGATTCGCTGGTTTCCAGTTTCGAAACATGCGCGTTGGTCAGCAGTTCGACGTTGGGATGCTTCAATGCGGGATCGACCGCGCAGACCTGCGCGTCCGACTTCGCGTGAATCAGGCAGGGGAACCCATCGCACGTGCCGCACTTGATGCACGCACTTTTGCGCGGATCTTTTTCATCGAGCATGACCCCGAGTGGAACCGGAAACGGGTTGAAGCCCCAGGCTTTGAAGTCTTCGTGAAGATGCTGAATGCGCTCTTCGTGGGCGACAGCCGGATACGGATAAGGAGTGCTTGATGGCGGATCGGTGGGATCGACTCCGCGTTCGCCGTGCACGTGGTACAGCCGTTCCGCCGCCGTGTAGTACGGCTCCATATCGTCGTAGCTGATGGGCCACGCGGGAGAAATGCCGCCGTGATGGCGCAGCTCGCCAAAATCCTTTTCGCGCAGACGAAAAAGCGCCGCGCCATAAAACTTGGTATTTCCGCCGACGTAGTAATTGGTGTGCGGATGCAGCGCTTTGCCGTCTTTGTCCTGCCACACTTCATGGGTGTTGTAGCGGCCCTCGAGGTTGACGGCCAGCGAGCTCCAGTTTTCCTTTTCCCTGCGCACGTAATCGCCGCGCTCGATCAACAGGATGCTTTTTCCCGTGGGAGCGAGCGCGTAAGCCAGTGTGCCGCCGCCCGCGCCAGTCCCGATGATGATTACGTCGTAGTGCTTTTTGTCAGCCATCGCATTACCTCTCCTGGCCTTCGCCAGCTCGAAATCTATTTCCCCGGTATAGCAGTGGAATTGTCCAGCTCGGCAAAACGGCAACGAAAGATGCACCGCTTCGAATTGTTGTGATTTAACTTGGCACAATACACTTTTTCAGAAGACCGCATGCGCATGTAGATTTCCGCGGCCAGCAACATGCCGATCGGCGGAGCCACAAAATAAATCCACAAATTGCCAAAGGCACGGGCGCCAAACGCCGAGCCAAAGGTACGCGCGGGATTCATGCTCATGCCGGAAAACGGAGCTTCAAAAGTAATGTAGGTGGCAACCAGAGCTCCGGCAAACAGTCCGGTATAGCGGCTCAAATTTTTGCGATTGGAAACATTCAGGACGGTAGTAAGAAGTACAAAGGAAATGATCACCTCAGCCGCGAAGGCGACGAGGGGTCCCGTAGGACCGGGCGCGGTCACCGCGTAATTCACGTTCCGGTGCGCCAGCGCCATGCCGATAAACAAAGACGCGAGAGCCACGCCCGCAATCGAACCGGCGAATTGCGCGACGATGTAAAACGCCGCGTCCCACGGGGCGATTTTCTTAAGGCGCAGGAATGTCAGTGTTACGGCGGGATTAAAATGCGCGCCGGACTGCTTGCCCCAACCGGAGTACACGATGGTGATGGCGGTGGCGGCCATGGCCAGCCCAACCAATGCGCGCCTCAGGAACGGGTCGCCGATCGCCTGATATACGGGGGAGCCGGGGTACTCTAGTAAAACAGTGAAGACGCATGCGGAAATCATGAAGGTGCCCAGCTCGGCGCCTTCCATAAGATATTCGGGCCAGTGCTTGGACAAGGCTCGAATGGCGCCGCTTTCGATGGCCGTCGCACCTTCCGCAGCCAGGTCCCGCTGGACGGATTCGCGCTCTGTGGGGTGCCCTACCGAGCTGTAGCTGTCGTTCACGCGGGATAGGATTCAGTCCCCGGCAATAAGAAACAAAAACAGCCCGTTTTTTTTGGCTGGTGCGGGAACGTTGTTTCCGGCACCAATCTGCACGCGTTCGAAAAAAGCCTGCGACCTTTCGTCCGGCGCAGCATCTGTTAGGCAATTAGTTCGGGTTTTTTGTAGCACCTGGCGGATTTCTGATCCGCTGGCTAACTCCGGTCGTAAGGAATGTCAGTCTTTCGGGTTGGATTTCGGGTGTTCAACGCTCTGCTGTTCGAGCACGCAGTCAGGCGGGAATCGGTCCAATGGGCTTGCCCAGAACAGACTTGACCACCGAGGCGCAGGTGATCGCGCGGGTGTGCGCGGGAGACCGGGAGGCGTTTTACGCCCTGGTCCAGCCCTGCGAACGCAGCATCTACGCCGCGGCCATGTCGATTCTCAATAACCCCGCCGATGCCGAGGAAGCCGCGCAAGAAGCTGTCCTCAAGGCCCTTGCAGCGATTTCCAGGTTTCGGGGAGAAGCCAAGTTCAGCACCTGGGTGATTCAGATCACTATCAATGAAGCGCGCCTTAAGCTGCGCAAAGACCGCCGCCACCTGTTCGAGTCCACCGACGAGGAAAAGACCGACGAACAGGGTGACTATTTCCCCAAGGACTATGCCGACTGGCGCGAGATCCCCTCTGAAGCATTGCAACGAAAGGAGTTACGCGAGGCGCTGAAGCGAGCTCTGGACTCCCTGCCCCAAAAGTATCGCGAAGTGCTTATCCTTAGAGACGTCCAGCATCTGAGCATTCAGGAGACCGCCCAGGCCCTGGGAATCACCGAAGGCAGTGTGAAAACAAGGCTCTTACGGGCGCGCTTCCAGATGCGGGATGCGCTGGCCCCCGGCATAGACGGCAGTTGGTATGCCGGCAAGCAGGAGTATGAGAAGGTGCGGCCGTGGTAAGCGGGCAGGATGTTAACAAAGTGAAACTTAAGTGAGATCTGCGAATCCAATGAAAGTGATTGAGATCACTTGTCTCGAGGTCTGGAGAGAGGTCTCCAACTATATTGATGGGGACGTGGACGCCGAATTGCGCGCGCGAATGGAAGCCCATTTCAAGACCTGCGCCCACTGCAAAGCTATTTATGACGGCACCAAGAATGTGGTGACCCTGGTGGCAGACGGCGTGGAGTACAAGATGCCTTCCGGATTCAGCGAGCGGCTTTACAAGAAAATTCAGGACGAATAATCACTGGATTGTAGCTTCCTGGGCCTTATCCTCACTGCGAAACCAGCGCGTCATTTGTCCGTTGAACACTTCAGCCACGTCGGAATTATTGATGAAATATTTGATCTTCCACGCTCCCGACGAGTCCTTCTGCCACAACTGGAAATAGCGGTGCCGCCGGTGGATCGCTTCGCCGCCGGCCTTGGGGCTAAGCGTAAATTCGTGCCAGCCAAATTCGAACATGAAGTCTCCAGCTGGCGCGATATCGATGATGATGGGCACGCACTTGACGGAATACTCGCTAAACAGCGCCGTGAGCCTCGCTTTCAGCCCGGCATTAGCAGCGGATCCGAATCCGCTGGTTAAGCCCTCTGACATATACACGAATCCCTCATGGAAAAGCGCGAGCACACGGCCTGCGTCGCCCGCGTTGTAGGCTTCTCGAAACTCGGTGATTGCCACATTGATGCGATAAACATCGCCCAAGGGGATGGACCTCCGCAAACAAGCCTTCTATAGGCATATCGGATGCGGATCTGGATGCGCGGATTCAGGAAATTAGAGCTGCTTGCGACTTTTTCGGGGTTGCCACGGCTTGCGCGCAGAAATTGAGCGCATGTTCCCCAAGACACGGGCTGCCCTCCTGGTAGGTCATGCGCGTCAACTCACCAGTGCAATCTACCTCGGCGTAGCTGACGGTCGCGGCATCAGGCCGGTGCATGCAGATAGAAAACGCCCCGGGCCTCATGCCGTGGGCGCGATGCAGGGTGCGA
>JBBRZT010000194.1:0-7602 GCA_038236395.1 Candidatus Acidiferrales bacterium
GCCGTTGCGGATTTTGCAAGCCTGGCTGTGCTTGCTTGCTGCCGCCCTGCTGCTCGCCCCCTTTGCCGGAGCAGCCTGGAGCGCCCACGCTGCGGCGTGTTGCACCGCCGACCGTTGCCCGATTCCCGAACATCATCATTCAAAAGCTCCCGTGCATAGTGCCGACTGCGAAGACGAAATGGCCGGCATGACCGGTTGCAGCATGCGCTGCTGTCAGAGTTCCGACCACCCGCTGGTTGCGCCGCTGGCATCTGTGTTGCCGGTGGCGGCTTCGGTGGCGAGGCCCGATGGCGCCACCACGGCTGCGCCGCTTTTGAGATTGAATGGTTTGCCTCGCTCTTCTGAAGTGCTTTCGCCTCCTCCTCGTTTCTCCCGCTTCACGCTGTAAGTCACCCGCACCTCTACTAACAACCAACTGGCCGCGGCTTTTTTTTTCAGACCGTGTATATGCGCCTAAGGCGGGAGGATTTCTTGCAAAGACTTATTTTGCTGTGCGTGGTTGTTTTGCTGTTCGGCGGAACTGCGTTCGCCACCGTGTTTGGCACGGTGCGCGGAATTGTGCACGACCCGCAACACCGCCCGGTCGCCGATATAAAAATCGTGCTGGCGGCGAAAGATTCGGAGTACAGCGTGACGGTGAACACCGACGCCGACGGGCAGTTTCACTTTGATGCGGTGCCGCTTGGCGAGTACACCGTGACAGCGTCGGATCCGGCGTTTGTGACGGAAACACGTCGCGTGCGCGTGCTTTCCGGCAGTGCGCCGATTCTACATTTTGAAATGCATCTGGCCAGCCGGGTGGAATCGGTGACCGTGTCAGCCAATTCCGCTTCGGAGCAGACCGAGTCGTCCACACCCACGAACCTGATCGACCGGAAAGAAATCAGCGATACGCCGGGGGCGACGCGCTCGAACAGCGTGGCGATGATCACCAATTACGTGCCGGGCGCATACGTCACGCACGATCAATTGCACGTGCGCGGTGGGCACCAAGTGAGCTGGCTGATCGATGGCGTGCCGATCCCCAACACCAATATCGCCAGTAACCTGGGGCCGCAAATCGACCCCAAAGATGTCGACACGGTAGAGGCGCAGCGGGGCAGTTATTCCGCCGATTTCGGCGATCGCACTTATGGCGTTTTTAATGTGGCGCCGCGAACGGGGTTCGAATGGAACAACGACGCGGAAGTGGTGGCCAGCTTTGGGAATTTTTACCAGACGGACGACCAGGTTAATTTTGGCGGGCACACCAACCGCTTCGCGTACTACGCCAGCGTGAATGGGAGCCGCACAGATTTGGGACTCGAGACGCCGACTTCGGCGGTGATCCACGACCGCGCGGACGGCTACGGCGGATTCACGTCGCTGATGTTTAATCTGGATTCGAAGGACCAACTGCGATTTGTCAGTTCGCTGCGCCGGGACCACTATCAAATTCCTTACGCGCCAGATGACCCGGTGAGCAGCGGCTTACGTGACGCGAACAATGAGAGCGATGCATTCGTGGCGTTTTCGTGGGTGCGCACTTTTGGCACTGGGCTGGTGATGACCGTTTCTCCGTTCTACCACTTTAATAGCGCCAACTTTGAAAGCAATCCCAACGATTTTCCGAGCGCGACGACGGACAGGCGTGGTTCTCATTACGAGGGCGGGCAGGCGACTTTGTCGGTCATCAAAGGCCGCAACAACGGGCGCGCGGGCGTGTATGCGTTCGCGCAGCAGAACGACGAACTATTCGGCGTGATTTTTAACGATCCGGCCGATCCAGCTTTTGGGCAGAACTTCAGGCATCCGGAGAGTCTTACCGGTTCGATGGAGGCGATTTTTGCCGAGGACGAATTTCGCGTCACATCGTGGCTCACGCTGAACGCCGGGATTCGCCAGACGCACTTTTCCGGAAGTATCGTGGAGAACGCCACCAGCCCGCGATTCGGGGCCGCGGTGCGAGTGCCCAAACTCAACTGGGTATTCCGCGGCTTTTACGGACGCTTTTATCAAGCGCCGCCGTTGTTGACGGCTTCGGGACCGCTGCTGGAATTTGTGACTTCGCAGAACCTGGGATTTATTCCGCTGCATGGCGAACGCGACGAAGAGTCGCAGTTTGGAGTGGCGATTCCATTTAAGGGATGGATTCTGGATGCCGATACGTTTCGCACGCGGGCGAACAATTATTTCGATCACAGCAGCGTGGGAAATTCGGATATTTTTTTCCCGCTCACTATTGACGGGGCGCTGATTCGCGGATGGGAATTGACGCTGCGCTCGCCAAAGATTGCCAACCGGGGCCAGCTGTACGTGACGTATTCAAATCAGATCGCGCAAGGGCGGGGAGCCATCAACGGCGGGCTAACCGATCTTGAGTCTCCTGAAGATAACGGGTATTTCCTGTTGGACCACGACCAGCGTAACACCCTGCATGTCGGCGGAAATTTATCGCTCCCGTGGCGAAGCTATGCCTCTGCAGATGTGTATTACGGATCGGGGTTCGTAAACGGAGACGATGAAGCTCATCACCTTCCAGGCCACACCACGTTGGATGTTACCGTCGGGAAGAATTTTGGCGAACGGCTATCCGTGGGCTTGAGTGGGCTCAACATCGCAAACCGCCGATTCCTGCTTGATAACAGCCTGACATTTGGCGGAACGCACTATATCAATCCGCGCGAAATATTTGTGCAGGTGAAATACCGGTTCCACTACTGAGCGCCTGGCCGGGTGGTTCTTCTGGCACAGGCGTTGAAAATCGCTTCTTGCTCTGGGCGAAAGTGCTAGACTGATAAAAATCGTACGGCGATGGAGTTCGCCATAACCGTTCCGGAACGTTTTCTGGATCTGATGACTCCTGGCTGCCTA
Source organism: Candidatus Acidiferrales bacterium (assembly GCA_038236395.1). Classification (GTDB taxonomy): domain Bacteria; phylum Acidobacteriota; class Terriglobia; order Acidiferrales; family UBA7541; genus Acidiferrum. The sequence continues at coordinate 2,854 of JBBRZT010000194.1, forward strand.
GCGGCGCCAGGAGTTTTTTGTTTTGGCGGCAGCTAAATTTAAGAGCTGGACGGACTGGAGATAATTTGAGAATCGTATTGATCGCGTTATTTGGAGCTGCCGGCACGCTCGCCCGTTATGGGTTGCAGGGCGTGGTGCAGGTTCGAACGGGCGGGACGTTCCCTTATGGCACTTTGCTCGTGAATCTGACGGGCTGTTTTTTTCTGGGATTAATCGCGCAGTTTACGTTGAATCGCATGGTGATTTCGCCGGACTGGCGCATGGCGATTGGTGTGGGACTATTTGGCGGGTTTACGACTTTTTCGAGCTTTGGGTGGGAGACGGCCAAGATGATGGAAGATGGCGAATGGATGCGCGCTTCGATTTATGTGGGGGCCAGCGTGATCGCCGGATTGTTCTTGTCGGTGGCGGGAATTCGGCTGGCTAACAAATTCTAGAATACAGAGCTGGGGTGCTGTTATGACACATGAAAAATTCGAAGGCGAACGAGTGCTGATGCGCATTCACATCGGCGAATCGGACAAATGGCACGGGAAAGCGCTGTACGAAGCCATCGTGGAAATGTTGCGTAAAGAGGGGTTCTCCGGTGCGACGGTGCTGCGCGGAGTGGGTGGATTTGGCGGCTCGAGCGTATATCACACCGACAAACTGCTGAGGATGTCGCAGGATTTGCCGATCATTCTGGAAACGATTGAGAGCGCGGAACGCATCGATCAAATTCTGCCGCGGCTCGATGAAATGGTCGAAGGTGGTTTGATTACGCTCGAAAAAGTGCGCGTGATTCTGTATCGCGCCGCAAAGCGGTGAATTGCCTGTGAATTGCGTTTTCGTGAAACCAATATTTGCGATGACCTGCCATAATTCCCAACATGCCTGAAACGCAGAAGAAAAGCGCGTGGCTGAACCGGACGGTGCTGGGTGTCGGTTTGACCAGCCTGTTCAGCGACTGGAGCCATGAAACAGCCACGGCGGTGCTGCCGGCGTTTCTGGCGTCGATCGGCGCGGGACCGGCGTGGCTGGGAGCGATCGAAGGAATCGCCGATGGCTTGTCGAGCTTCACGAAACTGGCGTCGGGCCATTACACGGATCGGCTGAAGCATCGCAAGCCGCTCGCGGTGGTGGGTTACGCGTTCACGGCGCTGGCGACGGCGTCGTTTGCTTTTGCAACTCACGCATATCACGTGTTGTTCGGCCGGGCGGCGGCGTGGCTGGGACGGGGCATTCGTTCGCCGGCGAAAAAGGCGCTGCTGGCGGCGGACACTCCGCCCGGTGCGTATGGACGGGCTTTCGGGCTGGAACGGTTGATGGATACAGTGGGCGCCATCGTCGGTCCGCTGAGCGCATTGTGGTTGCTGAACGCCACGGGGCATTCGTATCGAAGAGTATTTCTGTGGACGCTGGCGCCGGGATTGTTCGCGGCCGTTTTGTTCTGGCTGCTGGTCCGCGAACGGCCGTTCGTAGCAAAGCCCCGGCAATCTTTCCTTGGCGGCGTACGCGCGCTGCCGATTCCTTTTCGCAGGCTGCTTTTTGGCGTGGGCATTTTTGGCGCGGGAGATTTTTCTCACACCCTGCTGATTCTTTATGCATCCCGCATGCTTTCGCCCATCCACGGAGCCACGGGTGCGGCGAGCATTGCGGTCGGGCTGTACACGCTGCACAACGTGTTTTATGCCGGCTCGGCGTATCTGAGCGGGTGGCTCAGCGATCACGTTCAGCAGCGCAAGCGCGTGTTGGCCGGCGGATATGCGCTGGCGACAGTGACGGCTGTGTTGCTGTGCTTTGCGACGCACTCACTGTGGATGTTGGGCATGATTTTTATTTTGGCGGGTCTCTACGTCGGCACGGAAGAGGCGCTGGAAGACTCGCTGGCCGCGGAACTCGTTCCCAAAGAACAGCACGGCATGGCTTTCGGTACTTTAGCGGCTGTGAATGCCGGCGGTGATTTCATTTCCAGCATATTTATTGGATTTTTGTGGAGTGCGGTGAGCGTTCAGGCCGCTTTTGGAGTTTCCGCGATTCTCTTCCTCATCGGCGCCATTTTGATTCTTCGTCTGCGCACCTCCTGATTTGCTGTTGCACGCTGTGGCGCAGCGTGCTAGCTTTGGCGAACAAAAGGCGAATTCACTGGAGGACCCAAATATGCCCGAATCTCTTGCAGTGCGCAGGGCTGCGGAATCGTCGTCGATCACCCGGGTGCGCGAGGTTCTCGACGGCTTCGCGTTGCGCGACCGCGACGGCGAAACTCTGACGGCGGTGCGGCACTTCCCTGCCCGTGCGGCACAGTGGGCGGAGTTTCCCGCGTGGGTTCATGAAGATTTGCGCGCCGCGTACCAGGCCAAAAACATCGAGCGGCTTTACAGCCACCAGGCCGCCGCCGCGGAGGCCGTGCACGACGGCAAAAATATTGTGATCGTTACGCCGACGGCGTCGGGAAAGACGCTGTGCTACAACCTGCCGGTGATCAACGCGATTCTCGAAAATCCCGACACGCGGGCGATGTACCTTTTTCCCACCAAGGCGCTGGCGCAGGATCAACTGGCGGAAATTCACGATGTAAATCAGCGGCTGGATAACCGGTTCGGCGTTTTTACCTATGACGGCGATACCCCAAGCGATGCGCGCAAAGCGATTCGCGAAAAAAGCCACATCGTGCTGACCAATCCGGACATGCTGCACACCGGCATCCTGCCGCATCACACGCGATGGACGCGCCTGTTTGAGAATTTGCGTTACATCGTGCTGGACGAGCTGCACACCTATCGAGGGGTATTCGGCAGCCATCTTTGCAATGTGCTGCGGCGCTTGCGGCGTGTCGCAAATTTTTACGGCTGCAATCCGCAATTTATTTGCTGTTCGGCGACGATTGCGAATCCGGGGGAGCTGGCGAGCAAGCTGCTGGAGACGGATGTGGAGGTGTTAAATGCCAACGGCGCGCCGTCCGCCGAGAAAACTTTTGTGTTTTACAACCCGCCGGTGGTGAATCGCGCGCTGGGGATTCGGCGTAGCTATATCAATGAAGCCTGCCGCGTGACGCAGGAGTTTTTGAAGCGCGATCTGCAAACCATGGTGTTCGCCAATTCGCGCCTGCACACAGAGCTGATGCTGACGTATCTGCAGCAGGCGAATCCTCAGGCGCCGGGCCGAGCTACAAATATTCGAGGCTATCGGGGCGGGTATCTGCCGAATGAACGCCGGGAAATCGAACGCGGGTTGCGCGACGGACAAATTCGCGGCGTGGTATCCACCAGCGCGCTGGAATTGGGGATTGATGTCGGATCGCTAGACACCGTGGTGATGGCCGGCTATCCGGGCACGATTGCGGCCACTTGGCAGCGTGCGGGACGCGCAGGACGGCGCAGCGGCAGTTCGTGTGCGGTGCTGGTGGCTTCTTCGGCGCCGCTGGACCAGTTCATCGTAAGAAATCCCGATTATTTTTTCGGGAATACTCCGGAACATGCCTTTATCCAGCCAGACAATCTGGAAATTCTCGTCAATCATCTGAAATGCGCGGCATTCGAACTGCCTATCGGTCCCGAGGAACGCTTTGGAGAAGTGGACGTTCAGGACCTGTGCGCGCGGCTGGCGGAGGCGGGCTTTCTACATCTCGCTGGAGAAAATTATCACTGGACGCAGGAGGCGTACCCGGCGGACACGGTCAGCTTGCGCTCGGTGACCAGCGACAATTTCGTGATCATCGACATTACCGGCGCGCCCGCGGTGATCGGCGAAGTGGATTTTTCCAGCGCGCTGACCACGGTGCACGAAAAAGCCATCTACCTTCACGGCGGGCAGCAGTATCACGTGGAGCATCTGGATTTCAAAGAGCGCAAGGCGTACGTGAAGCGCGTGGATGTGGATTACTACACGGACGCGATTCGTTACACGCAGGTGCGGATTCTGGAGTGCGCCGAAGAAACGCGCGCGGGCGAAACAATTCAGGTAATACCGGCGATACCCGCGCAGCGATCGCACGGCGATGTACTGGTGCGCTCGCAAGTGATCGGCTTCAAGAAGCTCAAGTTCTTTACCAATGAAAACATCGGCGCGGGCAACCTGGAATTGCCCGAAAACGAGATGCACACCACGTCCTACTGGATCACGCTTGAACGGGGTTTGCTGGAGGCGCTGCCCTTTCCCATCAGCGAGCGGCAGAGCGGCATGTTTGGTTTGCTGCATGCGCTGGCGACGGTGGCTACGCTGCTGCTGATGTGCGATCGCCGCGACCTGGGCACCGCGATCGGCGAGAAGCCGCCTTACCCGAATAGCGAGGACGTGGCGATGGAATCCGTACAGCTGCGCGACCGCATTTCCCAGAACGCGAAAGAATTTTTTGAGCCCAATCTGTATTTGTTCGACGCTTACCCGGGTGGAATTGGTTTTTCCGAGCCGCTGTATCGCTCACATGAAATCCTGATGCGTAGAACCCGCGAATTGATCGTGGCCTGCCAGTGCGCGCAAGGCTGCCCCTCGTGCGTGGGACCCGCGGGTGACCTGGCGCCGCGCGCGAAAGAGGCGGCACTGGCGATACTGGACCGGCTGTGCGTTTACGGGGACGCAGCGAATTAAAATGCAATCTGCCGATCAAAGATTCTCACGTCTCGCAGCGTTGAGGCCGTCGCGCCCGTCCACCATTGCTTCCAGCGCGTTGCGAGAACCGTGCGCGGAAGACACCCTCGCGCGATTGCTGGGAGCGGGCGTTTCCAGCAATCGATTTGGAGAACATCTGGCGGTGCGAAACTGGTTTTCCAC
>JBBRZT010000195.1:0-7575 GCA_038236395.1 Candidatus Acidiferrales bacterium
ATGGAATTCGACGCCGCGGGCAACATGCAGCGCGCCCGCATGACCCCCGGCGTCATCCGCTCGTTCGAACGCATGACCTACACCAACGTCAACAAGGTCATCGAAAAAGATCCCGAAATGAGCGAGCGCTACGCCCCGCTCACCAAACACTTCGCCAACATGAAAGAACTGGCGCTGCTCCTCAACGCCCGCCGCCGCGAACACGGCTCCATCGATTTCGATCTCCCCGAACAGGTCATCGCCTTCGATGACCAGCAGCGCATGGTCAGCATCGTCCGCAGCGAGCGCAACATCGCCCACCGCCTCATCGAAGAATTCATGCTGGCCGCCAATCGCGCCGTGGACAGCTATCTCTCGCAGCGCGCCATCGAATCGCTCCATCGCGTCCACGAAATCCCCGACGCCAAAAAAGTTCTGGAGTTTGAAGAGCTGGCTCGCGCCTTCGGCTATTCTCTCGGCGTCGAAAATCTGCACCAGCGCGAAGTCGCCGTCCGCCACGGACGCGTCCCCGCTCCCGCGCGGACCGGCCGCCCCGATTCCTACGGACACGGCCGTGAACGCGGCATGAAAGTCAGCCTGCCCGGCGGCGGCGATTTGCGCATCACTCCCCAGCATTACCAGCGCCTCATTCGCAAAATCACCGGCAAAGCCGAGGAGCGCATCATCTCCTACCTGATGCTTCGCTCCCTCAAGCAGGCGCGTTACTCCGCGGAACCGCTGGGCCACTTCGCGCTCGGCTTCGACGAATACACCCATTTCACTTCGCCGATTCGCCGATACCCGGATTTGATCGTCCACCGCATCTTGAAATGGGCCGTGCAGCATCCGCAATTCAAACCGCCGATCTCCGATTCGCATGCAACGCCCGCCGCTCAGCCGCCGCGCGCCCAGCGCGAATCGCCAAACGAAGAGGCCAAGCTTTATTCCCACCATCAGCTCGAAGAAATTGCCAACGAAACTTCCGAAGCCGAGCGCCGCGCCAACGGCGCCGAACGCGAATTGATGGACTGGAAGACCGCCCAGTTCATGGAGCAGCATCTCGGCGAGGAATACGACGCCCTGATCATTTCCGTGCAGAAGTACGGCTGCTTCGTGGAACTGTTCGAAGTTTTCGTCGAAGGCCTGCTACCCATCGGCGCGCTCGAAGAAGCCGCCGGCACCCGCTGCACATTCCGCGAAGCCGATCACGCCATCGTCTCGCTCGCCGGAGGCTCCGGCGCAGACCATCCCCGTGGCAGAAGTGGCGGCCGCGACAATCGCCGCAATCAACCAGGCTCCGGTCGCGGCGCAAAACGAAAACAATTCAAGTGGAGTCTCGGCGACCAGGTCCGCGTTCGCGCCGAACGCATCGACCCCATGCGCAAACGCGTCGAATTCGCCCTGGTCGAATCACAATGATTTTCTAGCGAAAAAACAGAAGTGTTAGATAGCCGGGGAGTTCAGCAAAAGCTTAGCGGCTGGCTTCGTCAGACAAGTGCAAAGTCTCTTTAGCCCAACGCGCCGGTCGCAAAATTCGCGACACCAACGCGGTAATAGGCGTTTCCTTGGTCGTCAAATCAATCTCTTCCGCCCTACGCTGCAAGCGCACAATCTGCCCTAGGCATTCCTGCTGCTCACCCTGCCCTGAAGCATCTCCGCGATTTTCACCGTCATTCTCAAAATCGTCGCCTTCGCCAAGACGCTGCGCGATCAAGTGATTGCCCCGCTGCAGCAGCACCACATCTCCGCTGCGCATATTCTCCAGCTTGCCTCTGCGGATCAGCGCCACATCTCCAGGCTGCACAAACGGCATCATCCCGTCGCCCTGCACATGCAGCGACACCCGTCCGCGCCTCTTCAGCGCGTCGGCAATCCGGTAAGCATCGGCTTGACGGCGTTCGCCGCGGCCGGGCTGATTCTTTCTGCGTTCTTTCATGACCTGTCCAGAATCGGTTTTCGCGCCGCCCCGGTCAATGAACCGGAGGTTCTAGTTGCCTAAAACTCTAGTAACTGATTCACGCGCAAGGGTAGATTACACACGGGAGCACTAGGAAATCGCCGTTCATTTCGAACCCTCCGCTACTTCTGTTATTCTAAAGGTCTTAATACTTGATCAGCAGGCGTGCCATTCTGCTCGAAACTAACTTGAAAACGCCGCTCCAGAGAGGATTTTACCCATCGTGACCACCTCAATCAGTCTCCCCCAAACTTCCAAGCGCGCCTTTAACTTCAATGCCGGCCCCGGCGCTCTGCCCCTCCCCGTTCTCCAGCGCATCCGCGAAGAGCTCCTCGATTGGCGCGGCAGCGGCATGTCCGTCATGGAGATGAGCCACCGCTCGCCCAAATTCGAAAGCATCATTGCCGACGCCGAAGCCCGCCTCCGCAAACTCCTCGCCGTCCCCGACGACTACGCTGTCCTCTTCCTCCAGGGCGGCGGCAGCATGCAGTTCACCATGGTGCCCATGAATCTCTGCCTCCCCGGAAAGCCTGTCGACGTGCTGCACACCGGGATGTGGACCGCCAAAGCCATCGGCGAGCTGAAAAAGGGTATCCTCCACAACATCGCCGCCACCGGCGAACCCGACAAATTCGCGCGCCTTCCGCGCCAGTCGGAGATGAAGTTTTCCACGGATGCCTCCTACGTGCACATCTGCACCAATAACACCATCGAAGGCACGCAGTGGAAATCCCTGCCCGACACCGGCAGCGCCTCCCTGGTTGCCGACATGTCTTCCGACATCGCCTCGCGCCCCATCGATGTCAAAAAATATGGCCTGATCTTCGCCGGCGCGCAGAAAAATCTCGGCCCCAGCGGCACCACCATCGTCATCGTGCGCAAAGACCTCGCCGAGCGCGCCGACAAAAATCTTCCCACCCTGCTGCAGTACCGCACCCACATAAAAGAGAAGTCGCTCTACCACACGCCGCCCACCTTCGCCATTTACATTGTTGGCCTGGTCCTCGAATGGATTGAATCCGAAGGCGGCATCCCCGCGATCACCGCGCGCAACGACGCCAAAGCCAAGCTCCTCTACGACACTATCGAAAATGGCGGCTTTTATTCCTGCCCCGTCGAGCGCGAATCGCGCTCCAAAATGAACGTAGTCTTCCGCGTAGCCGGTGGCGACGAAGCCATCGAAAAGCAATTCGCCAAAGAAGCCGCAGACGCCGGGCTCGTCGGAACTGTCGGCCATCGCTCCGTAGGCGGCATGCGCGTCTCCCTCTACAACGCCGTCACCCCCGAAGCCGTCGCCGCTCTAACCACCTTCATGCGCGAATTCCACCGCACCCGCGGCTAATCCGATTCCACAATTTCAGCAATAGCGACAACCGTCATTCCGAACCCGCCGCCTTTCCGGCGGGTGAGGAATCTGCTGTTTGATCCAACGCCCAGCCCTCATCTTTCGTACGCGCCCATGTCAATTATTGTTGCGGCCCCTAAAATACAACAACGGCGCGAAGAAAAATCCCTCGCGCCGTTTCTTCCGCTCACCTGATCCAGCCCTTACACCAAATCAAACAACAACACCTCAGCATTCTCCACGCCAGTCAATTCCACGCTCTTCTCCTCCGAAATCGCCGCCCCATCCCCCTCTTGCAAAGGCGTCCCATTCAGCTTCACCTGCCCCTTCGCCACCTGCACATACGCATGACGCCCCGGCCGCAGCTCGTGCCGCACCGTGTCATCCTTGTCCAGCACCGTCGCGTACAGCGAATTGTCCTGCCGGATCTTCACCGACCCGTCCGCGCCATCCGGCGAAGCCACCAGCCGCAACCGCGCCTTCTTCTCCGCCACGCTGAAGTTTTTCTGGTCGTACGCCGGTTTCAACCCGCGCTTCTCCGGCACCATCCAGATCTGCAACAGCCGCAGCGGCTCCTTCGACGGATTAAACTCGCTGTGGGTCACCCCCGTCCCCGCGCTCATGTATTGCACGTCTCCCGGCGCAATCACCGAGCCGTTGCCCATGCTGTCGCGATGTTCCAGCGCGCCCTCCAGCACATACGTCACGATCTCCATGTCCCGGTGCGGATGGTTCGGAAAACCGGCCCCGCCCGCCACGCGGTCGTCATTCAAAACCCGCAGCGTCCGGAATTGCACGTGCTCCGGATCATAATAATCCGCGAACGAAAAGCTGAAATGGCTGTCCAACCAGCCGTGGTTCGCATGCCCGCGCTCAGTGCTCTTGCGAATGTCGATCATCTTTGCCTCCTCAAAACGAAACCATAATACTCGTTATAACGACTATTGTCAAGAGGCACATCTAGCATGTCCTGAACGCCCGCCCGGCCCGCCGCAACCTCAACCATTTCTTCCAGTTCTGCCTCCGCTCCGTCTTTCATCCGATTCCCGCCAACGGTCCCTTTGGTGTAAAGTGGTCTTCAGGCACCTCACCAACTGCCTCCGAGGTTTTGCATGGAATCCGCTCCGTCCGCCACTCAATCCAGAAAGACCGACGGTTCCGCCACGCCTCGCGAGACGCTGACCATCACCGACAATCGCACCGGCAAAAATTACGAAGTACCGATCGTGAACGACGCCATCCGCGCCGCCGACCTCCGCCAGATTAAAGTCCAACCCTCCGATTTCGGCATGATGAGCTACGACCCGGCCTTCAACAACACCGCCTCCTGCATCAGCAAAGTCACTTTCATCGACGGCGACGCCGGCATCCTGCGCTATCGCGGCTATCCCATCGACGACCTCGCCGAAAAAAGTACCTATCTCGAAACCGCCTACCTGCTCCTCAACGGCGAGCTGCCCACCGAAGCCCAGCTGAAAGACTGGACCTATCACGTCACCCATCACACTTTCATCCACGAGAGCATCAAGAAATTTCTCGACGGCTTCCATTACGATGCCCATCCCATGGGCATGCTGATTTCCACCATCGCGGCGCTTTCAACCTACTATCACGACGCCAAGGATATTTTCAGTCCCGAATCGCGCAAGAAACAAACTTATCGCCTGATCGGCAAGATGCCCACCATCGCCGCGTTTTCCTATCGCCATTCGCTGGGCATGCCCTTCGTCTATCCCGATAACGATCTCAGCTATCCCGGCAATTTTCTGAACATGCTTTTCCGCACCACCGAGACGCGCTACCGCCCCAATCCCACGCTGGAGCACGCCCTCGACATTCTTTTCATCCTGCACGCCGACCACGAACAAAACTGCTCCGCGAACACCATTCGCGGTGTCGGCAGCTCTCACGTCGATCCTTATTCCGCCACCGCCGCGGCCATCGCCGCTCTCTACGGCCCGCTCCACGGCGGCGCGAACGAAGAAGTGTTGCGCATGCTCATGGAAATCGGCTCGGTGCAAAAGGTCCCTGACTTCATCAAGCGGGTAAAAGCCGGTGAAGTAAAACTGATGGGCTTCGGCCACCGCGTCTACAAAAACTACGACCCCCGCGCCCGCATCATCAAGCGCGTGGCCTACGAAGTTTTCGACCTCATGGGCAAAAACCCGCTCCTCGAAATCGCCTTGGAGTGCGAGCGCATCGCCCTGGAAGACGACTATTTCGTCAAGCGCAAGCTGTACCCCAACGTGGATTTCTACACCGGGCTCATCTACCAATCCATGGGCTTCCCCATGACCATGTTCCCGGTGCTCTTCGCCATCCCGCGCACTTCCGGCTGGATAGCCCAGTGGGAAGAGATGTTGCTCGATCCCGAGCAAAAAATCGCGCGCCCGCGCCAGATTTATCTGGGTTACGACACGCGCCACTACGTTCCCATCGATCAGCGCCACGAAATCCCGGCTCAAGCCGCGACGCCGCCAGCCAAGCACAGCTGATTTTCTAGCCGGAAACTTTCACCGCTCGTTCATCATCCGCCGGTCTGCCCCGCTGTATCATTTTTGTATACACCAAACTTCAAGCCCCTCGACAAGCCCCCGTCCCGGCGTATAGTTGAGGGAAGTGAGACTGTCATGAGCCAAGTAGCCAACACCACCACAAATCCAGCGGTGCGTCGCCGCAGCCAGCGCGTTTTAATGCAGGTGGGCGTGCTTATTCGCGGCAACGATGCGCAAAACAAGCTTTTCGAAGAAAAGACCGACACGCTGGCCGTCAACGCCCACGGCGCGTTGGTTGCCCTCAAGACTCGCATCACCAGTGGCAGCAAACTGAAAATGAAGCACAACATGACCGAAGAGGACCAGGAATGCCATGTAGTGTTCCTCGGCCCCGTCCGCGATGGCAAAGCGGAAGTCGGCCTGGAATTTTCCGAGCCGCGCCCGGCCTTCTGGCGCGTAGCTTTTCCCCCCGAGGACTGGACCCCCAAGCACCCCGAAGCGCGCACCGCCTCGCGCACCCGCCTCGTCGACCAGGTAGAAAAAGGGGAAAAAGTAAAAGTCGAGAAGTAGCCTTAAGTGTTCTCTGAAGAAATTCTGAGTTGAGTTGGTCTGTTTCTGGGTGCCCCATGTGCCGATGTTGCTCATGGGGTTTTTTACTCTAGGTCACAAAGCTGACCCATCACCAAAAATTCCCGACACGGGTCATTCCGAATCCCGCCGCCTTTTCCAGGCGGGTGAGCTTGCCCGCCGTGTGTTGGGCGGGGAATCTGCTTTACCCTGAGTACGCACCAGCGAGTGATCGTCACTCCGTCAAAAGCTTCCTCACTACGTCGTTGATCACCTGCGGATTCGCCTGACCCTTCGTGGCGCGCATTACCTGACCCACAAAAAACTTAAACACACCTTCATTCCCGCTCTTGAATTTCGCCACATTATCCGGATACTTCTCAATCACCTCGCGCGCCGCCTGCTCAATCGCGCTCAAGTCCACCGTCTGCCCCAACCCCTCAGCGGCCACAATCTCCGCCGCCCCGCGCCCCGACTCAAACATCGTCGCAAAAACTTTCTTGCCAATCGCCCCGGTAATCTTCCCGGACTCCACCAGCTTCACCAGTTCCCCCAGCGCCGCCGGTGAAACCGGACTCGCATCAATCTGCTTTCCCGAATCATTCAACCGCCGCAGCAATTCCGTCTGCATCCAGTTCGCCGTGCTCTTCCCCGACGCTCCGGTTTTCGCGGACGCCTCGAAATAATCCGCAAGCTCGGAGCTGGTCGTCAGCACTTCCGCGTCATAGGCCGTAATCCCGTACGCCGCAATCAACCGCACCCGTTTCGCCTCCGGCATCTCCGGCAGCGTCCCGCGAATTTCCTCCTGCCATTCCGCGCTCACATGCACCGGCAATAAGTCCGGCTCGGGAAAATATCGGTAATCGTGCGCCTTTTCTTTCGAGCGCATCGACACCGTCCGCGACTCGCCCTGATTCCACAAACGCGTCTCCTGCACAATCTTCCCGCCGCCCTCCAGCACCCCGATGTGCCGCGCGATTTCAAACTCCAGCGCCTTCTGCAGATAACGAAACGAATTCAGGTTCTTAACTTCCACCTTCGTCCCAAACGCGCTGGTCCCGCGCAACCGCACGCTCACGTTCGCGTCGCAGCGCAGCGAGCCTTCTTCCATGTTGCAATCGCTCACCCCGGTGTACAGCAGCATCTGCCGCAAAGTAGTCAGATACGCGTAAGCCTCTTCCGGCGTCCGCATGTCCGGCTCGGAAACAATCTCGCTCAAAGGAGTCCCGCAG